>NZ_JARE01000060.1:0-104393 GCF_000708325.1 Microbacterium sp. Cr-K20 | reverse complement strand
CGTCGGCGCGCGCGGCAGGCCCGGTGATCCACTGGCTCGAGCCGTCGGCAGCGGCAGCGCGGCCGTCGAGGCTCTGCGCCCATTTGACCGTGATGTGCGGGCGTCCCAACCGCTGCGCCATGAGCCAGCCCTCGATGAGCGCGTGCGCGGCGTCTGCCTGCTCACCCGATTCGACGTCGACGCCGGCGGCGCGCAGGCGGTCCGCTCCGCCTCCCGATTCGGCGCCGGGATCGTCGAGGGCGTACACGACCCGCGCGACACCTGCCTCGATGAGCGCGACGGCGCAGGGCCCGGTGCGGCCGGTGTGGTTGCAGGGCTCGAGCGTCACGACGGCGGTGGCGCCGCGGGCATCGCCCGGTGCGAGCTTCGACAGCGCGTCGACCTCGGCGTGCGGGGTGCCTGCTCCGTGATGCCAGCCCTCGGCGAGGACCGTGCCATCGGGGGAGAGGATGACCGCGCCGACCTGCGGGTTCGCCCCACGGGGTCCGCGCGTGGCGAGCTGGAGCGCGCGATCCATCGCGCTGCGCTCTGCCGCGTTCACTGCCATCCGTCGTCCTCCTCTGAGGCTCCGGGGTCAGACAGGGATGGCGGAACGGACGCACGCATGCGTCTCGTGCTGCCTCCCTTCCGGACTAGCGAGGTCTCCCTCGCATCACCGTCGGTCCCGGAATTCCACCGGATCGGCATCCCGATCTCTCGAGACGCTCGCGGACTGTCACCGCCGGTTCGGATTCCCACCGACCCCGGAGCACGTTGTTGCTCTGAGTGTACTCAACGCACCTGCGCGCATTTCATTCCAAGACATGGACCGGCAGGGCCGCGATCACTTCAGCAGTCGAGAGAGACGGCGGTCGGCGAGCACCTTGCCGCCGGTCTGGCAGGTGGGGCAGTACTCGAGCGAGCGGTCGGCGAAGAACACGCTGCGGACGGTGTCGCCGCAGACGGGGCACGTCTCGCCGCGACGCGCATGCACCTGCATCCCGCGGCGCTTGGCATCCTTGAGGTCGGCGGGCGGCTTGCCCGATGCCTCGGCGACCGCTTCGGTCAGCGTCTCGCGCATCGCGTCGAACAGGCGGTCGATCTCGGCATCGTCGAGCTTCCCGGCGATCGCGTACGGCGACATCCGGGCGGCGTGCAGGATCTCGTCGGAGTAGGCGTTGCCGATCCCCGCGATCACCGCCTGGTCGCGCAGCAGCCCCTTGATCTGCATCCGCCGGTCCTCCAGCAGCGCGGCGAAGGCGTCGCGGTCGAAGGCGGAGTCGAGCGGGTCGGGCCCGAGCCGCTCGATGCCCGGCACCTCCTGCGGGTCGCGGACGACGTAGACGGCGAGCGACTTCTTCGTTCCGGCCTCGGTCAGGTCGAAACCGCTGTCGTCGTCGAGCGCGATGCGCAGAGCGATCGGCGACTTGCCGGGTTTGATGAGCGTCGTCGGCAGCGTCTCGTACCAACGCAGCCACCCCGCCTTCGCGAGGTGGAACACGAGGTGCAGCTCGTCGCCGCAGGACAGCACGACGAACTTGCCGAGCCGGGCGGCCGCCGTGATCGTGGTGCCCTGCAACGCGGTGATCGGCGGATCGTAGGTCTTCAACGCGGCGATCGCCGCGACGCTGGCGCGGGTGATCGTGCGCCCCACGGCGCGGTCGGCGAGGAACGTGGTCAGGCCCTGGACTTCCGGCATCTCCGGCATGCCCTCATCCTGTCATCGGCCGCCGACACTGTCACCCGGTGCTCACTCCTCAGAGGATCGGCCAGTCCACCGGCGTGCGGTCGTCATCGTGCAGCAGGCCGGCGATCCAGCCGTCGTCGCGGCCACGCGGGCTCGTGAGCGCCTGGCGCTGCAGGCCTTCATAGCGGAAGCCGAGCGCGCGGGCGGCCCGCGCCGAAGGGACGTTCCCGGCGACGGCCTGCCAGCGGATGCGGACGAGCCCGAGCTCGGTGAAACCCCAGTCGATCACGGCGCGTGCCGCTTCCGCGAGATGACCCTTGCCCCGAGCGGCCGGGGTCACCCAGTACCCGAGCTCGGCGGCCCCACCCGTGACGTGGGTGGCGATGCCGTGCAGACCGATCATGCCCACGAGCTCGTCGCCGGCGTACATGCCCCAGACGGCCTCCGAGCCGTCGGCCCACGACCCCGCGACGAGACGCACGAAGTGCTCGGCATCCTCGCGGTTGTACGGGCTCGGAACGGTCGTCCAGCGCGCGATCTCCGGATCCTGGCACGCCTCCGTGATCGCATCGATGTCCGCCTCCGTCGGTGCATGCAGGACGAGACGTTCGGTGGACAGGGCGACGGATTCCATCCCGACAGCCTATTGAGGTGAGCCCCCTCGAAACGAGCGGGCGGGCCGGAGTGTCGGCGGGCGCGACTAGTCTTGTCCGGTGACTGTTCCGGGGATTCTGCGCGCCTTGGAAGAGGCGTCTCTGTACCGTGACGCTCTGCAGTGGGCGCACACCGATGCCGACCTCGGTCTGGTCGACGGGCTCGATGCGCCGGCGCTCGCCGGCCTGCTCGGCAAGCGCGCGGCGGCGGGGCATCCTCCCGCCCTCCTCGCGGTCGTCCCCACCGGGCGCCGCGCCGAGAGCCTGGCGCTGGCGATGCATGCCTACCTGCCCACGGCCGACATCCTGACGTTCCCGGCCTGGGAGACGCTGCCGCACGAGCGCCTGAGCCCCAGCGTCGACACGGTGGGCCAGCGCCTGCAGACACTGCGCCGCATCGCGGAGTGGTCCGGTGACCACCCGCTCGTGATCGTCGCTTCCGTGCGCGCGGCGCTGCAGCCGATCGCGGGCAACCTCGGGGAGATCGCGCCGCTCGAACTCTCCGTCGGCAGCAGGGGCAACGAGCTCGACCGCGTGGTCGAGCAGCTCGTGGAGCGGGCATACTCCCGTGTCGACATGGTCTCCCGCCGTGGCGAGTTCGCCGTGCGCGGCGGCATCCTCGATGTCTTCCCTCCCGTCTCGGAGCACCCGTTCCGCATCGAGTTCTTCGGCGACGAGATCGACCAGATCCGCGCCTTCTCCGTCGCCGATCAGCGCTCGCTCCCCGGCGACGTGCCCGGCGTCGACCTGCCGCCGAGCCGCGAGCTGCTGCTGACCGCCGATGTCCGCGATCGCGCGCGGGAGCTGATCGAGGGCTTCCCGGCGATCAGAGGGATGCTCGAGAAGATGTCCGAGGGCATCCCGGTCGAGGGCATGGAATCGCTCCTGCCTGCGGTCGCGGGGCCGCTGAAGTCCCTGGCCGAGTATCTGCCGGCGGGGGCCGCGACGGCCGTCGTCGATCCCGACCGCTCCACCGCGCGTGCGATCACGCTGGGTGACACCAACCGCGAGTTCCTCGATGCCGCCTGGAGCGCGGCCACCTCTGGTGCGTCGGCGCCCATCGACCTCGGGGCCGGCGACTTCCTCACGGTCGCCGAACTGCGCGAGGTCGTGCGCGACCGGGGTGGCGTCTGGTGGCAGCTGAGCCCCTTCGGCATCAGCGTCGGCGACGGCGACGCGGCTTCCGACACGGATGCCGCCACCCTCGGTGCCGCCATCATCCCGTCGTTCCACGGCAACGTCGACGGGGCGATCTCGTTCGTCGAGGCCAAGGTCACCGACGGCTGGCGCGTCGTGGTGATCGCAGCCGGAAGCGGCCTGGTCGACCGTGCACGCGATGTGCTGTCCGATCGCGGCCTCGCGGCCCGAGTCGTCGAGAGTCTCACGGATGCGCCCGAGGCCGGTGTCGCGACCCTGGTCATGGGGTCCGTCGAAGCCGGATTCCAGGTGCCGGAGGCGAAGCTCGCCGTCCTCACCGACAACGAGTTCTACGGACGCACGATCGGTGGCGACCAGCGGGTCGTCAAGAAGCTCGCCTCGCGGCGCAAGAACGTCGTCGACCCCTTGCAGCTGAAGCAGGGCGACTTCGTGGTGCACGCCACGCACGGCATCGGACGGTTCGTCGAGATGACCCAGCGTGAGGTGTCCACCGGTGGCCGCAACGCGACCAAGTCCGTGCGCGACTATCTCATCCTCGAATACGCCCCCTCCAAGCGCGGCTACCCGGGCGACAAGCTGTATGTGCCGACGGATCAGCTCGACTCCCTCTCGAAGTACGTCGGCGGCGAGGCCCCGACCCTGTCGAAGATGGGCGGCAGCGACTGGTCGCAGGCCAAGGGCAAGGCCCGCAAGGCGGTGCGCGACATCGCCGTCGAGCTCGTGAAGCTGTACTCCGCGCGCATGAGCGCCAAAGGCCATGCCTTCGGCCCGGACACGCCTTGGCAGCGCGAGTTGGAGGAGGCGTTCCCGTTCGCGGAGACGCAGGACCAGTTGCAGACCATCGACGAGATCAAGGCCGACATGGAGCGGCCGATCCCGATGGACCGGCTGCTCTCCGGCGACGTCGGCTTCGGCAAGACCGAGGTCGCCGTGCGCGCGGCGTTCAAGGCGATCCAGGACGGCAAGCAGGTCGCGATGCTCGTGCCGACGACGCTCCTGGTGAAGCAGCACATGGAGACGTTCACCGAGCGCTTCGCCGGTTTCCCGGTCAAGGTGCGCGCGCTGTCGCGCTTCCAGACCGACAAGGAAGTCCGGCTCACGCTCCAGGGGCTGCTGGAGGGGTCGGTCGACATGATCATCGGCACCCACCGCATCCTCACGGAAGGGGTCATCTTCAAGGATCTCGGCCTGATGATCATCGACGAGGAGCAGCGGTTCGGCGTCGAGCACAAGGACGCGCTGAAGAAGCTGAAGACCAACGTCGACATCCTCGCCATGAGCGCCACCCCCATCCCGCGCACGCTGGAGATGGCGGTCACGGGCATCCGCGAGATGTCCACGCTCGCGACGCCGCCCGAGGACAGGCATCCGATCCTGTCGTTCGTCGGCCCCCGCAGCGACAAGCAGATCGCCGCGGCCATCCGGCGCGAGATCCTGCGCGAGGGGCAGGTCTTCTTCGTGCACAACCGCGTGCAGTCGATTCAGCGCGTCGCGGCGCAGTTGGCGGAGCTCGTGCCCGAAGCGCGCATCGCCGTCGCCCACGGGCAGTTGGGTGAGCACCAACTGGAGCAGGTCGTCGACGACTTCTGGGAGCGCAAGTTCGACGTGCTCGTCTCGACCACGATCATCGAGACCGGCCTCGACATCTCGAACGCGAACACGATCATCATCGACCGCGCCGACAAGTACGGCCTCAGCCAGCTGCACCAGCTCCGCGGTCGGGTCGGGCGAGGGCGTGAGCGGGCGTACGCGTACTTCCTCTACGACGAGATGAAGCCGCTCTCCGAGACCGCCGCCGACCGGCTGCAGACGATCGCGGTCAACAACGAGCTCGGCTCGGGCATGCAGGTCGCGCTGAAGGACCTCGAGCTCCGCGGCGCGGGCAACATGCTCGGTGCGGAGCAGGCCGGACACATCGCCGGCGTCGGATTCGACCTGTATCTGCGGATGATCGGCGAGGCGGTGGCGACGTTCCGCGGCGACGAGGTCGAGACCGGGCAGGAGCTGCGGCTCGAGCTTCCCCTCGATGCGCGCATCCCCGAGTACTACATCGACAGCGAGCGGCTGCGTCTCGAGGCGTACCAGAAGCTGTCGGCGGCGTCGGCGGCCACAGCGAAGGACGGGGCCATCGATCTCGTGATCGAGGAGCTCGTCGACCGCTACGGCACGCCGCCGGAAGAGGTCGAGGGACTGCTGGCGATCTCGCGACTGCGTCGTCGGGCTGCGCGCGCCGGGCTGACCGACGTGGTGGTCATGGGCTCGAACCTGCGCATCGCACCGGCGCGGCTCGAGGACTCGATCAAGGTACGGCTGCAGCGGTTGTATCCGAAGGCGAAGCTCGTGGCCGGGGGAGAGGCGCTGGTCGTGCCGATGCCCACGGTTCCCGCCGCTGTGGGCGTGGGGCTCGAGCCGCTGCCCGACGCACAGCTTCTCGAATGGGTCGAGCAGCTGTTCACCGCGATCTTCCCGGAGCCCGCCAAAGTCGAGTAACGTGCGGTGGCTGCTCTCACGGCTGCGGCGGGACTAGTCTGGCCGCATGTTGTACGAGCACCTCGGGGCTCGCCCCCGCATCCATGACACCGCCGTCATCGCCCCCACCGCCGTGGTCTCCGGCGATGTGGAGGTGGGGCCGGGCTGTCAGGTGCTGCACGGCGCCGTCATCACGGCGGAGGGCGGCCCGATCACCCTCGGCGAGAACGTGATCGTGATGGAGAACGCGCTGATCCGTGCCACCGCGGCCAATGCGGTCCATGTCGGCGCGCACACCCTCATCGGAACGCTGGCGAGCATCGCCGGGGCGACGGTGGGTGAGGAGGTCTTCTTCGCCTCCGGCGCCCGCGTCTTCAACGGTGCTCTCGTGGGGGCGCGCTGCGAGGTGCGGGTCAACGCGATCGTGCACCGCCGCGCCGTGCTGCCCGAGGGCACGGTGGTCCCGATCGGGTGGGTGGCCGTCGGCGACCCGGTGCAGCTGCTCTCACCCGACCGGGATCAGGAGATCGCGGCGGCGCAGCCCGAGCTCGACTTCCCCGGTCACGTGTTCGGCGTCGACCGAGACACCCCCGACCTGATGGTGCAGCTCACCGAGCGCTACGGCAGCTCGCTCGCCCGACACGCCAACGACCGCGAGATCATGGACTGAGACGCCGCGGAGACGACGAGGCCGGGCACCCCTGCGGATGCCCGGCCTCATGTCGTTCGGATCAGATGACGCCCTGGGCGAGCATCGCGGCGGCGACGCGCTCGAAGCCCGCGATGTTGGCTCCGGCCACGTAGTCGCCGCCGACGTCGTGGCGCTCTGCGGCGTCGAACGCGGCGTCGTGGATGTCCGCCATGATCTCGCGCAGCTTGTTCTCGCTGTCGGCGAAGGTCCAGCGCTGACGCGAGGCGTTCTGGCTCATCTCGAGCGCCGAGGTCGCGACACCGCCGGCGTTCGCTGCCTTGCCGGGGGCGAACAGCA
Organism: Microbacterium sp. Cr-K20; assembly: GCF_000708325.1. Taxonomy (NCBI): domain Bacteria; kingdom Bacillati; phylum Actinomycetota; class Actinomycetes; order Micrococcales; family Microbacteriaceae; genus Microbacterium; species Microbacterium sp. Cr-K20. Next base: position 97,459 of record NZ_JARE01000060.1, on the reverse strand, counting down.
CGCCCGCCTTCTGGAAGGCCTCGACGGCGTCGGGCACGCACGGCATGTTCGCGCCCTCGGAGACGGCGCGCACGCCGTTCGCGATCAGGGCCTCGGCATCCGCGAGGCTGACCTCGTTCTGCGTGGCGGAGGGGACGGCGATGTCGACCGGGACCTCCCAGACGCTGCCGCCTTCGACGAAGCGCGCGCTCGGACGACGGTTGGCGTACTCGACGATGCGGGCGCGCTCGACCTCCTTGAGCTGACGGAGCAGGTCGACGTCGATGCCGGCGTCGTCGACGACGTAGCCGGACGAGTCGGAGGCCGTGACGGCGGTCGCGCCGAGCTGGGTGGCTTTCTGGATCGCGTAGATCGCGACGTTGCCCGAGCCCGAGATGCCGACGCGCTTGCCGGTCAGGGAGTCGTTGTGCACGGCGAGCATCTCCTGCGCGAAGAACACCGCCCCGTATCCGGTCGCTTCGGTGCGTACCTCGGCGCCGCCCCAGCCGGTGCCCTTGCCGGTGAACATGCCCGACTCGTGGCGGTTGGTGACCTTGCGGTACTGGCCGAAGAGGTAGCCGATCTCGCGGCCGCCGACGCCGATGTCGCCCGCGGGGACGTCGGTGTGCTCGCCCAGGTGGCGGTAGAGCTCGTTCATGAACGACTGGCAGAAGCGCATGACCGCGGCGTCGGACTTGCCGTGCGGGTCGAAGTCGGACCCGCCCTTGCCGCCGCCGATGCCCTGACCGGTGAGTGCGTTCTTGAAGATCTGCTCGAAGCCGAGGAACTTGATGATCGACAGGTTCACCGAGGGGTGGAAGCGCAGTCCGCCCTTGTACGGGCCGAGCACAGAGGAGAACTGGATGCGGTAGCCGCGGTTGACCTGCAGCTTGCCGGCGTCGTCGATCCACGGCACGCGGAAGAGGATCTGCCGCTCGGGTTCGACGAGCCGCTCGAGGATCCCGCCGTCGACGTATTCCGGGCGTCGCTCCAGGACAGGGGCGATCGAGTGCAGCACCTCGTGGACGGCCTGGTGGAACTCCGGCTCGTGCGGGCTGCGGGACAGCACCGTGTCGAACACGGGCTGCACGGAGGCGGCGAGCGGATGGAAGTCGGCGGGAGTCGTAGCGGTCACGCGGAAGGGACTTTCTGATGGGGGATTGTGGTGCAGGCGATCGTGTCGCGTGAGGCATCGCCGGAGTCGGCGGAGGTTTCACTCTAGCGGCCGGCCGAATGCGGATCGCGCACCCGGCCGGACGGTATCTCGGTCACCCGGTGTTCTGAAGGCCGGCGGCGACGCCGCTGACCGAGAGCAGGAGCAGACGCTGCTGTTCGGCATCGGCGCCCGAGCCGGTGGGCTCGTCGCTCGCCGAGCGCAGCGCCCGCAGCGCGCGCAGCTGCAGCAGCGAGAGAGCGTCGACGTAGGGGCTGCGCAGCTGCACAGCCCGCTGCAGAACCGGCTTGTTCTCCAGCAGGCGCTCGCCGCCGGTGAGCCGGATCACCCAGCGCCGCGTGATCGCGAGTTCGTCGAGGACGAGCTGTGCCAGATCATCGCGGTCGCCCAGTGCCAGGTACTGCCGCGCGATGCGCTCGTCCGTCTTGGCGAGGCTCATCGCGACGTTGTCGATCATGGTGCGAAGCAGCGGCCACTCGCGGTACGCCTCGACGAGCAGCTCCTCATCGCCGACGGCGTCCAGGGCGGTGCCGAGACCGAACCAGCCGGCGAGGTTGATGCGCGCCTGCGTCCACGCGAACACCCACGGGATGGCCCGCAGATCCTCGAGCGACTCGACGGACAGTCCGCGGCGCGCCGGGCGGGAGCCGAGCGCGAGCAGCCCGATCTCCTCCATCGGGGTGACCGTGGCGAACCAGGGCGCGAATCCATCGGCCTTCACGAGCGAGAAGAAGCGCTCGCGGGAGGCGGCGTCCATGACCGAGGCGACCTCCGCGTAGCGCTCGGCCGCGCGACTGGTGCGCTCCTCCTCGGTGGGGGACGACGCGAGCAGCGTGGCGGCGGCGACCTGGTCGATGTGCCGCATCGCGATGGCCGGCTCGCCATAGCGCGCGAAGATGACCTCACCCTGCTCGGTGAGCTTGAATCGACCGTCGACCGAGTGCGGCGGCTGCGCGAGGATCGCCGAGTTGGCGGGGCCGCCGCCGCGCCCGAGGGCGCCACCGCGACCATGGAAGAGCGTCAGCTCGATCTCGGACTCCTGCGCCCAGCGCGCGATCTTCTCCTGCGCCTCGTACAGGGCGAGGTTCGCGGCGACGGGGCCGACATCCTTCGACGAGTCCGAGTATCCGAGCATGACCTCGAGGCGGTTGCCGGTGGCGGCCATGCGCTCGCGGAACTCCGGGAAGGTCACGGCCTCGGCCAGGATTCCGGGCGCTGCCTGAAGGTCGGCGAACGTCTCGAACAGCGGCACCACGTCGAGCACCGGTGCGTCGTCACCGAGTGCGTACCGGGCGAGACGGTGCACGTTGGCGAGGTCGGAGGCGGCCTGGGTGAACGAGACGACGTAGCGTCCGGCCGCCCGCAGGCCGCGGTCGCGCTGGATGTCCGCGATCGCGCGGAACACCTCCAGCACCTCCTCGGTCTGGGCGCTGATGGCCTCGCCCGCGTCGAGCTCCGCCAGGGCTTTCGCATGCACCTGCGAGTGCTGACGCACCTCGAGCTCGGTGAGGTGGAAGCCGTAGGTCTCGACCTGCCAGATCAGGTGCTGCACGCCGCCGAAGGCATGACGCTTCGCGCCGGCCTCCGCGAGCGAGGACTGCACGGCCCGCAGGTCCGCGAGAAGTTCCTCAGGACGCGAGTAATCCTGGGTCGAGTCGCCGTGGCGAGTCGCGGCGACCCGTCGGGACAGGACGAGCAGCACGCGGCGGTGGGGCTCATCGGGGGAGCGGGCCGCGAGTTCGGCGGCGAGTTCCGGCTCTGCCGCGGCGAAACGGTCCCATAGGGCGACGACCTCGGCGTTCGGCGGGGTGTCGTCGGCGGACAGCGTGAGGGTCCGGCCGATGCGGTCGAGCGCGCGCTCGAGGCCGCGCAGGACGTGGTCGGCCGCGATCTGCGAGGCCTCACGCGTCACGGAGGCCGTGACGAACGGGTTGCCGTCGCGGTCGCCGCCGACCCAGGAGCCGATGCGCACGAACGCGGGCACCACAGGGGCGCTGGATCCGGAGTCCTCGCCACGCAGAGCGTCGTCGATGCGGCGGTACACGTGGGGCACGGTCGTGAAGAGCGTCTCGTCGAACACGCCCATCACGGTGCGGACCTCGTCCGTCGGGGAAGGCTTCTGCGACCGCAGCGGCGCGGTGCGCCAGAGCGTGTCGATCTCCTCCAGCATCCGACGGCGGGCGCGGTGCTCCTCGGAGCCACCCGCGCTCGCCGCATCGTGCTGGGTCAGCAGTTCGGACAGGCGGCGGATGCTCGAGGAGACGGCGCGGCGGCGGGCCTCGGTCGGGTGCGCGGTGAAGACCGGGTGGAAGCGGAGGCCGTCCAGGCGGCGGCGGGCTTCTTCGTCGCCGACCTCGCTGCGCAGGCGGGCATAGGCGGTCGCGACGGTGTCGGCGGCATCCTCCCGTCCCGGCTGTCCGGCGCGCTCACGCAGCACGCGAACGCGCTGGTGTTCCTCGGCCAGGTTCACGAGGTGGAAATAGCAGGTGAAGGCCCGGGCGACCTCGTCGGCCCTGGCGATCGTGAACGACTCGGCGATCGCCGCGGCACGCTCGAACGCGTCGGGTGTCTCCTGGTCATACGCCTGGATCGTGGCGAGTCGCAGACGCTCGACGTCTTCGAAGAGATCGTCGCCGCCGGCTTCGCGCAGCACCTGCCCGAGCAGCTGCCCGAGCATCCTGACATCGGTGCGCATCGCATCCGGCGTGCCGCTACTGGCTTCGAATCGGCCGATCACACGGATCGCCTCGGTGTTCGTGGGCTCGGAGAAAGAGTGTGCGGGGGTCACCCTTCGAGAGTATCCCGGGCGGTGGGGGTGTCCTGCACGCATGACGCCCGGCGCCGGAGCGACGCAGCGAGACCGCGGGCGCGGCGATATCCCGGCGACCTACGATGGAGGGGATGCGCATCTCAGCGAACCCCCTCCGCGGTCAGCAGTTCCCCGCCGTCCTTCTTCTCGTCGCCGCCGGCCTCGGCCTGCTGCTCGCGAACCTGCCGACGCACGACGGGTTGGCGGCTTTCCTCGACTTCCACATCGCGGTGCCGGGCACCGCGCTCGATCTGTCGATCTCGCATTGGGTGTCCGACGGCCTCCTCGCGATCTTCTTCCTCGTCGTCGCGATCGAGCTGCGTCACGAACTCACGCACGGCGAGCTCGATTCGCCGCGCAAGGCCGTGCAGCCGGCGATCGCCGCGGGCGGCGGGGTGCTCGTCCCGATCGCGGTGTATCTGCTGATCGCCGGCGGTGACAGCTCCACGTCGTCGGGCTGGCCGATCCCGACGGCGACCGACATCGCCTTCGCTCTCGGGGTGCTGGCGATGTTCGGCAAGGGGCTGCCCTCGCGCGTTCGGGTATTCCTCCTCGCCCTGGCGATCCTCGACGACATCATCGGCATCATCTTCATCGCGGTGCTCTTCGCCGACGACGTGCAGTGGTTGCTGCTGGGCCTCGCGGTCGTGGGTGTCGCCGTGTTCTGGGCGCTCAGCCGTGTCCTGCACGCGAAGGGGCACCCGCTCATCGCGGTCGCCATGGTCGTGGTGGGTGTCATCACCTGGGGTCTCGTCGCCTCCTCCGGCATCCATGCGACGATCGCCGGGGTGCTGCTCGGGCTCGTCATGTCGCCGGTCCCCGCGGGCCGCACGCGGCACGCGCTGGAGCCGACCGTGAACGGCGTGATCCTCCCCGTCTTCGCCTTCGTCGCGGCGTTCGTCGTGATCCCCGCGGTGTCGATCACGCAGCTGTCACCCGCGTTCTGGGCGATCGTGGTGGCGCTGCCCGTCGGCAAGATCATCGGCATCTCGCTGTTCGGCTGGATCGCGATGCGCATCCGTCCGAAGGGCGCAGATCCTGCGTTGCCGTTCGCCGACATCCTCGCGGCCGGTGCGCTCGGCGGTATCGGCTTCACGGTCTCGCTCCTCCTGGCCAACCTCGCCTTCGCGAGCGACGGCGGCATCCGCGACCAGGCGATCCTCGGTGTGCTCGTGGGCTCGCTGATCGCGCTCGTCCTCTCCGGGTTCATCGTGTCGCTGCGGGCACGCTGGTACCGTCGGGTCGCATCCGCCTCGTCGTGAGCGCGGAGCCGGATCCGGACCGACCGAAGGAGGTCGCGTGAACTCGCAGCCCGAGTCTGAGTCCCGTGCTGACGGGGAAGACCCGCTCCGCACCGCCGCCGACACCATGCACGCGGTCCGCGACCGCTGCGTGTGGTCGCAGCAGATCACGCACCGCGACCTCGTGCCGTATCTGATCGAGGAGTCGCACGAGGTGATCGACGCCGTCGAGTCCGGCACCCGCGACGACCTCCGCGAAGAGCTCGGAGACCTGCTGTGGCAGGTGCTGTTCCACGCGGCGATCGCGGCGCAGGATCCGGAGGACCCGTTCGACATCGACGACGTGGCGCGCACCCTGACCGAGAAGATGATGCGCCGGCATCCGCACGTCTTCGCGGGAGAGGTGGCCGAGACGCCCGAGCAGGTGCTGGTGCACTGGAACGCGGCGAAGGCCGCGGAGAAGCGGACCCGCCGCAGCGTGCTCGACGGCGTGCCGCGGGGGATGCCGGCACTCGCGCTCGCCCAGAAGCTCGTCGGTCGCGCAGCCGGTGTCGGTGTGACGGTCGCGCCGGTTTCGACGGCAGTGTCCCCGGCATCCGAAGCCGACCTCGGTGAGGCACTGCTCGCGCTCGTGGCGACCGCGCGCGCCGAGGGCTGGGACGCGGAACGTGCACTGCGCGAACGGCTCCGCGCGCTCGAAGACGACGTCCGGGCGGCCGAAGCCGGCTCCTGACGCACGGCCGGGGTGCCCGACCTGGGAAGATGGACGCGTGGCTACTGTGAACCCGCCGCGCGGCATGCGCGACATCCTCCCCGCCGACAAGGCCCGCCGTGAGCGCGTGCTCTCCGTCATCCGCGAGCGCTACCTCGCGCACGGATTCGACGAGATCGAGACTCCCGTGGTCGAGGACTACGAACGCCTGCATGCCGGGATCGGCGGAGACAACGAGAAGCTCTCGTACAACATCCTGCGGCGCGGACTCGACGCCGACGCGATCCGTGCGGCGGCCGACGACCCCGCCGCGCTCTCGGACCTCGGCCTCCGCTACGACCTCACCGTGCCGCTCGCCCGTTTCTACGCGAGCAACCGCGGTCAGCTGCCCACCGTCTTCCGCTCGATCCAGATCGGTCCGGTCTGGCGTGCGGAGCGCCCGCAGAAGGGACGCTACCGGCAGTTCGTGCAGTGCGACATCGACATCATGGGAGACGACTCGTCTCGTGCCGAGGCCGAGCTGATGGTCGCCTCGCTCGACGCGGTCGACGCCCTGGGTCTCGAGGGCGCGACCGTGCGGATCAACGACCGACGCGTTCTGGACTGGATGCTGGACTCCTTCGGGTTCACCGCCGAGGAGCGTCCCGGCGTGCTCATCACGATCGACAAGCTCGACAAGATCGGTCCGGAGGGAGTCGCCGCCGAGCTGCATGAGCGCAGTGCCTCGACCGCTGCCGCCGACGCCTTCGACGCTTTCCTGCGTCGGCCGCAGACGATGGAGTACAACCCGTTCGGGGAGCGTCAGATCCGCAAGGCGCTGCCCGACGGCGCCCCGGCCGAACTGATCGAGCACCTGGTCGGCATCGGCGAGGCCGTCGCCGCGGGGCGTGGTCAGTCCGACATCCCGCTCGTCTTCGACCCGTTCCTCGTGCGCGGCATGGGGTATTACACCGGCACGATCTTCGAGCTCGCGCACCCGTCTGTCGCATACTCGCTCGGCGGCGGCGGGCGGTACGACGGCATGATCGGTCGCTTCCTCGGGCAGCAGGTGCCCGCGGTCGGGTTCTCGCTGGGCTTCGAGCGTCTGGTCGATCTGATCGCCGATGAGGTGGATGCTGCGGCCGAGGCGGTCGTGCTGATCCACGATGCCGACGTGCCGGTGCACGAGCTCGTCCGCCACAAGGCCGCGCTCATCGCCGGCGGTGCCCGGGTTCGACTCGAGCGACGCACGAAGAACGTCAAGGCGCTGCTCGAGCGCTCGGCGGCCGACGGCTACACGGCCTTCGCGACCGTGTCCGCGGGTGCCGACGACCTCGAGGTCAAGCCGCTCTCCTGACGCGAGCTTGTCGCGCCCGCTCTCCCGCTTCCCGCGCTCAACTGTCGGGAGAATGCACGGTTGTCGGGAGAATCGCCGAGGTTCCGTCCGACATCCGTGCGAACTCCCGACATGTGCGCCTGGCCGGCCGGGCGGCAGCAGCCCCAGGCCGTTCACGCCGCGTTCACGCCGGCGCGGTGGAATCGGGGTGTGAGCCGCTTCCGCACCCTCGCCGTCGTGACGCTGGCCCTCGCGGCGGTGCTGAGCGGTGCGCGTTTCACCCTCGTGCAGCAGGCCGCCATCGCGCGGAAGCGGATCGGGAAGCCGCTGGGGGAGGAGTCCCTCGACGCCGACCGGGTGTGGCGTCGAGCGCTCGACGGCGAGCCCCTCGATCTGCTGGTGTTGGGCGACTCGATCGCCGCGGGTCTCGGGGCGGAGCGCCGCAAGGAGACGCTCGGCGGTCGGCTCGCGAAGAGCGTGGGCCGGCGGATGCATCTACCGGTGCGGCTGCGCACCGCTGCGGTCGTGGGCTCGGAGTCACCCGACCTTCCCGCGCAGCTCGACGCGCTCCCCGCCGACTACCGTCCGCACGTGGCGGTGATCGTCGTGGGCGGCAACGACGTGACGCACCGTCTGCCGGTGGCGCTGTCTGCGCAGCATCTGCACGAGGCCATCCGGAGGCTGCGCACGAGCGGTGCCGAGGTCGTCGTCGGCACCTGTCCCGACCTCGGTGCACTGCGTGCGGTTCCGCAGCCGCTCCGTCGGATCGCGTCGAGCCTGTCGCGCCGTCTCGCCGTGATCCAGGACGAGACGGCGCGACGGGCGGGCGCCGAGCCGGTCGACCTGCGCCGCGCGGTCGGCCCGATGTTCTTCGACGAGCCGGAGGAGATGTTCAGTCTCGACCGCTTCCACCCGAGCGCTCTGGGTTACCGGCGCACCGCCGAGGCCCTGCTGCCTGCCGTGTGCCGTGCGGCGGAGGTGGCGCTCAGTTCGCGCCGTCGCTCGGGGCCGCGCTGAAGGACGCGGCCCACTCGGCCACCCGGCGGCTGCTCTCCTCGTCGGAGATGTCATCGACACGGGTCATCACCGACCAGCGCACGCCGAACGGGTCGCGGATGCTCGCGAACCGGTCGCCCGAGACGAACGGCGCCGGTGCTTCGCGCACCGTAGCTCCGGCCTCGACGGCTTTCGCCACGACCGAATCGACGTCTGAGACGTAGAGGCCCATCGAGTAGCAGTCGTCGTCGCCCTCGGGCGAGCGGACGAGGTGGTACTCCGGGTTTGGCTCGCCGAGCTGCAGGATGCCGAGTCCGAAGTCGAGGTCGGCATGGGCGACCACGCCGCCGAACTCGGTCACGTCGATGACTCTGGCGCCGAAGACGTCGCGGTAGAACTCGATCGCTTTCTTCGCGTCGGGGATCGCCAGGAACGGCGTGAGCGAGGTCGCGCTGTTCGGGCGCCCGTCGGTCGTGTACGTCCCGGTGGCACCGGTCGTGGGGGCGTCTGTCGTGGGGATGTCGTTGCTCATGCCGCCACGTTAGGCCGGGGGCACGGCCCGCGACTTGAACATCCGCGACAACCTCCCGATGTCGGGGCGGGAGCCTACGCTGGGCGCATGGTGAACCCGACCCGTGGCGTGCTGTACCCCGCCCGCCTGCCCGAGTTCCACCGCCTTCCCGCGCCGGCCGCGGTGACAGAGCTGGTCGCCTGGTTCTGGATTCCGGAGTGGGACATCGAGCCCGGCCGTTCTTCGCGCCAGGAGATCGTCGCCTATCCGGCGCTCAACCTCGTCGTCGATGCGGATGCCGTGATGCTGTCGGGCGCCACGACGCGGGTGTCCCACCGTGATCTCCGGGGGAGAGGCTGGGCGGTGGGCGCCCTGCTGCGCCCTGCCGCTGTCGCCGCCCTGGTCGATGACCCCACCGCACTGGTCGACGGCGAGCGAGTCCTGGGTGGGCCGACGGCGAATGTCGCGGAGCTGCACAGTGCCGTGGTGGCGGCGATGGGTTCCGGAGACGGGCACCGCGAGCAGGCGGTCGCGATCTTCGCCCGGTGGCTCGGGGAACGGGTCGGACCGGTCGGGGATCCCGCGCGTCAGGCCAACGCGCTCATGGATGTGCTGATGGGCGACGATGCCGCGCTCACTCCCGAAGAGGCGGCCACGCGCCTCGCGGTGTCGGTGCGAACCCTGCAGCGGATGACCCATCGCCACGTCGGGCTCTCGCCCGCCGCGATGATCCGGCGACGGCGCCTGCAGGAGGCAGCTGTGCGCGTGCGGGAGCACCCGGACATCGACCTCGCGTCGATCGCCGCCGAGCTCGGATACGCGGATCACGCCCATCTGACGAGGGACTTCCATGCCGTCCTCGGTATCGCGCCGCGCGCATACCGCTCCGAGTCGAGCCGCTGACCTCAGACGCGCGCGAGTCGGAGTCGCAGCATCCGGTATCCCACGCCGAGCAGGACCACTCCTGCTCCGATGGTGGAGGCCAGGACGGGAAGGGTCGCCACCAGCACGAGGCAGCCCAGCGCGCCGATGACCTGCAGTGCGCGGGGGTAGCGGCGTGCCGATCCTGTCTGCCGGAAGGCCGCCGCATTGGCGATGAAGTAGTACAGCAGCACACCGAAGGACGAGAAGCCGATCGCCCCGCGAAGATCGGCGACGAGCACGATGGCGATCACGATGACGGCGATCATGATCTCGGCGCGCTGCGGCACGTGGTGGCGCTCGTCGATCTTCGCGAGGAATCTCGGGACGTCGCTCTCCCGTGCCATGGCGAGGGTCGTCCGGCCGATCCCGGTCAGCAGTGCCAGCAGCGCGCCGAGTGAGGCGGCCGCTGCAGCCACACGGATGACCGGGGCCCACGCGGAAGCGCCCGCCGCGTCGAGCAGGTCGACCAGAGGCGCCATCGATCTGATCGCATCCCCGCCGAGGACCAGGACGACCGCGACGCAGACGAGCGTGTAGACGACGACGGCTCCACCCAGTGCGAGGACGATCGCGCGCGGAATCGTCTTCGACGGGTCGACCACCTCCTCGCCCATGGTCGCGATGCGCGCGTAGCCGGCGAACGCGAAGAACAGCAGCCCGGCACCCTGCAGCACGCCGTAGGCGGTGGCGTCGGGCAGCGGACCGGGGGTGGCGGTCGGTGCGGCGCCGAGACCGAAGCCGACCGCGACGGCGATCCCGAGGAGCGAGCACACGACCAGGATGCGGGTGAGCAGCGCGGTCCTGGTCACGCCGAAGCAGTTCACGACCGCCAGCGCGGCGACGGCGACCACGGCGACCGGCACCTGCCATCCGGCGGGGGCGGCATAGGCGGCGAAGGTCATCGCCATGGCGGCGCAGCTCGCGATCTTGCCGATCACGAAGCTCCAGCCGGCGACGAATCCCCACCAGGGTCCGATCTCGGCGCGGGCATACGCATACGTGCCGCCCGCGACGGGATGCGCGGCCGCGAGCTGCGCCGATGCGGTGGCGTTGCCGTATGCGACGACGGCGGCGATCGCGAGGGCGATGAGGATGCCGCTTCCGGCGGCCCCGATCGCCGGAGCCCACACGGCGAACACGCCGGCGCCGATCATGGAGCCGAGACCGATGGCGACGGCGTCTCCGAGCGTCAGACGGCGAGCGAGGGGCATCCGTCCATGGTGACAGCCCGCGGTGAACGGCGGGTGACGCGGTTCACCCTCGGGACGCCGTGACCCGCTTCTTCTCCCGGATGTACACCTCGCGGCGCACCTTCGCGACGACATCGCCCTCGCGGTCCGTGATGGTCGTCTCGAACCATTCGAGCACTTTCGCCCCACCCCGGGCGCGCTCGCGGATCTCCTCGGCCTTCTCCTTCGACACCTCGAACTCGGCCGTCAGTACGCCGCGGCCGGGCTTGAGGAACTCGATCTCGCCGCGGGTGTCCCACACCACATGGTCGCGCCCGAGCTGATGCATGACGAGCATGAAGAAGTACGGGTCGGTCATCGCGGACATGGACCCGCCGAACGCGGTCTTGACGTAGTTGCGGGTGAAGACGTTCACGTGCAGCTCGACGGTGGCGTGGGTCCAGTCCTCGCTGAAGCGACGGATGCGGATGCCGCTGAAGAGGTTCGGGATCCACAGGCTCATGCCGAGGGCGAGGCGGCGGGGAGTGATGCGCATCCCGCCAGTGTGGGGGACGCGGGCGAGGACGACGAAGACGTCTGGAGGGTAGCCACAGTTGTTCTAGTTCGAGTAGAATAACGCGAACAAGACGGAGGTCGGATGCTGATCAGGGTCGACATGGCGAGCGGGGTGCCGCTCTACGAGCAGGTCGCGGCCTCCGTGCGTGCTGACATCATCGCCGGCAGACTGGCGCCGGGAGACCGACTTCCCTCGGCGCGCGAAGTCGCCGAGACCCTCGAGATCAACCTGCACACCGTCCTGCACGCTTACCAGCAGCTGCGCGCGGAGGGCCTGATCGACCTGCGACGTGGTCGTGGTGCAGTGGTCTCGGCTTCCGTCGGTCCGCTCGTCGACCTGACGAAGGATCTGCATGATCTGGTGTCGCGCGCCGCCGAGCTCGGCGTCGCGCCGGCCACACTCGCCGCTCTCGTGAAGGAGATCACCGTATGACCCCCGCCGTCCGCCGTGCCCGCACCGCTTTCCTCTGGGTGGGGGTGATCATTCCGCTCACGATCCTGGCGGTGTCGGCGGTCATCGTCGCGTTCTGGCTCCCCGAGATCCCGGAGCCTGCGGCGATCCACTGGTCGGAGGACTGCGTGAACGGCTTCGGGCCCGGCTGGACCTACCTCGCCATCCTCGGCGGCATCGCGGTGATGGTCATCGGGTTCGCGCTCCTCGCGTGGTTCGCGCACCGACTCCCGCAGAACGGGCAGCCGGTTCCCTCCGCAGAAGCCGAGCGCCCGCAGTGGTCGATCACGGCGAGGTTCCTCGGCGCGATGAACCTCGGTCTCGCGGCCATCATCTCCTTCCTCACCCTGGTCGGTGTCGACGCGCAACGCGGTCTCGCGGATGCCGCCGACACACCCGACATCGGCTTCGAGGTGCTGATCGGGTTCCTGCTCATGGCCGCCGGCGTGGCGATCGGGTGGTTCCTGCAGCCGTCCACGCCCCTGCCGGACACGAGCGGGTCCGAGAGCCCGGCGGAGCCCCTCCCGACCTCCGCCACGGAACGCCTCGTGTGGATCGGCACCGCAGCGATCGCCGGTGTCGCGTCGGCTGTGCTCGGCGGCGCGGTGCTGCTCGCCTGTGCGCTCGCCGCCGTCATGATCGCGACGGGAGCGGGCGGAGTGATGACCGCGGTCATCATGCTCGCCTCGTGCGGGATCCTGATCGCCGCGCTCGTCACCACCTTCGCGTTCCGCGTGCGCATCGGGCCCGCCGGACTGCTCGTGCGGTCGTTGGCGGGCTGGCCGAGGATCGAGATCCCGTCCGCCGATATCGCGTCGGTACGCGCGATCGACGTCGATCCCTTCGCCGAGTTCGGGGGATGGGGGCTGCGCTACGGCCTCGACGGACGGTACGGCGTGGTCCTGCGGCGAGGTGAAGCGCTCGAAGTGACGCGGGTCGGTGGACGGCGGTTCGTCGTCACGGTCGACGACGCACAGACAGCGGCGGCGGCGCTCGCCGCCGTCACGAGGAAGGAAGCGTGAACAGCATGGACTCACCCACCCCCACGCCTCGAAGAGTCGAGTGGCCCGCCATCATCGTCTTCGTGGTCGTCGCCTGCGCGCTGGCCTGGCTGGTGGCACTGCCACTGTGGCTCGGAGACGGTCTCGCCGAGCCGATGTCCGTCTTCCTCCTCCCGGTCATGATGTTCACTCCGGCCATCGCGGTACTGGTCGTCACCTTCGCGATGCGCGTGCCCGCGCGGGGACAGCGTGCACGCTTCCTGGGCCTCTGGCCGCTACGGCCCGCCAAGCGCGTGGTCTGGCTTATGGTCGCCGCATGGCTCGTCCCGCCGGTCCTGGTGGCGCTCACGATCCTCGTGTCCGCAGCGCTCGGGTTCGTGCAGCTCGATCTGACGTTCGCCGGCTTCGCGGCTGAGCTCGCGAAGTCGCTGCCCGATGGTGTTCCGGTGCCGCCGGTCGAGATCGTCGTGTTCGCGCAGATCGCGATGGTTCCGCTCGGGGCGCTGCTCAACAGCTTCTTCGCCTTCGGGGAGGAGCTCGGATGGCGAGGCTGGCTGGTGCCGGCCCTGCGACCGCTCGGCACCTGGCCCGCCCTGATCCTCAGCGGCGCGATCTGGGGCCTGTGGCACAGCCCGATCATCCTGCTCGGCTACAACTTCGGGCGCACCGACATCACGGGAGTCCTGTTCATGGTCGGCGGCTGCGTCGCGTGGGGCATCCTGCTCGGCTGGCTGCGCCTGCGCTCGGCATCCGTCTGGCCGGCGGTGATCGCGCACGGATCGCTGAACGCCGCCGCAGGGCTCATCGTCCTGTTCGCGGCCACGCAGCCCGACATGGCGCTCGCCGGACCTCTCGGCGTGGCGGCATGGATCGTCATCGCGGTGGTCGTCCTGGTGCTCGTGCTGACCGGCCAGTTCCGGAAGCAGCCGGAGCTCGCCGACGCGCCCGGTCGTCTGCTCTCGCCGCCGCGGGGTTGACGGAGGCCACAGCCGGCGGTTGGCTGAGGTCATGGACTCCACCCCCGCCGCCTGGTCGCAGGCCGATTCGTACCTCGCCGACACGCTCGTCGGGCCCGACGCCGAACTGGAATCGGCTCTCGTCGCGCAGCGAGAGGCGGGGCTGCCCGAGATCGAGGTCGCTCCCGTCGCCGGCAAGCTGCTGAACCTGCTCGTCCGCATCAGCGGTGCGCGAAGGGTGCTCGAGATCGGCACCCTCGGCGGCTATTCGACGATCTGGCTCGCCCGCGCCGTCGGTTCCGAAGGCCGCATCGTGACGATCGAGGCGGAGGCTGAGAACGCCGCCGTCGCACGGGCCAGCATCGATGCCGCCGGTGTCGGCGACCGGGTCGACATCCGCATCGGCAGGGGCGCCGAGGTGCTGCCGACTCTGGTCGGCGGGTTCGATCTGGTGTTCATCGACGCCGACAAGGAGTCCAACACCGTCTATCTCGACTGGGCCGCGCGACTCGGTCACTCGGGCACGGTCGTCGTGCTGGACAACATCGGGCGCGAAGGCGAGATCGTCCGCGACGACAGCACCGACTCGAAGGTGATCGGCACCCGTGACGGTCTGCGGATGCTGGGGGAGGACCCGCGCTTCGACGCCACGGCGCTGCAGACGGTCGGGGCGAAGGGCTGGGACGGCTTCGCGATCGCCGTCGTGGTCTGAGCCCGCTCCGTGCGCGGCGGTCGGACGAGTCCCTGATCGGGGCGCACGGCCGGGCTAGACTGGGCGCGGATCGACGACGCTCCACACCACGTTTTCCCCCTGAGCAAGGAGCACATCAGTGGCACTGATCGAGGCTGTAGGCGCACGCGAGATTCTCGACTCGCGCGGAAACCCGACCGTCGAGGTGGAGGTCCTCCTCGACGACGGCATCGTGCAGCGGGCGGCCGTCCCGTCCGGTGCATCCACCGGTGCGTTCGAGGCGTACGAGCTCCGCGACGGCGACAAGAGCCGCTACGGCGGCAAGGGCGTCCTCAAGGCCGTCGAGGCCATCATCGACGAGCTGGGACCTGCGATCGAAGGTGTCGAGGCGAGCGAGCAGCGCATCGTCGACGAGATCCTCATCGAGGTCGACGGCACCGAGAACAAGAAGCGCGTCGGCGCCAACGCCATCCTCGGCGTGAGCCTCGCCGTCGCCAAGGCGGCCGCAGACTCCGCTGACCTCCCGCTGTTCCGCTACCTGGGTGGCCCGAACGCGCACGTGCTGCCCGTTCCGCTCTTCAACGTCATCAACGGCGGCGAGCACGCCGACAACGGCATCGACATGCAGGAGTTCTTCCTCGCGCCGGTCGGCGCGGAGACCTACTCCGAGGCGCTCCGCTGGGGCGTCGAGACCTACCACGTGCTGCGCGCGGAGCTGAAGGCCGCGGGCTACGCGACCGGTCTCGGCGACGAGGGCGGCTTCGCCCCCGACCTGCCCAGCAACCGCGAGGGTCTGGACTTCCTGGTGAAGGCGATCGAGAAGGCCGGCTTCACCCCCGGCACCGACATCGCCCTCGGCCTCGACGTCGCGGCGACCGAGTTCTTCAAGGACGGCGTCTACCGCCTCGACAACAAGGACTGGGACGCGGCCGCGCTCACCGAGTACTACGTGGGCCTCGTCAACGACTTCCCGATCGTCACGATCGAGGACGCTCTCGCCGAGGACGACTGGGACAACTGGAAGCACCTCACCGACGCTCTGGGCTCCAAGGTCCAGCTGGTCGGCGACGACCTGTTCGTCACCAACCCGCAGCGTCTCGCCGACGGCATCAAGCGCGGCGTCGCCAACTCGCTGCTCGTCAAGGTCAACCAGATCGGCACGCTCACCGAGACGTTCGATGCGGTCAGCCTGGCGCAGCGCTCCGGCTACACGGCGATGCTGTCGCACCGCTCGGGTGAGACCGAGGACACCACCATCGCCGACCTCGTCGTCGCGACGAACTCCGGTCAGATCAAGGCGGGTGCGCCCGCTCGCAGCGAGCGCGTCGCGAAGTACAACCAGCTGCTGCGCATCGAGGAGGAGCTCGGCGACGCCGCGGTCTTCGCCGGTCGTTCCGCGTTCCCGCGTTCGCAGGCCTGAGAACAGCTGACACACGAAGAAGCCGCGCGAGCGGCGGCCGAGAAAGCCGTCGCCCGCGGCGCAGGAAGCCGCTGAAGCGGTATGACGAAGGAGGGGCCGTGGCACGACGACCGGCTCCTCCTTCGTCGTCTCCGAACCCGAAGGCGACCGGAAAGGGGCGCGGCGGGTCGAAGGCGTCCGCTGTTGCCGCCCCCGCGCCCAGGGCCGCGGGGAGGAACCGCGGCGACGCGGCACGTGTGGATGTGCGCGAGTGGGCCTCCGGCATCCGCCTCTCGGCGTTTTCGGTCATCATGCTCTCGCTCGTGGTGCTGGGGGCCTGGGTCCTCGTGCCCACGCTCGGCACGTTCATCGACCAGCGTCAGAAGATCGCGGCGCTCGAGGCATCGGTGCAGGTGAGCGAAGACGAGATCACGGCGCTGATCGCCGAGCGCGAGCGATGGAACGACCCCGCCTACATCACCACTCAGGCGCGCGAGCGCCTGTACTACGTCAAGCCGGGCGAGGTCGTCTATCTGATCGACAACGACCTCGATCCGTCCGTGCTTCCGCGTGAGCAGGCGCCCGTGAGCGACACACTCGAGGAGAAGCCGTCGGACTGGATGCCGCAGCTGCTGCGCACCCTGGTCGCGACGGGACTCAGCGACACGGCGACGACCGCTCCCTGAGCGTCCGCTCCGAGCATCCTCTCGGTCGGCTCCCCTACGCTGGTGGGGTGACCACGCCGCCGTTCCCCGCTCCCACGCCCGCCGAGCTCGCCGTCGTCTCGGCCCAGCTCGGTCGTCCCGCCCGGGGTGTGGTGGGCATCGCCGCTCGCTGCGCCTGCGGCAACCCCACGGTGGTCGCGACGACGCCGCGCCTCCCGGACGGCACACCGTTCCCCACGTTCTACTACCTGACGCACCCGGCTGCCACGGCCGCGATGTCGACCCTCGAGGCCAACCAGGTGATGCCGGAGCTCGCAGCGCTCCTGGCCGACGATGAAGATGTCGCCGCCGCCTACCTCGCCGCGCATGAGGCCTACCTCGCCGACCGCGCGCAGTTCGGGGAGGTGTCCGAGATCGACGGCATCTCGGCCGGAGGGATGCCGACGCGTGTGAAGTGCCTGCATGCACTCGCGGGGCATGCGCTCGCTGCCGGTCCGAGAGTGAACCCCATCGGTGATGCCGCGCTGGCGCGGTCGTCCTGGTCGCCCGACGTGTGCCGGTGCGAAGACCCCGGCGCCGCGCAGCGCGAAGCGGCGGCGTCACCGGCATGACAGCCCGTCGGACGCTGCGCAGCGCCGCCGCCATGATGGTGGTCGCGGCGTCTGTGCTGCTCCTCGGCGCCACCGCGACGCCGCCCCCGATCCCGGACGATCCGTCCGATCCGACCCGCGCATCGGAGTATTGGCTCGACGGGGCGCGGATCCGCGAGGCATGGCAGACGACCCGCGGCAAGGGTGTGACGATCGCCGTGATCGACACCGGCATCGGCAAGGTGCCCGAGGTGTTCGGCGATGCCGTGGTCGGCGGCACGGACGTCTCCGGTGCGGGCACGCCGGATGGACGGACGCCGCTCGGCGCGATCGACGGAAATCATGGCTCCTGGGTGGCTTCGCTCGCCGCCGGACGCGGCGCCGCCGATGGGACCGGCATGATCGGAGTCGCGCCGGAGGCCAACCTCCTCTCCATCTCGGTCGGCTTCGGCGCGGCCGCCGCCGTGCCGTTCACGGAGCAGGTGGCGAAGGGCATGCGCTGGGCGGTCGACAACGGTGCCGACATCATCAACCTCTCGTTCACGACGAACACGCTCGACTGGGACGAGAGCTGGGACGACGCGTTCCTCTATGCGTTCGAGCACGACGTCGTGGTCGTCGTCGCCGCGGGCAACCGGGGGAGTGGCACGAACATCATCGGCGCACCGGCGACCATCCCCGGCGTGCTCACGGTGGGCGGCGTGGACCAGACCGGCACGGCGAGCGTCGAGGCTTCCACCCAGGGCATCACGATCGGGATATCCGCTCCGAGCGAGGGCCTGATCGGAGTCTCCGCCGACGGCAAGGTCGAGCGGTGGCGAGGGACGAGCGGCGCGGCGCCCATCGTCGCGGGGGTCGCCGCGCTGATCCGCTCTGCGCATCCCGACATCAAGGCGATCGACGTCATCAACCGCATCATCAAGACGGCGATACCGGTCCCGGACGCCATCAAGCCACAGGATCCGCTCTACGGCTACGGGCTGGTGGATGCCGCCGCGGCGATCTCCGCCAATATCCCCCCGGTGAGCGCGAACCCCATGGGCGACCTGGCGGAATGGGTGCGCTACTTCCGTCGCGCGGAGTCGGAACCGCAGCCCGTGCCGTCGATGACGCCGGTGGCCGTGCCCCCTCTTCCCGCGGCCGATGCGCCGAGCGAGGCGGCTTCACCGTTGCTTCCCAGCGCCGATTCGCTGCGCTACGGTACCCTGCCGCTCATCGCGCTCACCGTGCCTGGTATCCTGGTAGCGCTTGGCGTCACCGCAGCTGCCCGGCGCATCCGATCGGCGCGCGTTTCCGTACGCCAAATCCCCGACTCCGAGGAGTAGTTCTTCTGTGCCTCAGAACAGCACTGTGCCCAAGATTCTGATCGTCGGCGGAGGGTACGCAGGCTTCTACACCGCGTGGAAGCTCGAGAAGCACCTCCGCAAGGGTGAGGCCGACGTGACCATGGTCGACCCGCTGCCGTACATGACGTACCAGCCGTTCCTGCCCGAGGTGGCCGCCGGCTCGATCGAGGCACGTCATTCGGTCGTCGCCCACCGCCGTCACCTCAAGCGCACCCACGTCCTCACCGCCAAGGTGACGAACATCAACCACGCGCAGAAGGTCGCGACGATCACGCCGCCCGTCGGCGAGCCGTACGAGTTCGCGTACGACCAGATCGTCGTCACCGCGGGAGCCGTCTCCCGCACCTTCCCGATCCCGGGCATCGCCGACAACGCGATCGGGCTGAAGACCATCGAGGAAGCCGTCGCGATCCGCGACAAGGTCATGTCGAACTTCGACAAGGCCGCCTCGCTCCCCGCCGGACCCGAGCGCGACCGTCTGCTGACCGTCGTCGTCGTCGGCGGCGGGTTCGCCGGTATCGAGGTGTTCGCCGAGCTGCGTTCGCTGGCTTCCGCGCTGGTGGGCAAGTACCCGCAGATCAGCTTCGAAGACACGCACTTCCACCTCATCGAGGCGATGGGACGCATCATGCCCGAGGTCTCGCTGCAGACCAGCGAGTGGGTGCTCAAGGACCTCGCCAAGCGCGGTGCCAACGTGCACCTCGACACGCAGCTGACGAGCGCGGTCGACGGCAACGTCGAGCTCTCCACGGGCGAGGTCATCCCGACCGACGTCATCGTGTGGACCGCCGGTGTCATGGCGAACCCGACCGTGGTTCGTGGCGGCGACCTCCCGGTCGAGGAGCGCGGTCGCATCCAGACCCGTGCCGACCTGCGCGTCGGAACGCCCGAGGCCTTCGTCGAGGGTGCCTGGGCTGCGGGCGATGTGTCGGCCGTCCCCGACCTCTCGGGTGGCGGCGTCGGCGGCTTCTGCGTGCCGAACGCTCAGCACGCGGTGCGTCAGGCGAAGCTTCTCGCGAAGAACCTCGTCGCCGTGCTCCGGGGCGAGAACCCCAAGGACTACTTCCACAAGAACATGGGCGCGGTGGCGGGTCTCGGCCTGTACAACGGCGTCTTCCAGTCCGGCAAGATCGCCCTCAAGGGCTTCGTGGCCTGGGTCGCGCACCGCGGCTACCACGGTCTCGCGATGCCGACGTGGGAGCGCAAATTCCGCGTCATCTGGGGCTGGTGGAACAACCTGTGGCTGGGTCGCGACCTGGTGAACCTCGAGACGGTGCAGAACCCGCGCTACGTCTTCGAGGAGTTCGCCGCGCGTCCGCGTCCGGCAGCTCCCGCGGCGCCCGTGGCAGATGCTGCTCCGGCGGCGAAGGCTGCTCCGGCCGCGAAGGCTGCTCCGGCGGCATCGGAGACGACCGCCGAGAAGAAGCCGGCCGCGAAGAAGCCGGCCGCGAAGAAGCCTGCGGCGAAGAAGCCTGCCGCCGAGAAGGCTCCTGAGCCGGCCGAGGCTGCAGCGAAGTAGCAGACCCTCGAATCAGATTGAGATCGGCCCCGCGCGCTCTGCGCCGGGGCCGATCTTCGTTTCTTCGGGGCGGCTCCGAGGCGAAGCACAGGTGCGGTCGGTAGCGTGAGGGCAGCAAGGGGAGTACTCCCGTCTGCAGCGTCGTCGTCATTACGAGCACGAGATCGTGCTCCGGCCCGCTGGCCCGTGAGGGTGGAGGAGACCTTGGCACCCGCATAGCGGGGTGCCGAGAAACCCCTGCCGTCGCTTCGACGTGGGAATCCCCGGTGGCCCGCACCACGAAAGGGACACCCATGGGAAAGCTCTCCCGACTGATCGGAATGGCATCCGACGCGCTCGAGAAGAATGCCGGTTCCGGACGCACCGACCATTCGGCGGGCGGGTCCCGCTCGACGGACTGGGGCGGGATGCTCCGCGGAGCCGTGGACGCGGTCCGCGGTCCCGCGGAAGGAACCCCTCGCGCAGACCAGAGCGCACGGACCGCGGGTGCGGATCCCTATGCGCCGCCGGCACCCGGTGCTCCGAGCGTCAGGGCCGGTTCGACCCCTCCGCGGGATCGTTACGCACCACCGGTCGCCGGATCCGCGCGTACATCCCCTGCGGCAACCGACGCCGATAGAGCGGCCATCGCCCGCTACGATTACCTGCTGCAGACGGCCGACCCGCAGCGTGTCGAGCAGATCCACCGCGAGGCATTCGCCCGTCTGACTCCCGAGCAGCGCACGCTCGTCGAGGCGCGGATGCGGCAGGAGCTCGAACCGGGGGAGCGTCCGAGGTCTTCATCTCCCGATGATCTCGCTCGCGCGGCCGGGCGTGCGGAGGCCATGAAGCCGGGGCGGATGCGCGGACTCCTGTCGCGCGTGCGCGGCGCGGGTGCCGGTGGTGCTGCGGTCGCCGCAGGCGGTGCGGCGGTGGGACTGCTCGGCGTGGTCGCCGGTGGTGCGGTGCTCAGCACGGTGGCCGGTCCGCTTCTGGAGCAGGCCGCGAACATCGGCGTCGACTTCGGCGCGCTGGCCGAGGGCGTCGACGTCGAGTCGCTCGCCGCCGGAATCGATGTCGAGTCGATCGCCGGCGGGGCCGGCGACCTCATGGGTTCCGCAGGCGAGGCGGCGTCCGGACTGGGCGAGACGGCCACGGGATGGGGCGAGCGGCTCGGCGACCTGGGCATCCCGGGCATCGGCGATCTGTTCGGACGCTGAGCTCGGATGTTCTTCGCAACCGACGCCGAACACGGCTTCACCGGTCTGACCGGATTCGCGGCCGACGTGCTCACCTCCCTCGGCGACGTCGGGGTCGGGGTGCTCGTCTTCCTCGAGGTGCTGATCCCGCCGATCCCAAGCGAGGTGATCCTGCCGTTCGCCGGATACCTCAGCCAGAGCGGGGAGCTGAACCTGGGATGGCTCATCTTCTGGAGCACGCTGGCCTCCTGGCTGGGAGCTCTGCTGCTGTATGGACTCGGCGCGGCGATCGGCATGCAACGGGCGGTGCGGCTGCTGGCGGCGACCCGGTTGGTGAGCCGCTCCGACCTGGAGCGGGGAGCCGACTGGTTCACGCGCAGCGGCGGCTGGACGGTGCTGGTGGGCCGGATGGTCCCGGGCGTTCGCAGTCTCATCTCCATCCCCGCCGGGGCATCGCGCATGAATCTCGCCACCTTCAGCATCTACACGATCGTCGGCAGTGGCGCGTGGAACGCTCTGCTCCTCGGTGTCGGTGCGGCGCTCGGCACGCAGCACGAGCAGTTGGAGCAGTACCTCGGGTACCTCGACTACGCCGTCTACACGGCCATCGTGATCGCCCTCATCGTCCTGGTCGCTCGCCGGGTGCGTGAGGCTGCGGGAGAGCGGAGGGCGGTTGCCGACGGCGAGAACTGAGAAGCGGAGTGCCCCCGCTGGGACTCGAACCCAGACTGAAGCGATTTTAAGTCGCCTGCCTCTGCCATTGGGCTACGGGGGCCGCGTCGTCAGCCTATCGCCGTGCGGTGGCTGCGACCCGGTGCCGCAAGGGGTGATCCGGAGTATGAGGAGGCCTTAGGGTGGGGGAGTGCTCGACCTCATCGACGAACTGAGCCCCGTCCAGGGTGCGCCCGCGATCGCCCCCGAGTGGGAAGATCCGGCCCGATACTGGCCACGCCTCTCCGCCGCGACCGGACACCTGCCGGCGCCGGTCGGGGTGATCGATCGTGAGGCGCTCCGCTACAACGCGATGGACCTGCTGGTGCGCGCGGGCGGGCTCCCCATCCGTGTCGCCTCGAAATCGGTGCGGGTGCGGGCCGTGCTCGATGCCGTGCTGAAGCTCCCCGGATTCCGCGGGATCCTCGCGTTCACGCTCGAGGAGGCGCTGTGGCTGGCTGAGACGCACGATGACATCATGCTCGGCTATCCGACGGTGGATCGTGCGGGTCTGGAACGGCTCTTCTCCGACGAGCAGGCGGCGCAGCGCATCACGCTGATGGTCGACGATCTCGTCCACCTCGACTTGATCGACAGTGTCGCAGGTCCCGCCTCGCGCCCCGAGATCCGGGTCGCGATCGATGTCGATGCGTCCTGGCGCTCTTCCCTCCTCGGCCACATCGGCGTGCGCCGCTCGGCGCTCTTCACGCCCGGCGAGGTCGCGGGCTTCGCCCGCAAGGTCGTCGCCCGTCCCGGCTTCCGGCTCGTCGGACTTCAGATGTACGACGCGCAGATCGCCGGTCAGGGCGATGATGCCGGTGCCGACGCGCCGCTGATCCGCATGGTGCAGGCACGTTCGAGGAACGAGCTGCGGGAGCGACGGGCAGCCATCGTGGCCGCCGTCGGTGCGATCGCTCCGCTGGAGATCCTCAACGGAGGGGGCACCGGCTCGCTCGAGTTCACGGGGAGCGACGAATCACTCACCGAGGCGAGTGCCGGGAGCGGGCTGCTCGGTGGCCACCTGTTCGACGGGTACCGCTCGTTCCGCCCCGCTCCTGCCTCGGCCTTCGCGTTCGATGTGGTGCGCCGACCGGCCGCCGACATCGCCACCGTGCTGGGTGGAGGGTGGATAGCTTCCGGTCCCGCTCTCGCCTCCCGTCAGCCCCGTCCGGTGTGGCCGGAGGGACTCCGCACACTCGGGCGCGAGGCCGCCGGTGAGGTGCAGACGCCGTTGCAGGGTCCTGCCGCCACGTCGTTGGGCGTGGGGGACCGGGTCTGGTTCCGGCATGCGAAGAGCGGCGAGCCCGCGGAGCGCATCGAGCGCTATCACCTGGTGTCGGGGGAGCAGGTCATCGAGGAGCTTCCCACGTACCGCGGCGAGGGAAAGGCTTTCCTGTGACGAGAATCGGCGGCTCCTGGCAGAACTGGGGCCGCTCGGCCTCGGTGCGCCCCGTGCGCGTGGAGCGTCCGCGCAGCCCCGAAGGCGTGCAGCGCGCGGTGATCGCTGCGGTCAAGCACGGTCTCAGCGTGAAGGCTGTCGGAGCGGGGCACAGCTTCACCGGCATCGCCGTCGCACCCGGCGTCCTGCTGGAGCTGGATGACCTGCAGGGACTCGTATCGGCGGATGCAGCCAGCGGCCGCGTCACCCTCCTCGCAGGAACCCGTCTGCACCGCATCCCCGGACTACTCGCCCCCTATGGGCTCGCCATGGAGAATCTGGGCGACATCGATCGCCAGTCCATCGCGGGAGCGATCTCGACCGGAACCCATGGCTCCGGTGCCCGGTTCGGCGGCCTGGCGACCCAGGTCGTCGGCATCACCATGGTCACGGCCGCCGGAGATTTCCTCCGCATCGACGATGAACACGAGAGCGAGCTGCTGCCCGCCGTCGCGCTCGGGCTCGGCGCGCTCGGCATCATCGTCGAGGTGACGCTGCAATGCGCGCCGGCGTTCGTGATGCACGCCATCGACGAGCCGGCGCCCCTCGACGACGTGCTCGCCACACTCGAGGAGCGCGTGGCCTCGTGGGACCACTTCGAGTTCTACTGGTTCCCGCACACCGAGGTGGCGCTGACGAAGCGTCAGACGCGACTGCCGGAGTCGACGGTGCGCAAGCCGCTCCCGGTCGTGGGCAGGTGGATCGATGAGACGCTCCTCTCCAACGGGGTCTACCGCGTCGTGTGCGCTGCGGGGCAGGTGGTGCCTGCGGTGACTCCGCCGTTCAGCAGGTTGGCGGTCAAGCTCACCGGGGACCGTGAGTACACCGAGCTGTCGCATCGGGTGCTCATCCAGAGCCGCACCGTGCGTTTCCGCGAGATGGAGTACGCGCTCCCGGCCGAGAACGTCGTGCCGGCGTTCCAGGCGGTCCGCGCCCTCATCGCTCAGCGCGGGTGGCGGATCGAGTTCCCGATCGAGGTGCGCTTCGCGGCGGGCGACGACCTGTGGCTGTCGACGGCGCACGGGCGGCCGAGCGCCTACATAGCCGTGCACCGGTATTGGCGCGCCGACCCCACGGAGTACTTCAACGCGGTCGAGGAGATCATGCTCGAGTTCGGCGGACGGCCGCACTGGGGCAAGCTACACACGTTGACGGACCAGGCGCTGCGCGAGCGCTACCCTCGATTCGACGACTTCGTCGCGCTCCGCGACCGCCTGGATCCCGAGCGGCGCTTCACGAACCGCTATCTCGAACGGGTTCTCGGAGCCTGACCCGGCTCGAGGCCGCAATCCGCGCCGCGCGCCCAGTCCACGTGCAGGGTGCGCGTCTAGGATGAGAGAAACACGAGGAAGGGTGGGCCTCTGATGGAATGGCTCGTGCCGGTACTGATCGTTGTCGGAGTGATCCTGCTCGCCGGCATCTATCTCTGGGCCACGTACAACTCGCTGGTGCAACTGAAGGTCCGCGTCGACGAGGCGTGGAGCGGCATCACGGTGCAGCTGAAGCGACGAGCCGACCTCATTCCCAACCTCATCGAGACGGTCAAGGGATACGCCTCCCACGAGAAGGCGGTCTTCGAGAACGTGACTCGTGCGCGCGCCGAGACGCTGTCGGCCGGCGGTCCCGGTGAGGCCGGCATCGCCGAGGGACACCTCCAGCAGGCGCTGCGCAGTCTCTTCGCGGTCGCCGAGGCGTACCCGCAGCTGCAGGCGAGCACGAACTTCCTCCAGGTGCAGCAGGCGCTGGTCGACACCGAAGACAAGATCCAGGCTGCGCGCCGGTTCTACAACGGTGGCGTGCGCGAGCTCAACACCAAGATCAAGGTCTTCCCGAACAACCTGTTCGCCAAGGGGCTCGGTTTCACCGAGCGCGAGTTCTTCGAGGTCGCCGACAGCAGTGCGATCTCCGAACCGCCTCGCGTCCAGTTCTGATTCGAATCGCATTCACCAGGGGCCCGCTCACCAGGCGCTGAGCACCACGCCCTCTGCGGTGAACGACACGTCGCCGCGCAGACTCCACGAGTCGGTCCGGTAGGTGGCCTCACGTTTCGCGCCGTCCTGACCGGTTCCGGTGACCGTGGTGACGAGGACGCCCCCCTCCGCCGCGAATCCGTTGCCGGACAGGGTCAGCGTCGGTAGCTTCT
The DNA here is from genome assembly GCF_000708325.1 of Microbacterium sp. Cr-K20. Lineage (NCBI taxonomy): Bacteria > Bacillati > Actinomycetota > Actinomycetes > Micrococcales > Microbacteriaceae > Microbacterium > Microbacterium sp. Cr-K20. Next base: position 71,965 of record NZ_JARE01000060.1, on the reverse strand, counting down.
CGACGCGGTAGCGGAACTCTGACACGGCGCGGAATTCGGTACCCCAGGGAATGCGGATGCCGCAGCCCTCGGGCGGCGTATCACCAGGCACGGTGCACGCCTCGAGATGATCGTCGAGCTGATTCTGGGCTGCGACTGTCGCCTCCGAGCGCAGCGACACCTCGAGATCGATCGACTGCTCGTCTCCCAGCAGCACCGTCACCGAGCTCTCGCCGCTGAGCAGCTCTGCCGGGGCGGCGGTCACGGGGTAGGTCGCCGGCAGCAATGTCGTGGCTTCGCCCGCGGGCAGCGTCTGCCCGCCGATGGAGACGAACGAGCCGACCGAGGGGCGGGCGGTCACGGTACCCCGCCCGGACTCATCCACGACCCACCGCCCGTCGACGGGGGAGAGTGTGAGCGCTGCCGTGTGCTTCTCGTCGGCCAGGCGGAACGTGATCTCGGCCGTCGCCGTCACACCACCGACCGGCGCGCTGTCGTCTCCGCTGACGGAGATCACCTCCGCACCGTGCACGAGTGCCGTCGCGTCGGAGAACGCGTCGAGCGTCTCCCGTTGCATCACGGCACCAGTGGCCTCCACCGCTGCGGGGTCACCGGATTCGAGTGCGCGCAGGTACTCCGCCGCCGCCTCCTCCGCCGTGGCGGGGCGGCCGGTCGCCTGCCAGATCCACAGGCCCCCGGCGACGAGCACGACGACACCGACCGCACCGGCGATCAGCCACCATCGCCGCCGGCTCACGGGGCGCTCTCTCTGGCGTGCACGTGGCGGTGCACGCTGCCACCTGCTCCGGTCAGCGCCGCATGAAGCGCTGCCGTGGCGTCACCCCACCCAGAGACCGAGACCCGCTCCAGGCCCTGCCAGGCGGCCGCGAGGGCCAACTCGGCGGCGACCGGCTCGGCATCGCCCGGCTGCGCCTGGGGTTCCCACCACGCGGACTGCACCTGCAGCGTCGAGGTGGCGCGGTCGGCCTTCAGATCGACGCGCGCCACGATGCGGTCGCCGACGAGCACGGGCAGCGAGTAGTAGCCGAACCGGCGCTTCTCGGCCGGCACGTAGATCTCGATGCGGTAGTCGAGATCGAAGATGCGCAGCGCCCGGTCGCGGAACCACACCACCGGATCGAACGGAGTCAGAACGGCCGCGGTCTCGATCTTGCGGGGCAGCACGGCATCGCGATGCCGCCACGCGCGCAGCGGACGGCCTCCGCGTTCCCAGCCGCGCACCTGCACCGGCTGCAGCTCGCCGGCGTCGACGAGCTCGGTGATCGATCGGGCGACCGCGGCACGGTCACGGATGCGGTAGTAGTCGGCGAGGTCGGACTGCGTCGCGACACCGCTCGAGCGAGCCGCACGGCGCGTCAACTCCAGGATCGCCTCGTCTCGGGAGATCTCCCGCGATCGGATAACGTCGGGGATCACCTGGTCGGCCAGCGCGTACGTGCGCTCGAAGCCCCGGCGGCCGCTCACGGCGACATCGCCCGTGCGCCAGAGGTGTTCGAGCGCGAGCTTGGCTTCGTCCCAGTCCCACCATGTTCCGCGCTCTCGCGGCGCGTCGTCGCGCAGGTCGGCGGGACGCAGCGGCCCCCTGGCGCGGAGTTCGTCCTGCACCCACTGCACCGTGCGCGCGTTGTTGCTCATCCACGAGTCCTCATCCGCCCACTTCCGCCGGAAGTCGTCCATGCGGAATCGCCACAGCGGCCAGTCCGCCACCGGGATGAACGTCGCCTCGTGGGCGAGGTACTCGACGTAGTGGGTGGTGCGGGAGAGGAAGACCCTGTCGAGCAGTGTCGGGTCGTAGGAGCCGAGACGCGAGAAGAGCGGCAGGTAATGCGAGCGCGCGAACACGTTCACCGAATCGATCTGAAGGACGCCGAGCCGATCCATCACGCGGTGCACGTGGCGCGCGGTGACCGATGCGGGTCGGGATCGGGTGAACCCCTGAGCGGCGAGGGCGATCCGCCGGGCGTGCGGGGAGCTGAGGGTCTCGGTCACGCCGTCAGCGTATCGCCGGGCACCGACATCTCCGCTCTTCGGTGATGGATGCGTCGAACGGCATACGGCTTGACCGTAGACTTGGGCGATGAGCGAGGACCAGCGCCCCCGGCTGCGAGATCTCTTCCGTCCGCGCCCGGTCTCGACCGACCGCACCGTGACGACCGATGCCGATGAGGCGGTGCCCTTGCCGCTGCGCATCACGGCGAGCTACTCCTGGCGGCTGCTGATCATCGCCGCAGCGATCGGCGTCTTCATCTGGCTGGTGATGCTGCTGAAGCTCCTGGTCATCCCGCTCATGGTCGGCATCCTCATCACAGCACTCCTGTGGCCGGCGTTCTCGTGGATGCTGCGACGCGGATTCCCACGCTGGCTGGCGATCACGATCTCGCTGATCGGAACGGCCGCCATCGTGACCGGACTGATGTGGCTGGTCGTCTGGCAGGTGCGCGCTCAGCTGCCCGACGTGCAGGCACGCTCGACCGAGGCGTTCGACCAGTTCCAGGTCTGGCTCCACGAGGGTCCCCTGAACCTCTCCGACACCCAGATCGCCGACTACCTGCAGCAGGGCCTCGACTTCCTCGACGAGCAGACGCAGGCGCTCTGGACGGGCGCACTGGCCATCGGCACGACGGTCGGACACGTCGCGACCGGTGCGCTGCTGTCGCTGTTCATCCTCATCTGTCTCCTCGCCGACGGTGCAGGAATCTGGCGCTGGACCCTTCGGATCTTCCCGCGCAAGGCGCGGCCCGCCGTCGACGGTGCCGCCCGAAACGGCTGGGCGACGATCGTGAACTACGCCCGCACTCAGTTGTTCGTGGCCACCATCGACGCGATCGGCATCGGCCTCGGGGCGTTCCTGCTGCAGGTGCCGCTCGCGCTTCCGGTCGCCGTCCTGGTGTTCCTCGGCTCCTTCATCCCGATCGTGGGTGCGGTCGCGACCGGCGCCGTCGCCGTGTTCCTGGCTCTCGTCTACAACGGGCCGTGGATCGCACTGTGGATGCTCGTGGTCGTGCTGGCGGTCCAGCAGATCGAGGGCCACATCCTGCAGCCGATCATGATGGGCTCCGCGGTCAAGGTGCATCCGCTCGCCGTCGTCCTCGTCGTGGCGGGCGGCGCGATGATCGCCGGCATCCCCGGAGCACTGTTCGCCGTACCGCTTGCGGCCTTCGTCAACGTCGCGGCCGTGACCATCAGTTCTGGTTCCTGGCGCACCGGCGTCGGGCCCAGCGGAGACCTTATCTGGAGCACAGTACCGCGCGAGCGGAGACGGAGGAATCGATGAGTGCAGTCCCCAGCCTGACCGAGTTCGAGCTAGCGGCTCAGAGTCTGGCTGAGGTGATCTCGCACACGCCGACGCTGCCGTCGCGAGCCCTCTCCGACATTCACGGAGGCACCGTCCTGCTGAAGATGGAGAATCTTCAGCGCACGGGCTCGTTCAAGATCCGCGGTGCCGCGTACCGCCTCTCACGCCTGAGCGCTGAGGAGCGCTCGCGGGGCGTCGTCGCCGCATCCGCCGGCAACCACGCCCAGGGCGTCGCGCTCGCGGCGCAGGCGCTCGGCATCCCCGCGACCATCTTCATGCCGCTGGGGGTTCCGGTTCCCAAGCTCCTCGCCACCCGCGGGTACGGCGCTGAGGTCGTGCTGGAGGGTGAGACCGTGGCGACATCGCTGCGTCTGGCGGCGGAGTTCTCCGAGCGCACCGGTGCGGTGCTGATCCACCCGTTCGACCACCGCGACGTCGTGATCGGGCAGGGGACGCTCGGACTCGAACTGCTCGAGGACGCCCCGGATGTCGACACCGTGGTCCTCGGCATCGGTGGCGGAGGCCTGATCGCGGGCGTCGCCGCGGCCGTGAAAGCGCGTGCCGCCGAACTCGGGCGCACGGTCCGCATCATCGGCGTCCAGGCCGAGAACGCCGCCGCTGTGCCCCCGTCGCTCGCTGCGGGCGAGCCCGTGGACATCGTCACCCGTCCGACCATCGCCGACGGCATCCTGGTCGCGCGCCCCGGCGCCATCCCGTTCGACATCATCAAGGAGCTCGTCGATGAGGTCGTCACGGTCTCGGACGACGACCTCGCTCGGGCGATCCTGATCCTGCTGGAGCAGGCGAAGGTCGTGGTCGAGCCGGCCGGTGCGGCCGGCGTCGCGGCGATCCTGGCCGGCAAGGTCTCCGGCACCGGCACGACGATGGCGGTGCTGTCGGGCGGCAACATCGATCCGCTGCTCCTGCAGCGCGTGGTCTCGCACGGGCTTGCGGCATCGGGCCGATACCTCACCATCCGCGTCCCACTGCCCGACCGTCCGGGGCAGCTCGCCCGCGTCTCCGAGCTCATCGCCGAGGCGGGGGCGAATGTCATCGAGGCGATGCACACCCGTCATGGTCACGGACTTCAGATCAGCGAGGTCATCCTCGAACTCAGCGTCGAGACGCGTGGCCCCGAGCACTCGGAGCACACGCTCGACACGCTGCGGCGGGCCGGCTTCGAGCCCATCCTCGTCGCCGACTGACCTTCCCACCCACGCAGAAGCGCCCCCGCGTCCGAGAGGATGCGGGGGCGCTTCTGCGTGGGTGGTCAGCCCGCGTAAGTCTCGACGTTCACGATCTCCACGCTGATGGAACGCCCGTTGGGCGCCTCGTAGGCCGACTTCTCGCCGACCTTGAGGCCGAGGATGGCCTGACCGAGCGGGCTGGCCTCGCTGTAGACGTCGAGGTCGCTGCCGACCGCGATCTCCCGACTGCCGAGGAGGAAGACCTCTTCGCCGCCGGCGACGAGAGCCGTGACGACGGTGCCGGGCTCGACGATCCCGCGGCTGGCGGGAGCCTCGCCGACCTTGGCGGTCTTCAGCAGAGCCTCGAGGGTGCGGATGCGGGCCTCCTGCTTGCCCTGCTCATCCTTCGCGGCGTGGTATCCGCCGTTCTCCTTGAGGTCGCCTTCTTCGCGAGCCGCCTCGATGCGCTTGGCGATCTCATCGCGACCGACGGTCGACAGGTGCTCCAGCTCGGCGACGAGCCGGTCGTAAGCCTCCTGCGTGAGGAAGGGAACCTGAGCATCGGTGGACATGGCGAAGCTCCTTCTTTCGGGATCCCTCCGGCGTGCTGCGGGGGATATGCCAAGACGCCCCGGCTCGTGCCGGGGCGTCGTATGTCTGCCACGAGTCTAGGCGACCCAGCAGGTGTTCACCAAACCTGTCGTGGCCTCGGCGACCGTCGGGATGGTGACCGACTTCGCCTGTGAATGACTGTCTCCGGCGGGGATCTCGACGATCTTCCAGCCGACCACGCCGAACTCCTCATCGAGGGCTTCGAGAGCGCACACGACGTCCCGGCCCTGCACGCCGGTGACCTGGAAGCTCACCTCCACCGAGTGCTCGTCGACGAGCGTGAAGCCCAGATCATCGGCGTCCACGGAGGCCATGGACTGCGCGACGGTCATCCAGCTGAAGGCACCGATCACGAGCAGCGCGAGGCCGCCGCCGACGATCCACGGCCACCGACGCCGTCGGGTTCGTCCATAGCGTTCGTCGAGCTGTTGTGCGGTCGTCACAGGTGGGTCTTCCCGGTCGTTAGGCTGGTGGTACCAGGTTATGCGACCTGCGTACGAAAGGCCGATTCATGCTCGCTCTGACCGAGACCCCGATGCCGACGCCCAGCATGACCGTCGATCCGGTGTCCGTCACCCCGGGGTTCGTAGGCTTCGCGGTGATCGTGGTGATCGTGATCGCCGTGATCCTGCTCATCTGGGACATGAACCGTCGGATCCGCCGCGTCCGGTATCGCGACGAGGTGCGCGAGGAGCTCGACGCCGAGGAGGCCGCCCGCGCCGCGGCCGGAGCACAAGCCGACACGAGCGCGACGGGATCGACCGAGGTCGACGGCTCGAGCACACACGACGAGGGTGAAGAACCGCCTGCACGCTGAGCGCCCACGAGTTCCGGAGCGCCCGAGTGAGGACGGGTGACGGTGACTACGGAGCGCCGAGCGAGGGCGACAGCGGCGCGATGGCGATGAGCAGGCACGCGGTCCAGTGGCACAGGAACGCGAGCACCGTGCACACGTGGAAGATCTCGTGGAAGCCGAAGTGGCCGGGCCAGGGGTTCGGTTTCTTGAGGGCGTAGACGACCGCGCCGCCCGTGTACAGGAGCCCACCGACGATCACGAGCACCATCATCGCGACGTTCGCCGCGAGAAGGTCGCCGATGTACATCACCGCCGCCCAGCCGAGCAGCAGATACAGCGCGACGTACAGCCAGCGGGGGGCGTTGATCCAGAAGACGCGGAAGAGGATGCCGACGAGGGTCCCTCCCCAGACGAGGCAGAGGAGCAGCACTCCCTTCGCAGGCGGCAGCGCGAGCACGGCCAGCGGCGTGTAGGTGCCGGCGATCAGCAGCAGGATGTTCGCGTGATCGATCCGCTTCAGGAGCACCTTGACCTTCGGCTTCCAGTCGAACCGGTGGTAAAGCGCCGAGTTGCCGAACAGCAGCATGGACGTGACCATGAAGACCGCGGAGGCCCATTTCGCTGCGGCCCCGTCGGCGACGAGGATCAGGATCGCGCCGGCGACCACCGCCACCGGGAAGGTGCCCGCGTGGATCCACCCTCGCCACGTGGGTCGGATCTCCACCGCGGCATCGACTTCCCCGGCAGCGTGCAGCGGGAGCTCGGGGACGTCGGGACCGGACTGTTCGGGAGTGCTCACGTGCTCACTCTAAGCCGACGCGCATACCTCGACGAGCACATGATCCTCAGCATCCGCACACCGTGGCGAAAGCCGGGGCACGGTAGCGTAGGGAGGTGATATCACGCGAGAATCCGGTGCGAGGGCCGCTGTATCGGCTCTACACCAGTCGGCTGCGTCGCCACCTCGATCCCGCTTCCGTCCCGCATCACGTCGCGATGATGATCGACGGCAACAGGCGATGGGCGCGCCAGCTCGGGTTCGACAGCGCGGCAGAAGGCCACCGGGCCGGGGCTGCGAAGATGCGTGAGTTCCTCGGCTGGTGCGACGAGCTCGGCGTGCGCGTCGTGTCGCTGTATCTGCTCTCCAGTGACAACCTGCGAAAGCGGGACTCCGTGGAGCTCGCCGACCTCATCGAGATCATCGCCGAGCTGGCGGAGGCGCTCTCTCAGGAGGGCAACTGGCGGGTCAAGCACGTCGGACGCTCCGACATCCTGCCGCCCGAACTCGCCAGAGTGCTCGCCGACGCCGAAGCGCGCACCAAAGACCACAGCGGACTCCACGTGAATCTCGCCGTCGGCTACGGCGGCCGCAACGAGATCGTCGACGCCGTTCGCAGCATCATCACCAAGCACGAGGCATCGGGCGGCACGATGGAGGATCTCGCCGCCCACCTCACCCCGGAGATGATCGGGGAACACCTCTACACCGGGGGACAGCCGGACCCGGACCTCGTCATCCGCACGAGCGGTGAGCAGCGGCTGAGCGACTTCCTGCTTTGGCAGAGCGCTCACAGCGAGTTCTATTTCGTCGAGGCCCTCGGGCCTGATCTCCGACAGGTCGACTTCCTCCGCGCCATCCGCGACTTCGCGGATCGCGACCGACGGTTCGGTCGCTGAAGCCGGAGGCGGTGCGACCGGCACCGTGCCACAATGACGCAGTGAGCACTTTCCAGGACTACGTCGACACTTTCGACAACGAGTCCGGCTACCTGAACTGGGCAGCATTCGGTCCGCTGTCCCCCTCCGTGCGCGAAGAGGTCTTCGCCGATGCCGACCTCCTGGGAAGCGGACGCCCCTCCTCCCTGTCGCTGGTCGCCGAGCGCGTCGGTCAGGCGCAGGCGCTCGTCGCGGAGCTCCTCGGCGCAGACGCCGCCGACGTCACCCTGCAGCCCTCGTCGACGCACGGACTCATGCACGCGCTGTACGGCATCTCCGGGGCGGTCATCGCGAGCACGGCGGAGTTCCCCAGCGTCAGCCTGACGATCGAGCGGGCCGCGACCGCATCGGACCGCGCGGTATCGCCCCGATGGATCACGCCCGACGACGGACGCGTGACGCCGGAGGCAGTCGCCGAGGCGCTCGACGACGAGGTCGTCGCGCTGGCAGTGAGTCACGTCGACTTCCGCACCGGATACCGGGCCGACCTCGCCGCACTGCGTGACGTCATCGGCCCCGACCGCCTGCTCATCGTCGACGCGGTGCAGTCGTTCGGCGTGATCGACGTGGACTACGCGGCCGCCGACGTGGTCGTCGGACACGGATACAAGTGGTTGCGTGCGGGCAGGGGCAGCGCCTTCGCCTGGTTCGCGCCGCGTGCACGGGAGCGGATCGTCCCCGTGCTGTCCGGGATCACCGGAACGACGGCGACCGGACTGTTCGTCGATGAGCTGCCGGGGCCGGCGGCATCCGCGAGCGCCTACACGGTCAGCCAGCCGGACACCCTCGCTGCCGGGCGCCTCGCGATCGGCGTGCGGGACATGCGCGATGCCGGGGTCGCCGCCATCGAGGAGCGGCTCGCCGAGAACGTCGACCGTGTCATCGAGATCGCCGACCGCCATGGGATCGAGGTGAGTTCGCCGCGCGAGCGCGTGGAGCGGGCCGGCATCGTCGCGCTGGCACCGGAGGAACCTGCACGCCTCGCCGCAGCGCTCGCCAACGCAGGAATCGTCGTGACTGCCCGAGGTGCTTCGGTGCGGGTCGCCCCGCACGCGGGTACGGATGCTGCCACTTTCGAGCTCCTCGACGACGCCCTGCACACGTTCGGCAACGAGACGTTCATCAGCGCGTAACGAATCCCTGGCGTGTCGAGTTCGGGTTAATCCCCTGGGCGGTCGTACGTTCTAGGCATCGGGCAAGGCGCCCGTTCGGGTCGGCCTCAGGTTCGCGGCTCGTGACCCCCTGGTCGACTCGTTCGAATAGCCGGGATTCCCCGGGTCGGGAGTGGGTCGTGACCACACGTACAGCGCAGCAGGCCACCAGCACCGCGCAGCAGTCCACCCGTAAGACGTCGAGCCGGGCATCGTCGTCCGCCGATCCGGATCAGGATCTGCGCACCTACGTGCTCGACACCTCCGTTCTGCTGAGCGATCCGCAGGCGTTCTTCCGTTTCGCCGAGCACTCGGTCGTCGTCCCAGTCGTCGTGATCACGGAGCTGGAGGGCAAGCGTCACGACCCGGAGATCGGCTACTTCGCACGGCAGGCGCTGAGGCACCTCGACGACCTGCGCATCGAGCACGGCCGCCTGGACTTCCCGGTCGAGGTCGGGGAGGGGGGCACGCTCCGCGTCGAGCTCGCCAACACCGACTCCTCGGTGCTCCCGGCTGGCATCCGTCTCAGCGACAACGACACCCGCATCCTCTCGGTCGCGATGCACCTCGCGCAGGACGGCCAGGACGTCACGATCGTCTCGAAGGACCTGCCGATGCGCGTGAAGGCCGCATCGCTGGGACTCCGGGCCGAGGAGTACCTCGCCGAACAGGCGGTGGACTCCGGATGGACCGGCATCGCGACGCTCGACCTCTCCGGAGACGACATCAGCGACCTCTACGAGAGCGAAGTCGGTATCAGCGACCAGGCTCGGGGGATCCCGGTGAACACCGGGCTGATCATCCACTCCGAGCGCGGATCCGCTCTCGGGCGCGTCACGGGTGACGGCGAGTTCCGCCTGGTGCGCGGCGACCGCGACATCTTCGGCATGCACGGCCGTTCGGCGGAGCAGCGGATCGCGATCGACCTGCTGCTCGACCAGGAGGTCGGCATCGTCTCTCTCGGCGGTCGTGCGGGAACCGGCAAGTCGGCGCTCGCACTGTGCGCCGGGCTCGAGGCCGTATTGGAGCGCCAGCAGCAGAAGAAGATCATCGTGTTCCGACCACTGTTCGCGGTCGGCGGCCAGGAGCTCGGCTACCTGCCCGGCGACCAGGGCGAGAAGATGGGCCCCTGGGGGCAGGCGGTGTTCGACACACTCGGCTCGGTCGTCTCCGGCAACGTCATCGAAGAGGTCGTCGAGCGCGGACTGCTCGAAGTGCTGCCCCTCACGCACATCCGTGGACGCTCTCTGCACGACGCCTTCGTGATCGTCGATGAGGCCCAGTCCCTCGAGCGGAACGTGCTGCTCACCGTGCTGAGCCGCATGGGACAGAACTCGCGGGTCATCCTCACCCACGACGTCGGTCAGCGGGACAACCTCCGCGTCGGCCGGCACGATGGGATCGCCAGTGTCATCGAGACGCTGAAGGGGCATGAGCTCTTCGGACATGTCACCCTGACCCGCTCCGAGCGCTCGGCCATCGCCGCCCTCGTCACCGAGCTCCTGGAGGGCGGAGAGCTCAGCTGACGACCGGAAACGACGGATGCCGCGAGGAACGAGTCCTCGCGGCATCCGCCGTCGTGTGCGCGGGGATCTCGCCTTCCGCCGAATGCATGAGTGGCGCCCGGATGCATGACCGTTCGGGCGCTGGACATCCTGCGTTCGTGCAATCCTCATGCATCCGGGGGCGGGCCGGGTGGTCCGGGACTGCACAGCCGTGGTTTGAGAAACGTGATTCCACGGATTGCGCTCCGGCGTGCGAGAGCAATGGTCACGTGCATCCAGGATGAGACGATGATCGACGTCGGCTCCGTCCTCGGGCACTTCGGAGGGGTCGCGCGCGGCACCCGACTTCAGGCGTTCGGCTGCTCGCGTTCGCGGCTGGGCGTCGAGTGCAGGGCCGGACGTATCGTTCGGGTGCGGCCCGGGGTTTTCGCGTCGGTTGACGCCGCACCGGAAGTGGTCTCGGCAGCAGCGCACGGTGGCGCCCTCACGTGCGGTGGAGCTTTGCGCGCTCGAGAAGTGTGGACGCTCGAGATGCCGAAAGAGGTGCACGTGTGGATGGGTCTCGGTGGTCGACGTCATCATCCGGAGCGGTGCGGCTGCGTCGCCCACTTCACCCCAGGACGTATGGATATCGGAATCGCTCCGATCGATGTCGCGCTTCTGCACGCATTCGCCTGCTATGGCGAGGAGTTCTTCTTCGCTGCATTCGAGTCGGCATGGAACAAGCGGATGCTTACAGCCGCGGCACGCGCGAGGGTCCGGGCGGCTCTTCCTGCTTCCGCGCGCTGGCTCGTCGATCTTGCGCGGCCCGATGCGGAGAGCGGCTTGGAATCGCTGGTACGGCTGAGGCTCCACCTCATCGGAGTCGAGGTGCGAACGCAGGTCGCAGTCGCAGGAGTCGGACGAGTCGACTTCGTCATCGAGGGGCGGGTGATTCTGGAAGCAGACGGTCGGGAGAACCACGACGGACCGAGTCAGCGTCACCGGGATCTCATGCGCGATGCCGCGGCATCACGCCTCGGGTTCGAGACGCTTCGCTTCGACTACGCGATGATCTTGCACACCTGGGATGTGGTTGTGGCGGCCGTGATGGCAGCACTCGGCCGTGCGCGGGTCTGACCCGCACCATCCGCATGAGTTCTTGCCAGATGCATGAATGCTCCCGTTGGGTTCTCATGCACCCGGAACACGGTCATGCATTTGCGGACCGGAAACGACGGATGCCGCGAGGAACGAGTCCTCGCGGCATCCGTCGTTTCGTGCGGGTCAGCCCGGGTGCGTCATCGACAGCAGGTCGAGCTTCTCGTCGAGCTGCTCGAGGGTGAGGTCACCGCGCTCGACGTAGCCGAGGTCGATCACGGCGTCGCGCACGGTGATGCCCTTGGCGACCGAGTGCTTGGCGATCTTCGCGGCAGCCTCGTAGCCGATGAGCTTGTTCAGCGGGGTGACGATCGACGGGCTCATGCCCGCGAAAGCGGCGGCGCGTTCGACGTTCGCCTGCAGGCCGTCGATGGTCTTGTCGGCGAGCACGCGCGAGGCGTTCGACAGCAGACGGATCGACTCGAGCACCGCCGTGCCCATCACCGGGATCGCGACGTTGAGCTCGAACGAACCGGATGCTCCGGCCCAGGCGACGGTCGCGTCGTTGCCGATCACGCGCGCGCACACCATCAGCACGGCCTCGGGGACGACCGGGTTGACCTTGCCGGGCATGATCGAGGAGCCGGGCTGGAGGTCGGGGATGTGCAGTTCGCCGAGACCCGTGTTGGGGCCGGAGCCCATCCACCGCAGGTCGTTGTTGATCTTGGTGAGCGAGACGGCGATCGTCCGCAGAGCGCCGGAGGCCTCGACCAGGCCGTCGCGGTTGGCCTGCGCCTCGAAGTGATCCTTCGCCTCGGTGATGGGCAGCTCGGTCTCGGCCGCGAGCAGCGCGATGACCTTCTGCGGGAAGCCGAGGGGCGTGTTGATGCCGGTGCCCACGGCGGTGCCGCCCAGGGGAACCTCGGCGACGCGCGGGAGGGCCGACTGCACGCGCTCGATGCCGAGGCGGATCTGACGGGCGTAGCCGCCGAACTCCTGGCCGAGGGTCACGGGCGTGGCGTCCATGAGGTGCGTGCGGCCGGACTTGACCGCATCCTTCCACAGCTCTGCCTTCGCCTCGAGGGCCACGGCGAGGTGGTCGAGCGCGGGGATGAGTGTGTCGATGACGGCCTGCGTCACGGCGATGTGCACCGACGTCGGGAACACGTCGTTCGAGGACTGCGAGGCGTTCACGTGGTCGTTCGGGTGCACGGCCGAACCGAGGATGCCGGTTGCGAGGGTGGCCAGCACCTCGTTCATGTTCATGTTCGACGACGTGCCGGAACCGGTCTGGTAGGTGTCGACCGGGAACTCGCCGTCGTGCGCGCCGGAGGCCACCTGGTCGGCGGCCTGGGCGATCGCGTCGGCGATGGCGCCGTCGAGCGTGCCGAGTTCCTTGTTGGCGAGCGCTGCAGCCTTCTTGATCCGCGCGAGGGCGGCGATCTGCGTCGATTCGAGGCCCTTGCCCGAGATCGGGAAGTTCTCGACGGCGCGCTGCGTCTGCGCCCCGTAGAGCGCGTTCACGGGCACCCGCACCTCACCCATGGTGTCGTGCTCGATCCGGTAGCCCTGCGCATTCTCGCCGCTGCGCTGGTCGGTGTCGGTCATTCAGAACCCTCCTTGGTTGCGGGGTCGATCCCCTTGGTGACGTCGGTGTCGAGCCCGACCGTGATGACGGGCACCGCCTCGCCCTCGGCCAGACGGTAGTTGGCGCCGACGATGCCCAGACGGCCTTCGGCGACGGCGTTGCTGATGATCTCGGACGACTGCAGCAGGTCGCGCACGGTGTTGCGCAGATGCTCGATGCCGACGAGCTCCGAGTCGATGTCGGCGACGGTGCCGCCGCCGCTCTGTGCCAGGACCTTCCGCGCGGCGGGGACGATCGGGGCGATCAGCTTCCAGATGTGCGGCGGCAGAGGAGCGGCGTCGATCGCGGTGCCGTCGATCGCCGCGCGAACCGCGCCGCAGGAGTCATGGGCGAGCACCACGATCAGGGGCACTTCGAGCACCGCGACCGCGTACTCGAGGCTCGCGACGATCGATTCACCCATGACCTGGCCGGCGTTGCGGACGACGAACAGGTCGCCGAGGCCGAGGTCGAAGATGATCTCCGCGGCGAGACGTGAGTCCGAGCAGCCGAACAGCGTGGCGACGGGGTGCTGCGCCGCCGCCAGGTCTTTGCGTCGGAGCACATCCTGGTTCGGATGACGCGGTTCGTCCGCGACGAAACGGCGGTTGCCCTCCTGCATCTGCTGCCAGGCTGCGGCCGGGGTCAAGGGGTGCGTCATGAGGCCTCCGAGATGTCGCGGATCTGCGGGATGAGGGATTCTGCGAGCTCCGCGGTGGAGTCTGCAGAGCGCGCGCCGTAGAGCAGGATGTAGTCGTCGCCCGCCTGAGTGCCGATGGCGTAGGTGATGTTCGCGTTGGACTCGGCGCTGCCGGGCTTGTAGACGTCCCAGTCGAGTCCGCCGATGCGCACCGTATCCGTGGGTGCGATGCCGTTCAGGCGCTGCGGTGCCCAGGACGCGTCGGCGTCGAAGGCCTGCGCGACCTTGACGAAGCCGCGCTCGGTGTCGGATTTCGGGGCGAGCGTCACTTCCCAGACGACCGTGGCGCCACCCTGCATCTCCGCATTGTTCGCGCGCCAGAAGGTGCCGAGCTCGGGGATGAGGACGGGGCGCTCCATCGAGGACTCCACGCCTTCGGCCACGGCCGCGACGTCGAGCGGCTTGCGCTCGACAGGCTCGCCCCGGGGCACCGCGAAGATGATGACGGCGACGACGGCCACTGTGACCAGCAGCGCCGCGATGAGGTTGCGGAAGGTCTGGCTGGATCGGTAGGCCTTGCTCGACGCCGCCTTGCGGGCGGCGGTCTCGTCCGGCGTCTCCGGGCGTCCGAGCTCGGCGATGATCGGAGGCTGCTTGCTCATGCGTCGCCGCCAGGAGTCTCGTCGTCCGACGCGGCCGCGCGAGCGGCATCCAGACGGCGTTTCGCGCCGAGCAGCCACTCCTCGCAGCGAGCGGCCAGCGCCTCGCCGCGCTCCCAGAGGGCGAGCGAGTGCTCGAGGGTCGGAGAGCCCTGTTCGAGCTCGGCGACGACCTTCACGAGCTCGTCACGGGCTGCCTCGAACGACAGCGTCTCCACGGGGATGTCGTTCAGGGCGCTCACCCCTCCATCCTACGTCGTGCGTCGTGTCGGCCCGGCTCAGTCGTTCTCAGGGATCTCGCCCTCCGAGCGGGCAGCCACCGATCCACGATCGACCGTGATCGTCAGGGCGCTGCCTGCCGGCGCATCCGCCGCATCGCGAAGGATCACGCCGCCCTCGAGGTGCGCGATCGCATAGCCGCGAGCCAGGGTCGCCGCGGGGGAGAGCGCGCGCAGGGAGGCGCGCAGTTCGCTCGTTCGACGGCCGGCGAGGTCGAGCTGCCGGGTGAGGCTGTCGCGGCCACGGGACAGCAGGAGCCACAGCTCCTGAGCACGCGCGTCGATGATCGGCGCGGGGGAGCGCAGGACCGGGCGGGAGCGGAGCTGCTCGAGCTGTGCGATGTCGTGCGTGAGGCGCTGCGTGAGGCGCGACGTCGCGCGGGATCTCAGCTGCGCGATCAGAGCTCGCTGCTCTCCGACGTCGGGTACCACGCGCTTCGCCGCATCCGTCGGGGTGGACGCGCGGAGGTCGGCGACATCGTCGAGGAGGGGGTGGTCGTTCTCATGTCCGATCGCGCTGACGACGGGAGTGGTCGCCGCGGACACCGCCCGCACGAGACGCTCATCGCTGAAGCCGAGGAGCGTCTGCGGGTCACCGCCGCCGCGGGCGATGATGATGACGTCGACCTCGGGGTCCGCGTCCAATTTCGCGAGGGCCGCCAGGGTGTCGGGCACACAGCGATCACCCTGCACGGCGGCGTACTCGGTGCGGAAGCGCACCTGCGGCCAGCGCAGCTCGGCGTTGCGGTGCACGTCCTTCTCGGCATCCGACCGCTCGCCGGTGATCAGCCCGATGACGTGCGGGAGGAACGGCAGGCGCTTCTTCCGGGCCGGGTCGAACAGACCCTCCTGACGCAGCTGCACACGGAGCTTCTCGAGACGCTCGAGCTGATCGCCGAGCCCCACGTGCTTCATCGCGGAGACCGCGAAGCTGAAGTCTCCGGCTTTGACGAAGTAGTCGGCCTTCACCGCCACGACGACGTGATCGCCGATGCCGATGTCGGACGGGATGCGTCCGCGCACACTCGACCACACGCGGATCGAGATCTGCGCGTCCGAGCGGGTGTCCTTCAGCCGTGCGAAGACGTTGCCGGCGCGCACGTTCCAGGACGTGATCTCACCCTCGACCCAGACCGTGTTCCAGCGGGCGATGAAGTCGCGGATCGTCGCGTTGAGCCTCGTGACCGAGGTGGGGGCATCGGCTGTGGAATCGCGAGGGGCGACCGAATCGGCGGGTGGCGTCTCACCCTGGCCCGTCGTCGCTTCGAAGACTGTCATCCGCTCCCGTTCCTGACCCTGGTCTCTCCGGCCCCGCACAGCCGCGCGGCGGTAGAATCCAAGGGTGACTTCGACTGCCGTGCATCTCCCCGTCCCCCGTCTCCCACGTGTTCGTGCGGCGGCCGGACGGCTTCAGGATAACCCGGTGGCCGGACGCAAGCGGGTCCTGCTCGCCGCGCCGCGCGGATACTGCGCCGGCGTCGACCGCGCCGTCGTCGCCGTCGAGAAGGCGCTCGAACGCTACGGCGCCCCGGTCTATGTGCGCAAGCAGATCGTGCACAACATCCATGTCGTGACCGAGCTCGAGGAGAAGGGCGCGATCTTCGTCGAAGAGGTCGACGAGGTCCCCGAGGGCGCGCACGTCGTCTTCAGTGCGCACGGCGTCTCCCCGGCGGTCGTCAACGCCGCATCGGATCGTGGACTTCACGCGATCGATGCGACCTGCCCTCTGGTCACCAAGGTTCACCGCGAGGCCGTGCGATTCGCCCGCGACGACTTCGAGATCCTGCTCATCGGTCACGAGGGTCATGAAGAGGTCGAGGGGACGGCAGGCGAGGCCCCGGAGCACGTCACGGTCGTGAACTCCCCGGAAGAGGCAGACACCGTCGTCGTGAAGGACCCCAACAAGGTCGTCTGGCTCTCGCAGACCACTCTCTCGGTCGACGAGACGATGGAGACGGTGAATCGCCTCCGCACGCGCTTCCCCGAGCTGCACAACCCGCCGTCCGACGACATCTGCTACGCCACGCAGAACCGCCAGGTCGCGATCAAGAAGGTCGCGGCCGGTGCCGACCTCGTGATCGTCGTCGGCTCGTCGAACTCCTCCAACAGCGTGCGCCTCGTCGAGGTCGCGCTCGAGTACGGCGCGAAGGCCGCCTACCGCGTCGACTACGCGGAGGAGATCCAGCAGGAGTGGCTCGACGGCGTCGAGACCGTCGGCGTCACGAGTGGTGCATCCGTGCCCGAGGTACTGGTGCGCGAGGTACTGGATGCGATCGGCGACGCCGGGTACCGTGATGTCGAAGAGGTCAAGACCGCAGAGGAGGACCTCATGTTCTCCCTGCCCAAGGAGCTTCGACACGATGCTTCCGGTCAGCGTGACGATCGTGCACTCGGCGGTCGCGCCACTGGAGGAGGCGCGTAGCGTTGAGCGCCGCGGAAGCGGAGCCGACCCTCATCGGGTCGGTACAGCGCGCGCTGCGGCTGGTCGACATCGTCGCCAATTCGCCTCGGCCGCTTCCGACCAAGATGCTGGCGGCGATCACGGGATTGACGCCGGGCACGACATACAATCTCGTGCGCACCCTCGTCCATGAGGGGTATCTGAGCTCCGAACCCGACGGATTGGTGCTCGGGACCCGGTTCCCCTCGTTCCAGCAGCAGATCGACTCGCGGGGCGTCTTCCTGGCTCGAGTCCGAGCCGCCCTCCGGGACGTGACGGAGGATGTGGGGGCGACCGCGTACCTCTCCCGGTTCGCTGATGGAGAGATGCACCTGGTCGACATCGTCGACGCGGTGCGCAACCCGAGGGTGGAGCTGTGGGTCGGACTGCAGTCGAGCGCGCACGCGACGGCTTTGGGGAAGCAGATCCTGGCGGACCTGCCCGATGATGAGCGACTGGACTACCTCTCCCGACATCGCCTGGAGGAGCTCACGCCGCGCACGATCAGCGATCGCACGACACTGCTGACCCAGCTGGAGCACTCGCCCGGGTGGGCGGTGGATCATGAGGAGTATGTGATCGGCGCGACCTGTGTGGCGGTGCCGGTCATCGCCCCCGGCGTCACCGCGTCGCTCGCGATCTCGTTGCCGGCCGACCGCGCAGTGGTGGACAGCGAGCTGGTGGCGACGCTGCAGCGAACGGCCAGACGGCTCTCGCTGCAACTCGGCGCCGACAACCTCGACGCGGGTTCCGACGGCGCGGAGTTCACTATCTGAAGTCTGACCCCTGGCGCTCGGGCACACGTTTTCCTATGATCAGGTGAGTAGCGGCATGCATCAGCGCTACTGATCACCACAGGCGTCCCCAGCGCCGGTGATCAAATTGGATGAGAAGCGTCCCCAGCGCTTCACGTCCGCGGCCCCGCGAAGTCCCCACTTCTCCGGGGCCGCTATCGTTTTCACGCGCCCTCGCTGTGAATCGCCCAGGGTCGGGACGGTTAGCATGGCGGGATGACCGATCAGCGCCCGCAGTACGGCGAACTCGCCACGCCCGAGGAGCAGCGGCGAGCCGCCGGCTTGCCGCCCCTCGACGAGGTCGTCGTCGCCCCGCCGGCACCGCCGGCCGCAGGCCCGACGGTGCCCGATCCGAGCGCGAGCGCCCCGGCGGCACGTCCGCACCCGGTCGACCGCTTCGTGACCATCGCGCTGCTTGCCTACGGCCTGGTGAACATCATCATCACCGGGTTGTCGTATCTCGATCTGCCCACCGTGATGAACGAGACGATGAAGATCCTCGGCATCGAGGGGGAGTTCACGAACTTCGCCCAGGGGCGGATCTGGGGGACGATCGCGGCCATCGTGCTCGCCGTCGGATGGTCGATCACGGCGGCGCTGTCGATCCGACGTCTGCGGCGTCGACGGATCAGCTGGTGGGTGCCGATCGCGGGTGCGCTGGCGACGATGATCGTCGTGACGATCTGCATCTCGGTGCCGATGATGAACGACCCGGCGTTCGTGGCCTACCTCGCGACCGTCGGGCAGTAGCCGCGGGAGCACGTACTGTCGAAGGATGCTTCAGAACAGCTTCGGCATCCAGCTCTCCTACGCCTCCGTGGATCGTGGCGACGGCTCCGACCCTCGGCCATCGGCCCGAGACATCCTCTCCCTGTTGCGTGTTCCCGCCGGTATGCGCGATGCGACAGCCGCGTGGGATGACCGGGAGGAGGCCGTGCTCGCGATCCCGGTGACGGACGACGGCCACGTCCTGACGCTCAGCGAGGAGGACACGGTCGAGTCGACCCTGTCGACGAGCGAGCTGAAGTCAGCCTTCGAGGCGGAGGGCCTGACGCTCTGGCTGGACGTGGACGCGGACGTGGATGAGGACGAGGCGTACGGCTTCGATCCGGTGGAGGAACTGGTCGACGAGCTCATCGACGATTCGGCCGAGGTGGGCGCCGACGAGTCGGAGGATGCCTCGATCGATTCCGCACTGTTCGCGGCTTCGGCGGTGAGGGTCTCCGCGTTCTCGCACCGCGGCCCCGGCATCGCGAGGATCCTGGCGACGGCGCGCAGAATGCCCGTCGATCACCGGGAGTCCGGCGACTGGTCGCTTCAGCAGTTCGAGACCGCGGAGCCGACCGGTGATTGGTCGACCTCCAGGGCGGAGGTGCCCGTGATCGAGCTGAATCGCGCGGACGCCGACGTGTGGTTCGAGGTGACCGCGGGCAACGGCGGTCCGGTGCCGTTCTGGACGGATGCGGAACGCGACACCCTGCCCGTGCTCGACATCGACGCCATCCGTGTTCCCGAGACTGCGGAGATCTACCGTCGACTGCTCACCGAGGGTGACGGGAGCCGCGATGAGCTCCTGGAGCTGGCCGCCGCCGTCAGGCTCGATGTGGATGCCGCCCACCGCGCACTGATTCCCGAGGCATTGGGTGGTGTGATCGGTGCCGAGTCCCGCGAGCGAGCCTTCCTGGCCGCCTTCGGCGTCGCGCCGGACTTGATCGACGCCGCGTTCGGCGGGGCGACCGCACGGCCGCAACGGCGGTTCCTGCCGGTGGGGTGGTGGACCGCGGTGCGGGAGACGGCGATCGCCGGGGTCGGGGAATTCACGCCTCTCACCCGTCGGGAACGCCCGCTCGCGCGGCTCGGCGAGGCTCTCCGCCGCCGTCCCGTGGTCGGCCTCGCCCTGTCGTTCGGGGAGTTCGCCGCGGGAGCGTGGGTCACGTCTCGCGTGCGGGGAGCGGGCAGGACCCTCGGGTTGCTGCTCGTGATCGACGCGTTGATCGATGCAGCGATCTCGATCGTCCGGATCCGCCGCGGCCGAGGCTGACGGCTGTCCGGCTGGCCGACCGCGCCACGCTGCGAGAAGAGAGATGCCCCAGCCGACCGGCTGGGGCATCTCTCATCGAAGTCAGGACGGATCAGCTCTTCGACTGGCCGTACGAGCCGAGCTGACGGGTCGACTCGACCACGCGGGCGGCCATCGCCGACTCGGCGATCTTGCCCCAGGCGCGGGGGTCGTACTGCTTCTTGTTGCCGACCTCGCCGTCGACCTTCAGCACGCCGTCGTAGTTCTTGAACATGTAGTCGGCGATCGCGCGCGTGTAGGCGTACTGCGTGTCGGTGTCGATGTTCATCTTGATGACGCCGTTCGCGACCGCGAGGGCGATCTCCTCGTCGGTCGAGCCGGAGCCACCGTGGAAGACGAGATCGAGCGGCTTGGCGCCCGTGTTGTACTTCGCTGCGACCTCGGCCTGGATCTCGCCGAGGAGTTCCGGGCGCAGCTTGACGCCTCCCGGCTTGTACACGCCGTGCACGTTGCCGAACGTGAGGGCGGCGATGTAGCGGCCCTGCTCGCCGAGACCGAGGGCCTGCACGGCCTGGTCGACGTCCGCGAACGTCGTGTAGAGGGCGTCGTTCGAGCCCTCGTGCTGCACGCCGTCCTCTTCGCCGCCGACGACGCCGATCTCGACCTCGAGGATGGCGTTGATGTTCTTCATGCGGGGGAGAAGGTCCTTCGCGATCTCGATGTTCTCCGCGAGGGGAACCGCCGAGCCGTCCCACATGTGGGACTGGAAGATCGGGTTGCGGCCGGCCTTGACCTCGTCCTCGGAGGCTGCGATCAGCGGCTCGACGAAGCCGGCGAGGGCGTCCTTCGGGCAGTGGTCGGTGTGCAGCGCGACGGTGATCGGGTAGTTCTTGGCGACCTCGGTGGCGAAGCGGGCGAAGGCCAGAGCGCCGGTGGCGCGTGCCTTGACGGTGTGGCCGGCGAAGTAGTCGGCTCCGCCCGTGGTGACCTGGATGATGCCGTCGGAGCCGGCCTCGGTCAGCCCCTGGAGGACGGAGTTGATCGTCTGCGAGCTCGAGACGTTGAATGCGGGATACGCGAAGCCGCCGGCCTTCGCGCGGTCGAGCATTTCGGCGTACTGATCCGGGGTGGCGACGGGCATGAGAACTCCTGCGATAAGGGAAGCCGGGACAGGTGCCACTCTATCGGGGCCACCGGAGTCGTATCGAAGGTCGGCCGCACCGCCCGCACGGTCGCTCGTGCCCAGGCGTTAAGAATCGCGATTCCTTCGCGGGATAGAGGCGGAAAACCGGGCTGTTCGCTCGCTTCGATAGCTAGGCTGACCGCATGGTGAGTCTGACTGCGGATCTGAGCCCTCTTCGTCCCGACCGTAACCTCGCGATGGAGTTGGTGCGAGCGACGGAGGCTGCGGCCATCCGCGCGGTCCCTTTCATCGGTCGAGGCGCGAAGGAGGCCGCCGACGGGGCGGCCGTCGACGCGATGCGCGCGTTCCTGGGCACCGTCGACTTCCAAGGCCGCGTCGTGATCGGCGAGGGCGAGAAGGACAACGCACCCATGCTGTTCAACGGCGAGGTCGTCGGCACCGGGCGCGGACCGCTGTGCGACATCGCAGTCGATCCCATCGACGGAACCTCCCTCACCGCAGCGGGTCGGCAGAACGCGCTGTCCGTGATCGCGGTGTCCGACCGGGGCACGATGCTGGATGCCTCCACCGTCTTCTACATGGACAAGCTCGTCACGGGACCCGCAGGCGTCGGTGTCGTCGACATCCGGCTCCCCATCGGCGAGAACATCCGCAAGCTCGCCGGTGCGCTCGACAAGCCCGTCGACGAGATCGTCGTGTCGGTACTGAACCGTCCGCGTCATGAGCAACTCATCCAGGAGATCCGCGATGCGGGCGCCGGCACCCGACTGATGAGCGACGGTGACGTCGCGGGTGGGATCAACGCCGCCCGGCATGATGCGCGCACCGACATGTGCGTCGGCGTCGGAGGCAGCCCCGAGGGCATCGTCACGGCATGCGCCATCAAGGCGCTCGGCGGACACATCCAGGGGCGCCTGTGGCCGCGTGACGACGACGAGCGTCAGCGCGGGATCGACGCCGGGCTCGACATGGACAGGGTCTACGAGGCCGACGACCTGGTGCAGGGCAACAACACGATCTTCGTCGCGACGGGCGTGACCGACGGCCAGCTCGTTGCCGGCGTCCGCCGCGAGCGGGGCTATGTGTACACGGAGAGCGTCGTGCTCCGCGGTGCTTCCGGGACCCTCCGGCGCATCGCCTCGGAGCACCTCGTCTCGAAGTGGCTCTGATTCCCCATTCCCCGGCCCTGCTGAGGGCGTGTTCTCCCGGCGGCGACGACGGCATCGTTATCGAGCCGGTATGGGCTCGGGGCGGGGTGAGCCACGCTTTCCGGAGCGCCGTGTCACAATTGTCACTGGGTTTGTCGCCGTGGACGGAGCCGTCAGGCACCGCAGGCACAGGAGGGCGAACGGATGACAACGCAGCACACGAGTGGCTCGAAGGCCGCCGCGACGAAGATCATCACGACGAACACCGGACGGATTCTCCGAGTGAGCGCCGACGCCGAGCAGGGCGTCGCAGCCACCCCGTCCGTCACCACCCCACCGGCGGCGGTCGCCGATCCGGCTCGCCGCGCTGACGTGCTGTTCCGCGTCCGCCGCGACGAGGGCCATGAGATCAGCGCCTGGTGGATGATCGGAGCTTTCCTCGCCACCAGTGGCCTTGTGATCCTGCTGCTCAGCGGCGTACCCGGTATCGCCTGAGGCGCTGCTCGACAGTTCGTCCGCGCGCTACGCCGTAGGCCGCAGTGCAGGCGTGACGGCGGTGCACAGCGTCGGTGGGCCCTAGATCTCGTCGAGGCGAATCCGTACCTCGCCCACGTCCGCACGCACTGATGCCGCTCCGATGTGATCCGTGGCTTCTGGCATTCCGGCGACGGGTTCGTCCCCGTGCTCGTCTGCGGCGATCAGCTCGGGAGCGGTGAACCGTCGTCCCGTGCCCTCCGTCACCGCCGGAACGGATGCGAGAGCCGCGGCGTCGACGCCGGGGAACTGCCGCGCCGTCACGAGCACGCGCGTCTCGAGCGAGCCGGCGAAGCGGTTGTAGCTGTCGACCGTGCGCTCCAGGGCGCGGCGCAGATCGTCGGCATGCCCGGCGAGAGTGCCCAACCGGTCGTAGAGCTGCGTGCCGAGAGTGAGCAGCGTACGTGCCTCGGTCGACACCTCCTGCTGCGTCCATGTGAATGCCACGGTCTTCAGGACGGCCCAGAGGTTCACGGGAGACGCGAGCGCCACTCGTCGGCTGAACGCATAGTCGAGCAGTGTCGGGTCTTCGTCGATGGCCGCGGCGAGCAGCGACTCGCTCGGCAGGAAGCAGATCACGAACTCAGGACTCGCGTCGAGTCCTGCCCAGTACTCCTTCTTGGCCAGGGCATCGATGTGCGCGCGGACAGCTTTCACGTGCTTCTGCATGAGGGCGCGCCGCTGCGGCTCCTGGGCGTCACCCGCCGACAGCGCCGAAGCCTCGAGGTACGCGTCGAGCGGCACCTTGGCGTCGACCGCGATGGAGCTGCCGCCGGCGAGACGGATGACCATGTCGGGCCGACCCTGGCCCCGGTCGGAGGAGATCGTCGCCTGCAGATCGAAGTCGATGTGGCGTGTGAGGCCTGCCGCTTCCACCACGCGGCGTAGCTGCGTCTCGCCCCACACTCCGCGAGTGGCTGTCGAGCGCAGCGCTCCGGCGAGGGACTCCGTCGTCGCCCGCAGCGCCTCGTCGGACTCCTGCGCGCGTCTCAGCTGCTCCTCCAGCGTGCCGAACTGGGCGTGACGCTCGCGCTCGATCGCGGTCACTTTCGTCTGCATCTGCTGCAGGCTCTCTCGCACCGGAGCCAGCGCCGTCAGCACCGCGTTCTGCTGCTGCACGCGCTGCGCCTCGGCTCGCTGCTCGTTCCGTGAGTGCTCGACGGCATCGCGGTAGAGGTCGTACTGGCGGTCGCGGTCGTCGCGCGCGGCGGCCAGCTCGGCCTGAGCGCGCGCAAGATCAGCGGCCCCACGTCCTGCGTGCAGGAACCAGCCCACAGCGACACCCGCCGCGAGGGCGACGAGGAGGAGAACCACAGCCAGAGCATCCATGTGTTCATGATGCGGCCGGCATCGGACATTACGAGGTCGCCGCGCACGGGAGCGGGGTGTCGGCTCAGGCGACGGCGCGCTCCAGAGCAGGCGCGACGGGTGCGGTGACGCGCAGGCTCAGCGCGTCGGCGAGCGCGAACACATCGGCGGCACCCGCCCTGGCGGCCGCATCGATCACGATCTGCGCGCAGGCACGTGCATCGGCGAGAGCATCGTGGTGCGCGAACTCCTCGAATCCGGCGGCGGCTGCGGCGACGGGCAGGCGGTAGGAGTCGAGAACATACGTCTTCCGCGCGACCTGCAGGCTGCAGAGCGAGCGGTACGGCGGGCAGAGCTGCCCCGTCGCCTCCGAGGCGCGGCGCAGCACGTTGAGGTCGAAGCCGGCGTTGTGGGCGACGAGAACGTCGGCTCCCGCGAAGGCGCAGAGTCGATCGAACTGGTCGACCCACGTGGCAGCCGACAGCACATCCTCCGGTTGGATGCCATGGATCCGGACGTTCCACTCCTGGAACTCGTCGTGACCGGGCGGCGGCTGGATCAACCATCCGGTGGTGGCGACGACCTCGCCGCCGCGCACACGGACCAGTCCGACGGAACAGGCGGAGGCGGGGCTGGAGTTCGCGGTCTCGAAGTCGATCGCAGTGAAGTCCAGTGGCACGTCTCCACTCTCACCCCGACGTCGGCGACCACGCGGGAGACTCGCCGTAGGCTGGCCGCATGGCTGAGGACATGGCGACGTCGTTCGGAGCACAGGCCGCGGACTACGAGGTCGGCAGACCCGAGTATCCCTTCGAGGCTGTGGCGTGGATGCTCGAGCGGATGCCGCACGGAACCCGCCGCATCGCCGATGTCGGCGCGGGGACGGGCAAGCTCACGCGGGTCCTCGCCCAGGCTCCTGATGCCGAGGTCGTCGCGATCGATCCGGATTCCGAGATGCTCGCGACGCTGCGCGGTGCCGTGCCGGGCGTACCGACCTTCGTGGGGTCGGCAGAGCGGCTGCCCCTTCCCGATGCCAGCGTCGACGCGGTCGTCCTGGGGCAGGCCTGGCACTGGGTCGATCCCGTCGCCGGATCCGCCGAGATCGGTCGGGTCGTACGCAGCGGGGGAGTGCTCGGTCTCATCTGGAACATCCGCGACGATCGGGTCGACTGGGTGCGCCGGTTGACCGAGATCATGCACGGCAGCCACGCCGAGAACATGCTCGCCGAGGGAGATCCTGTCGTCGCTGCACCGTTCAGCTCGCTCGAACAGGAGCGCTGGGAGTGGGTCCGCCCCATCACGCGCGACCTGCTGCACCGCATGGCGGAGTCGCGCAGCTACATCATCACCGCGTCCGACGACGAGAGGGCCCGGATCCGGCGCGACCTCGACGCGCTGTTCGACGAGCTCGATCTGCACGGCGAGACCGCCATCGACCTTCCGTACGTGACACGGGCCTACCGCGCCATCCGCGACTGAGGAGCGGCCTTCCGCAGGGTGGCGGGGGTGGGGCCAGGTAGACTCGTGCCCCGTGGCTCTCACTATCGGCATCGTCGGCCTGCCCAACGTCGGCAAGTCCACCCTCTTCAACGCACTCACCAAGAACGACGTGCTCGCGGCGAACTATCCGTTCGCGACGATCGAGCCCAACGTCGGCGTGGTGAACCTGCCCGACCCGCGCCTCGACAAGCTCGCGGAGATCTTCGGCAGCGAGCGGATCCTCCCCGCAGCGGTGTCCTTCGTCGACATCGCCGGCATCGTGCGCGGTGCGAGTGAGGGTGAGGGGCTCGGCAACAAGTTCCTCGCGAACATCCGTGAGGCCGACGCCATCGCTCAGGTCGTGCGCGGCTTCTCGGACGACGACGTCGTGCACGTCGACGGCACGGTGAACCCCGCCTCCGACATGGAGACGATCAACGCCGAGCTCATGCTCGCCGACCTCGAGACCGTCGACAAGGCGATCACCCGGTACGAGAAGGAAGTCCGCGGCAAGAAGATCGAGCCCGTCGTTCTCGAGACCGCGAACGCGGCGAAGGATGCCCTGGAGCGTGGCGTGCTGCTGTCGGTCGCGGGCATCGACCTGACACCGATCCGCGAGTTGGGCCTCCTGACCGCGAAGCCTGTCATCTTCGTCTTCAACGTCGATGAGGCCGTGCTGACGAACGACGCCCGCAAGGCGGAGCTCGCCGCCCTCGTTGCGCCCGCCAAGGCCATCTTCCTCGACGCGAAGATCGAGTCCGAACTCATCGACCTCGACCCGGAGGACGCCGCCGAGCTGCTCGCGTCGACCGGCCAGGACGAGTCGGGGCTCGACCAGCTCGCCCGCATCGGCTTCGACACCCTCGGGCTGCAGACCTACCTCACGGCTGGTCCGAAGGAAGCTCGCGCGTGGACGATCCCCAAGGGGTCGAAGGCCCCGCAGGCGGCCGGTGTGATTCACACCGACTTCGAGAAGGGCTTCATCAAGGCCGAGATCGTGTCGTTCGAGGACCTGGTCGAGACGGGCTCCGTCGTCGAGGCTCGCGCCAAGGGCAAGGCTCGCCTCGAGGGCAAGGACTACGTCATGCAGGACGGCGACGTGGTGGAGTTCCGCTTTGCGCTTTAACGTCTGACTCCCCTCGGATGCGTGGCTTCCATCAGGCAGTCACGTAGGCTGATCGGTGGTGCGTGAGGGTGTTGTCCACCCATAGATCGAGTGCAACGCCCGCATAGCGGTGATCCTCTTCGGATCGGAGCGAAACCCAGAGCTGACTCAAATGCTCAAGAGGATGTCCTCAGAGGGGAGGAGCCGCGGATGGAGCGCATGTACGAGGAGCATCATCCCGACTCGTCCGTACTGGAGTGCGTGTGGCAAGCGCGGGCGACGAAGGACGAGCGCTACCTCGTCCCGGCGGTGGAGTACTGGGATTTGTGGTTCGCCCGCGGCCCGGGGGGAGAGTTGCTCGCTGGACTGTCGGGTCCGACTCTGGGTCACCGCTGGATCCGTTCGACGATCGGGGAGCACAGCTGGGGTGTTCAGCTGAAGGCTCATGTCGTCCTGCCTGGAGTGAGCAAGCACCTCCTGCTCGGCGGGGAGCAGCAGCTCGTTGTCGAAGCCGGGCACGTAACACTTGCGCAGCATGCTGTGCCGTTCCCGGAGTTCGCGGAGATCGAGGCCTTCACCGATCGTCTTCTGGAGCTCGACGTGTTGCGCTGCGACGACGATGTCCGGCGCATGCTGTCCGGCGATGACGCGGGTTACTCGGAGCGGCACCGGCAGCGCCGGGTTCGCGCCGCGACTGGGCTTACGCGCAAGCAGATCGAGCAACTGTCTCGGGCGCGTGAAGCGTTTGCTCTGCTGATGCAGGGCGTGCCGCCGATCGAGTGCGCTGCACGCTGCGGTTTCGCGGACCAGGCTCACCTGAGTCGTTCGCTGAGGGCCTTCCACGGCCAAACGCCGGCCCAGGTGCTGTCCGGCCGATGATGGCGGAAATGTTCAATACCGTGACCTTCACTCAGTGATGGACTGTGGACATCGCATCCACCACCAGTACAGGAGCAAAAGATGTCAGCACCCGCCACACCCGAGGGCTATGCCACGGTCAACCCCTTCATTATCACGAGCGACGCCGATCAGCTCGCACAATTTGTCGTCGAAGTCTTTGATGGCGAGGAACGCGCGGAGGCGCGCACCGTCGATGACGACGGCCTGCTGCTGCAGGCCGAGGTGCGCGTCGGCACGACGACCATCATGTTCGCCGAGCGCAAGCCGGACTGGCCTTTCACCCCGAGCCTTCTCCAGGTCTACGTCGATGACCTCGATGCGGTGCTCGAGCGTGCCCTCGCCCGCGACGCACGGCTCATCACGAAGCCGACTGACTTCTTCGGGACCAGCTTCGCTCGGGTCCAGGATTCGAGCGCGAACATCTGGTGGATCTGGCAGCACGGCGAGATGGTCTGGGAAGAATCGTCGGGCG
The DNA here is from genome assembly GCF_000708325.1 of Microbacterium sp. Cr-K20. Taxonomy (NCBI): domain Bacteria; kingdom Bacillati; phylum Actinomycetota; class Actinomycetes; order Micrococcales; family Microbacteriaceae; genus Microbacterium; species Microbacterium sp. Cr-K20. The sequence continues at coordinate 44,075 of NZ_JARE01000060.1, read as the reverse complement.
AGAAGGACTGGACAGTCGAGGAGCAAGGCGGCGAATGGGGAGAGGTCTCGCCCGAGCTCGCCTACATCCACGACACGCTGCTAGAAGCAATGACCGCCTTGCGCGACCCGAAGGCCTGAGAAGCGCAACCTCGTCATCGGAGGGATCGGCCACGTTTGGGCCCTCCAAAAGTTTCCCGCGCTCGGCCGTGCTTTGCTGGTCGCGGCGGCGGATGATTGCGATGGCCGAACAGGCTGAAGGTGTGGTGGCCGGCCCGACTTGAGGCCCGCATCGGTCAAGGGTGGCCGCGTAATCCAGAGGTTGGTATCTGCGGCGACGTGGTGGAGTTCCGCTTCAACAACTGAGCGGGGATCGCAGGTCCGGGGGATCGTCTCGGACCTCGTCTATTCCGCAGAGTCGGCACCAGGCTGTCGGGCCTCGGCGTCTGTCAGACCCTTCCGATACTTCGTGGCCGCACGCCGGATCGAGGCCACCTTCGGGTTATCCGCCCGCGATGCGGGAAGACGGTCGATGATCGTCACGTCGGCTCGGGCGGCGAGCGTCAGAAGTCCCCAGATGCCGATCGAGTCGAGCTCGAAGTCGGCTTCCTCCGGGGTCGCTGCCGCGAACGCCGCATGCGCGGCAGCTTCGATCTCGGGGGCGCTCGGCCTCTTCGCCGCACCTCGCACCGCGTTCGGCTGGTTCGAGTAGTCGTCGAGCTTCGTCAGCAGTCGCTCCGCGCGCTCTGCGCCGAGTGTCGATGCGAGCTCGGCTTGGATCGGGTACGTCTCCGTCACGCTCGTCTCCAGAGTTCTGATCAAGGCAGCTGCCGTCGGAGCCGAGGAAGGGCCCCGCACGGGCAGAATACCCAGTCCGAAACACTCCGCGTGCGGCCGGGAGCTCGTCAGAACATCCCGGGAATCTGCTGGAGCAGCCAGGAGAAGCCGATCATGACCACGGTCGCGAGCGGGAGGACGAAGACGGTCACCAGGCCTGCGCTGGCGCTCTCCGGCTGCTCGCCCGGCCCGACGATGGGATCGTCCTGCACCCGACCGCCGAGGTAGGCGCGCATCTACAGGAGGAAACCGGCGGCGAGGAGGACCACGCCGATGGCCGAGGCGATCCAGACGCTCACCTCTCCGATCTGCTGAGGCAGCAGGAGAAGTGCGCCGACCATCACGATGAGCAGCGCCATCCAGCCGATCCAGCTCCGTACCGGATGCTGGGCGATCATCCGCAGAGGCGCGTGCGACGCGAAGAGGAGCAGCGCGAGCGCCCCCGAGGCGATCGCGAGCAGGACGAGGTGCCCGACGGTCACGGCAAGAGCGGATTCGCCCGCGAATGCCGCCTGCGCGCTGAAGGTGGTGAGCAGCATGCCGAAGAGGCCCAGAACGAGAGCGATGCCCCATTCGCGATCGATTCGTTGAGGTGACTGCTGAGGCTGCTCCGGGGCGTCCTCGGCGGCGTACGCACGGGGTTCGCCGAATGCGGCAAGGGCGCTCTCGCCCGACTCGGACACATGACTCTCCACGACCACGAGGGAATCCCCGATCCGCGATCCCGGAACGCCGAGGAGACGCTGCTCGAGCACGAACTGCTCGATCCAGTCCCTCTCGACACTCGGCGCCAGTCGCGTGTAGGTGTCGACGGAGCCGAAGCCCGTCCTGTCGCTCAGATTCATCGGTGCTGCCTTTCGGTTCCCGGTGGTCATGTCAGTTCTCGGCGCTTCTCGAGCGCTCCGTCGGTGAGCTCGCGGGTGGTCTTCGTGAAGTCGGCCCAGAGCTCGGCCATCAACCGGGCATGTGCGCGGCCCTGATCTGTCAGCGAGAAGTACTTCCGGCCGGGGCCGCCCTCACCCGGACGCCACTCGACCTCGACGAACCCGGACTCCTCCAGACGGCCGAGGAGGGGGTAGAGAGTGCCGCCCTTGACGGTGCCCAGTCCGGCTGCGGTCAGGTTCTGGGTGATCGCGTACCCGTAGTTCGGGCCATCGAGGAGGGTCCGCAGCACGCACACGCCCAGCACGCTTCTCATCCACTCGCTCGGCCACTCTTCCGGACTCATGACTAGAGCGTACGTCGGACTAGTCAAATCTGCAACTAGTGCCGCTTCTGATCTCACCCGCGCGGAGGAGGGCACTGATACCTCCGAGCGATGGTCGACTCATGCGGGACGCGCCAGCCTGGGGGCATGCTCTCATCGACAAGCACAAGCACAAGCACAAGCACAAGCACAAGCACAAGCAGCACCGCCGAGACCCGGGCAGTCGGGTTCCTCCGTTCCCGCCGCATATCGGGCGGTATCGGCGCTCTCGCCTTGGCCGGCCTGGGCGTGGCGCATACGGCGACCAACGCCGTCGGCTTCGCAGGGGAAACGGACGCCTCCTGGCCGATGTTCCTGATCTTCGGCGTCGGAGTCAGCCTCGTGCTGTGGGCGGTCGCGGTCATCGCCTGGCTCTTCTCGCGGCGCGGAGGCGGGCGCGTCGGGCGAGTGATCATCGCCGTGGTGGGTGCTCTCTGCTGTCTGATGGCGTTCAACGTGCTGCGCGTGCACCCCGAGATCGTCCTCTCGCCCGCCGGCCCAGGGCCGTGGACGCTCGTCGGAGGTCCGGCGCTGCTGCTCGCAGCGCTCCTGCCGTGGCGGAAGAAGGAGGCAACGGACGCAGGCTGCTTCTCCTCGACCCGGTCCGCGCACCACCCCCGCGGGTGACAGGATTGACGGATGACCGCAACACTCGTGGCCCAAGGGCTGGCCGGCGGGTACGGCCACCGCACCCTGTTCGACTCGCTCGACCTGACCGTCACGGCCGGCGACGTCGTCGGCCTCGTCGGAGCCAACGGGGCAGGAAAGTCGACCCTCCTGAAGCTGCTCGCCGGCGTCGATCAGCCGCAGGCGGGCACGATCAGGCTCGCCCCGGCGGATGCGTTCGTCGGCTGGCTTCCGCAGGAGCACGAGCGCGTCGTCGGAGAGAGCGTCGTCGATTACATCGCCCGCCGTACCGGGTGTGCTGCCGCGACCAGGGACATGGACGCCGCAGCCGCAGCCCTGGGAGACCCCTCGCTCGCGGCTCCGGGCACGGACCCCGCCGACACCTACTCCACGGCATTGGATCGGTGGCTGGCCAGCGGCGCCGCCGACCTCGACGAACGCCTCCCCGCCGTGCTCGCCGACCTCGGACTCGACCTGGGTGATGAGCCCGCCGACACCATGATGACCTCGCTGTCGGGTGGGCAGGCCGCCCGTGTCGGCCTCGCCGCGTTGCTGCTCTCTCGCTTCGACATCGCGCTGCTGGACGAGCCGACCAATGACCTCGACCTCGACGGCATCGAGCGCCTTGAGGCCTTCGTTCGCGGTCTCCGCGGCGGTGTCGTGGTGGTCAGCCACGACCGCGAGTTCCTCGCCCGCTGCGTGACCAGGGTCCTGGAGCTCGACCTCGCCCAGGGGAGCAACAGAGTGTTCGGCGGTGGCTACGACTCGTACCTCGAGGAGCGGGCCACCGTGCGTCGACACCAGCGCGAGAAGTACGACGAGTTCGCCGATAAGAAGGCCGACCTCGTGTCCCGCGCCCGCACACAGCGCGAGTGGTCGAGCCAGGGTGTGCGCAACGCGATGAAGAAAGCACCGGACAACGACAAGATCAAACGTAAGGCGTCAGCCGAGTCCAGCGAGAAGCAGGCGCAGAAGGTGCGTCAGATGGAGAGCAGGATCGCCCGGCTCGAAGAGGTCGAAGAGCCGCGCAAGGAGTGGCAGCTGGAGTTCACGATCGGCTCGGCCCCGCGTTCCAGCTCCGTCGTGTCGACCCTGAGCTCGGCGGTGTTCCGGCAGGGATCCTTCCAACTCGGACCGGTGTCGCTGCAAGTGAACGCGGGGGAGCGCATCGGCATCACCGGTCCCAACGGTGCCGGAAAGTCGACGCTGCTCCGCGGGCTGCTGGGGCGGCAGCTTCCCGATGAGGGAACGGCGAGCCTCGGCGCGAGCGTGCAGATCGGCGAGATCGACCAGGCCCGCGCGCAGCTCGTCGGAACGCAACCGCTCGCGGCCGCGTTCGAAGAGCTCGTCCCGGAGATGGCATCGGGCGAGGTGCGCACGCTCCTGGCGAAGTTCGGGCTCAAGGCCGATCACGTGACGCGCGCGGTCGATGAACTGTCGCCGGGGGAGCGCACGCGGGCAGGGCTCGCCCTGCTGCAGGCCCGCGGCATCAACCTGCTCGTGCTCGACGAGCCGACCAACCACCTCGACCTGCCCGCGATCGAGCAGCTCGAACAGGCGCTCGAGTCGTACGAGGGAACCCTGCTGCTCGTCACACACGACCGGCGGATGCTCGCCACGGTGCACACCGACCGGCACTGGCGGGTGGAGGCCGGGCAGGTCGCCGAAGCATGACGGCCCTCGTCATCGACAGCGTCCCGCACGGCCGCCTGACCGCGAATGACGTGGCGCGACTGCGAGAGTTGTTCGACGCCGAGTACTCCGCAGAGTTCGGGGCCTGGGATCCGGATCAGCCCTACGGCTACGCGCCCCATGACCATCACCTGATCGCGCGCGCTGGCGATGAGATCGTGGGTCACGTCGGTTGGGCGCGACGGACGATCGGCGTCGGCGCGGCGGAGGTCATGGTCGCGGGAGTCGGTGGGGTGCTGATCTCCCCACGCGCACGTGGGCAGCGCGTCGGTGCTCGGCTCCTGACACACGCGGCCGCGTCGATGACGGATGCCGGCGGGATCGAGTTCGGCTATCTCGGGTGCCGCGAAGAGGTCGTCTCCTTCTACGAATCGTGTGGATGGCGCCGCATCTCGGCGGTCGAGCGATCGACCGACCGCACCGGTCATCCCGCCGTACAGCCTCCGGGGCCGCCGATCCTGACCCTCGCGCTCGGCCCGAATCCGCGCACGTGGCCCGCAGGCTCGATAGCTCTTCGCGGGCGAGCATGGTAGTCGTCGGGCGAAGATGCTCCGGCAGTCCTCGTCTCGGTGGCCGCCGGGTCGGGATACGCTGGTGGACGGCGGCTCCGGTCGCGGTCCGGTCGCAGGCGTCCGCCGTGGAGGTTTCGTCTGAGTTCCTGACACCGACGGCACGAGGAGATTCACGCCGATGACCGACACCCAGATCTTCGAGCCCGACGGCCGCGCGATCCCCTTCGTCGATGAGGGCGACGGACCCGTCAAGCTCGTCCTGATCCAGGAGCGCGACCTCCCGGCCGACATCCTCGGTGTCGTCGCGCACTACCTCGCCGAAGAGGCGGGCTTCCACGTGCTGCGGATCGGTCACCGTGCCGAGGCCAAGGGCGAAGAGGTGTCGCTGGACGAGCGCGTCGAGGATGCGCTCGCCGTGATCGACCACGTCGGCCTCGGCGACACCTGGATCGGCGGACACGGATTCGGCGGCACCGTCGCACGTGCTTTCGCCGTCGCGCACGCGGACAGTGTCAACGGACTGGCGCTGCTCGGCGTCGAAGAGCTCGACATCCCCCTCGCGCCGGTGATGCCCGTTCTGATCATTCAGGGGACGAAAGACAACGTCACGCCGTTCGCCAACGGTGAGCAGCTGCAGTCGACGGCACCCGAGCGTGCGAGCGTGAAGAGCATCGACGGGGGAGACCATCACTTCCCGATGACGCACCCGATCGAGACCGCGGTCGTGATCGAGGAGTACCTCGACTGGGACTGAGCCCCTAGCGGCCCTGCCGCTTCTTGTAAGGCTTCGGCTGACCCTTCACTGCGGGCGTTCGGCCCTTGCCCTTCGAGGCCTTCGCCTTGCCGCCGGCGGGTGCGGGGGCGTTCTTCACCGGCGCGGGCGCCGCGGCGACCTCCGCTTTCGCCTCGACCAGCAGGAGCTCGCCGACGTGCGTCAATCGAGTCTGCCCCTCGCGGTGGACGATCGGATGGCCGACCTCGGCCTCGAGCTTGTCGATCGACGTGTACAGCGAGGCCAACGGGATGCCGAGCTTCTCGGCCGCCCGCGGAAAGTGGAGTTCCTCCGCGAGGACGACGAAACGGCGGAGCAGAGAGATCTTCACGGGGGCCCTTCGACTGTTCGCACGGGATTGCGAGCCACTCCAGGTTACGCGGTGGAGGCTGCCGGTCAGATGTCGCTGAAGTCGTTCGCGGGAGATTGGATCTGTGTGACCGTGTCCGTCTCCAACAGGAAGAGCACGTAGAGGATCCCGACGGATCCGGGGTGCGTCAGCGATTGCGTGTCCGGCACCTCCTGTCGGCCCAGGCCCAGTTCGGTGGCGGTCGCTGTGTCTTCTTCATCGACCAGTGCCCAGGCGCCTGCGTCGAGGAGGTCTGCTCTGCTCGACCCCACCTGGAGCCCTTCCTCCGTCATCACGGGGATCCCGTCGACCTCGGCCGCGGTGACCGCGATCGATGCAGGGCTTGCGCCGGAGGTGTCGGTGAGCACCCGCAGGCCGTCCCAGACATAGGCCTGCATCTCGACGTCGTAGCCCTCCATCCCCTCGACCGCCTCGGGCTCCGGCAGTTCACCTGTCGCATCCTCGAGCAGCGTGAGAAGCGCGTCCGGATCCGCGAATTCCGCCGTCGCGGTGCCACCCTCGTCCGTGAAGGAGACACCGTCGAGCGTGACGACGAGCTGCGGATCGACCTCGGGCTCCGCAGACGCTGATGTGGACGGCGTGGCTGCGGGTGAAGCGGACGGGGCCGCCGTCGGGGAGCTGCATCCGAGAAGCAGCAGCGCAGAGGCGGTGAGGACCAGAGCAGGCGCGAGAAGGCGTGGCATGGTTCGGAGCGTAGCGTCCAGTTGCGAACCTTTCGTGCAAGGGCGTGTCGTCGAGATGGAATCGTGAGGACGGACGGTGCCGTGACACGACGGATGCCGCGACCGAATCGGCCGCGGCATCCGGAATCCTTCGGTCAGGCGACCTGAGGGAGCACGGCGAACGACACGGAGCCCTCGTCGTCCACGCCCGCATCGAGGATCTTGTCGTCGAGCGCGGCGACGGCGGACTCATCGAGGAAGAGTCGGGTGCCGGAGACTTCGACGACCTGGTCCTGGGGCTCCGGATCTGCGGCGACGAGCACCGCGAGACGCGCGCCGCCCTCCGCGTTCTGAGGTTCGGACGAGTGGATGCGCAGTCCGGCATCCGGGGCGTCGGTCTGGCGACTGACGAGCGTCGTCACGATGGCGGAGGCGTTGTCGGTGAGGGTGAGCACGAGACTCTCCTTCCGTTCGGGGCATGTCACGGTCGCAACATGTCCGGGCTACGATGCCGAACTCGGACGATCACCTCAACCCCCTTGTGCCGATTCGGAGGAGGCTCTTATCCTCCTCGCAGGTTCTTCCGCAGGAACACCTGCTCCGTGCCGTCGCCGTCCGGCACGCGCTCGTGCTCGACGTAGCCGCACCTCTCATAGAGGCGGATGTTCGCCTCGCTCAGGCTGCCGGTGAAGAGCTCGGCGACCTGTGCGTTGGATGCGCGCTCCGCGTGATCGAGCAGCGTCCGCCCGACGCCCTCGCCCTGCATGTCGGGGGCGATCGCGATCCTCCCGATGAGGAGCATCCCGTCCTTCTCCACGAAGCGGATCGCGCCCACGAGGCGCCCGTCGATGCGGGCCGTCAAGCCGGACTCCGCGCGCAGCTCCGCCTCGAGCTCGGTGAGGGTCTGCGTCAGGGGAGGCATGTCCACGCTCCCGTAGATCGCGGCTTCCGAGACGAACGCCGCGCGCTGCACGGTGAGCACTTCACCGGCATCCGCTTCGCTGATGTGCGAGATGACGATGTTCCGGTCCTTCTCGTCGTTCTGTTCTGTCACGATGCGGGGCTTCTCCTTGTGTCTCACGTTCGGGTCTGGTCGCCACACTCGGGCTCCGGACTTCCGGTGTCAACCCCCTCGGGGCGACGTACCCGTCCCGGCTATCCTCACCGGCAGGAGGTCACAGACATGGCTGAAACGAAGACGAAGAAGAGCGGCAGCTCGACGAAGGGTGCCGTGAAGACCACGCGCCAGCAGAATGCGGAGAAGGGCTTCACTGCCTCTCCCGCGCTCGCGAGCAACCTGCAACTGGTGCTCGTGGACCTGCTCGAACTGGCGATCCAGGGCAAGCAGGCGCACTGGAACGTCGTGGGCCGCAACTTCCGAGACACCCACCGCCAGCTCGACGAGATCATCGACGATGCGCGCGCGTTCAGCGACACGATCGCCGAGCGGATGCGCGCCCTGCACGCCGTTCCCGACGGGCGCAGCGCGACCATCGCCAAGACCACGACTCTGCCCGCGTTCCCCGCGGGGGAGGTCTCGACCACCGAGACCATCGACTTGGTGACCGAGCGCCTGGAAGCGGCGGTCGGGACGATGCGCGACGTGCACGACGCCGTCGACGAGGAAGACCCGACGTCGGCGGATCTCCTGCACGCGGTCATCGAACGACTCGAGCAGTTCGCCTGGATGGTCAGCGCCGAGAACCGCAGCCCCGCCGGTCGCTGAGACCGCCCCTGCCCCTCGGATCGGGATCAGTTCGTCTCGGCTCCGGGGGCGCGGGGTCGGCCGCGCATGATTCGCGGCAACGCTGCCCACAGTGCGACGACCAGCACGAGCGCCGAGATCAACGCCACGAGCCCGGCCGTGCGGTTGACCGTGAAGTCGACGATCAGCATCGTGACCCCGATCGTCAGCGCTCCGATCACGATCAGATCGATCCTGACGATCCGGGCGGCGATCCGCACGAGCTCGGGTTTGCGGCGGTGTCCGAACAGAGCGCGGTGCATTCCCACGGGAGCCAGCGCCAGGATGGTCGCGATCGCGGCCAGGGCGACGAGGACGACGTAGAGGTCACGCTGGAATTCGTCCATCTCGGTGAACCTCGGCTGGAATGCCACGGCGAGGAGGAACCCGGTGAGGATCTGGGTCCCCGTCTGCATGACGCGGAGCTCCTGCAGGAGCTCTTCCCAGTTGCGGTCCGCGCGTTCGTTCGCAGTCTCGTCACGTCCGTCCCTGCGGTCATCGAGTTCGTGGTCGCTGCGCGGAGGATCCGATGTCATGATCACAGTGTCGTGCCGCCGCTCGCACGATGTCCAGGCTCTTGCACCGACGGATCGAAAGAAGGCATCATGACGCTCCCGCCCATCAGCGATTGGTGGTCCGAACTCTCGGAGGACGCACGCCGCTCTGTTCTCGACGGCGACTCTCCACACCTCGACGAAGACGTCCGCGAGGAGATCCGCGTCATCACCGGAGCGGTCGTGGGAATGGTGGAGGGTTTGACCGAGGAAGACCTCGACTACGCCCGCGCGCACGCCGAGGAGGAGGCGGGCTGATCCACGCGGCAGCCGCGGAGATTCACTCGCGGGCGTCGGCTCCCGGGGCGGGCTGCTCCTCGCGAAGCCGCGGCTCGGTGCGACGCTCGGGTCGGGCCCCGGCCTTGTCGGCGTAGAACGCTCGGATCCGGTCCATGTCCGCGGCGACGTCTCCGGTGAGGTCGATCGTGGGACCGAGGCCCGTGGTCATCGTCGTGCGATCGACGAAGCCGAGTGTGACCGGCATCCCCGTCTCGCGTGCGATGCGGTAGAAGCCCGACTTCCAGTACTCGTTGCCGCCACGGGTCCCGTCCGGGGTGACCACGAGCCCGAAGACCGTTCCGGCGTGCACCTGCCCGACGACATCGTTCACCACACGCGCCGGGTCCGCGCGATCCACGGGGATGCCGCCGAGACCACGCATGAGCGGACCTCGCCAGCCGCGGAAGAGGCTCTTCTTCCCGAGCCAGTGCACGTCGATGCCGAGTCGCCAGGCGATCGCGAGCATGAGGACGAAGTCCCAGTTGCTGGTATGCGGGGCGCCGACGAGCACCGTCGGGCGTGTGGGGGCTGCCTCGCTCGTGAGCGTCCATCTGCTGAACGCCCAGAACATGCGGGCGAGGAGTCGTTTGAGCATGGATCAACCGTAGGGGAGAACGGCTGTCGAGCCGCTGTCCGCACCCGGCGTGCGGCTTCGGCGCCACCGCCTCGGAGCAGGCGTACGATCGAGGGATGAAGAAGACGCCGGAGGACACCGTGCAGCAGGAAGCGCCCATCGGGCTGCAGCCGCTCCCGGGAGCCCTGGACCTGCTCGAGGGCGATGCCGCCGGCTATTGCAGCAACGGCGTCTGCCACTTCCCCGCCCCGAAGGCCGAGTAGTCGGCAGACGCCGTCGCGTGCGAGCGCTCGGGGGTCAGTGGCCGCCGTGGAAGCCCTCGCCGGCGTCGTCGGCGGGCTTGCGGACGAACGGGCTGAGCGCCACCGCGGCGAGCGAGATGATCGCGGCGATGAGGAACGCCATGCGCGCGCCCGGTGCTCCGGCCGCTGCTCGCGACAGGCCTTCGCCCTCGCCGGCGTGCAGGATCGCCGAGTAGGTGACCGTCAGCAGAGCGACACCGGCCGCGCCGCCGACCTGCTGGAGCGTGTTCAGCACAGCGGAACCGTGTGAGTACAACGACCGCTGCAGCGAACCGAGCGAGGCCGAGAACAGGGGCGTGAACGACATCGCCAGTCCGACGGACATGGCCGCCTGCACGATGATGAGCACCCACCACACGGTGTGCTCGCCGACCGTGGAGTAGAAGAACAGCGCCGCCGACACGAGGATCGTGCCCGGGATCAGCAGCGGCCGCGTGCCGCGCGCGTCGTACACGCGACCCATGACCGGACCCAGCAGACCCATCAGCACCGAGCCGGGGAGCAGGATCAGGCCGGACTCGAGGGCGTTCAGCCCCGCGACGTTCTGCAGGTACTGCGGCAGCAGGGTCAGCGTTCCGAACATCGACAGCGCCAGGATCGTCATGATGATCACCGAGAACGTGAAGTTGCTCGAGCGGAAGACGCGCAGGTCGAGCAGTGCGTCGTCGACACGCTGCAGGATGAGCTGACGCCACACGAACAGCGCCAGCGACACCGCGCCGACGACCAGAGCGATGATGCCCGTGGTCTCGCCGGATCCGCCTTCGCCGCCGAACTGGCTGAGGCCGAACACGATGCCGCCGAAGCCGAGCGCCGCGAGAGGGATCGAGAGGACGTCGAGCGGGACGACGCGGGTCTCGCCGAGGTTCGTCATCCACTTCACGCCCATGAAGAGCGCGATGAGCGCGATCGGGAGGATGATCGCGAAGAGCGCGCGCCAGTTCAGTGTCTCGAGCACGGCACCGGCGATGGTGGGTCCGATCGCCGGGGCGAGCGAGATGACCAGGCCGACGCGGCCCATCATCCGACCTCGGGACTGCGGCGGAACGACGTTCATGATCGTCGTCATCAGCAGCGGCATCATGATGCCGGTACCGGCGGCCTGGATGACGCGCCCCACGAGCAGGATCGAGAAACCGGGAGCGACCAGCGCGACGAGCGTGCCGAGCGAGAACGCGATCATCGCGGCGATGAAGACCTGCCGCGTGGTGAAGCGCTGCAGGATGAAACCGGTGGTCGGGATCACGACGGCCATCGTCAGCATGAAGGCACTGGTGAGCCACTGGCCGAGCTCGGGCGGGATGCCGAGATCGGCGTTCAGATGCGGGATCGCGATCCCCATCGTGGTCTCGTTGAGGATGGCGACGAACGCAGCGACGAGCAGCAGCCAGATCACGCGCATGTCCTTGCGCGAGATCTCACCCGCTGCCGGTGCGGGGGTCGTCGAGATGGAGCCGGTATCGACGGCAGACATGGGCGGCCTCCTGGGCGAAGAAGAAATGGAGATATCGCGAGAGTTCGCAAGAGTCCTTCAGCGTAACGGCGGGTGCGGACATTTCATTCCGAACTCACAGAAATCCGCTGTCGGCAGATCCGGGCGGCCTCGATGTCGCGGGGGCTGAGTACGCTGGCGCCATGAGCATGGGCGGTGGACGAGGTGGAGGAGCGAGCTTCCGCGGGGTCGATGAGGATACGCAGCGGAAGCTGAATGCCGAGGCGCCGCGGATCAGCGGCCTCGGTTCACGGGTCGTCTCCCTGTTCCGTGCCTACCGCGCGCGCATCTTCCTCACGGGAGTGCTCGTGGTCGTCGGCGCGGCGATCGCCGTCATCCCGCCTCTGATCGTGCAGCGCATCTTCGATGACGCGCTGTTCCCGGTCGCCGGCGGCGGGCCGCATCTCGAGCTGCTGGCCTGGCTCGTCGCCGCGATGGTCGGGCTCTTCCTGCTCTCCGCCGTCCTCGGTGTGGCGCAGACCTGGCTCACCTCCACCGTCGGCAACAGCGTCACCGGCGACCTGCGGGTGAAGCTCTTCGAGCACCTCCAGGCCATGGAGCTCGGATTCTTCACGCGGACGAAGACAGGAGTGATCCAGTCCCGGCTGCAGAACGACGTGGGCGGCGTCTCCGGCGTGCTGACCAACACCGTCACCAGCATCCTGGGCAACGTCGTGACCGTCATCGCCTCGCTCGTCGCGATGATCCTGATCGACTGGCGCCTCACCCTCATCGCCGTGATCATGATGCCGTTCCTCATCTTCGTCCAGCGCAAGGTGGGCCAGGTGCGGGCGCGGATCGCGGGAGAGACGCAGGAATCCCTGTCGGAGTTGACCTCGATCACGCAGGAGACGCTGAGCGTCTCGGGCATGCTGCTCTCGAAGTCGTTCAACCGTCAGCGCACGGAGTCGGAGCGCTATCAGGCCGAGAACCGCAACCAGGTCGTTCTTCAGGTGCGCAGGGCCATGAGTGGTCAGGGCTTCTTCGCGGTCGTGCAGGTGCTCATGGCCAGCGTGCCGGCGGTCATCTACCTCGTCTCGGGCTATCTCATCGCCGGGGGCACCGGGGCGATCACGGCGGGAACCGTCGTCGCATTCACCACGGTGCAGGCGCGGCTCCTCATGCCGCTGATGGGCCTGATGCGGGTCTCGCTCGATCTGCAGACATCTTCGGCGCTGTTCGCCCGCATCTTCGAGTACCTCGACCTGGTGCCCGAGATCCAGGACGCTCCGGATGCGATCACCGTCGACGAGGCACCGGGCCCCAAGGGGCGGCTCGAGTTCGCCGATGTGCTCTTCCGCTACCCGGACGCCTCGGCCGATGCCCGACCGACGCTGGACGGCGTCTCGTTCGTCGCCGAACCCGGGCAGCACGTGGCGTTCGTCGGCCCCTCGGGTGCGGGCAAGACGACGATCCTGTACCTCGCGCCGCGGCTGTACGAAGCCAAGGGCGGCTCGGTGCTCTTCGCGGGCGCCGATGTGCGCACGCTCACGCAGGAGTCGATCATCGACCACGTGGGCATCGTGTCGCAGGAGACCTACCTGTTCCACGCGACGATCCGCGAGAACCTCCGCTATGCCAAGCCGGATGCGACAGAGCAGGAGCTGATCGCCGCGTGCACCGCGGCCAACATCCACCACATCATCGCCGGGTTCGAACAGGGATACGACACCGTGGTCGGTGAGCGCGGGTACCGGCTCTCGGGCGGGGAGAAGCAGCGCATCGCGATCGCGCGCGTGCTGCTGAAGGATCCGCCGGTACTTCTCCTGGATGAGGCGACGTCGGCCCTCGACACCGTGTCGGAGCGCGTGGTGCAGGAGGCGCTCGACGAGGCGGCGAAGGGGCGCACGACGCTGTCCATCGCGCACCGCCTGTCCACCGTGATGGGTGCCGATGTGATCCACGTGCTCGAGGCAGGGCGCATCGTCGAGTCGGGAACCCACTCCGAGTTGCTCGCGCGGGGTGGGTTGTATGCGGAGCTCGCCGCGCAGCAGGTCGCCGCATCGCGCGTGCTCGACACCGAGGCCGCGGTCGAAGCGGCCGTCACCGGGGGAGTCGGGGCCGCGCTCACCGACCGCCGTGCAGATCGAGCACCCGCGGACTCCGCCGGTGCCGATGCCGTCGCGGCCATCACCGCGGCGGTGCCGCTGCTCGCCGAGCCCCGCCCCGACGAACGGGTTTACCCGCCCGAACCCTGAACCGCTCCGGGTGTCAGTGCACCGACAGTCCACCGTCGACGAACAGGGAGTGGCCGGTGACATAGCCCGAACCGGCTCCAGCGAGGAAGACGGCCGCGCCGGCGAAGTCACTCGGGAGCCCGTTGCGGCCGATCATCGTGCGGGCGGCCAGCTCGGCGATCTTCGCCGGGTCCTGCTGCAGACGGGCGTTCAGCGGCGTCAGGACGAACCCCGGCACCAGCGTGTTGCTGGTCACGCCGGTCCCTCCCCACGCTTCTGCCTCGGAGCGCATCAGCGACTCCACCGCACCCTTCGAGGCGCCGTAGACGCCACTGCCGACGAAGGCGCGATGGGCCTGCTGGGAGCTGATGTGGATGAGTCTGCCGTAGCCGCGCTCCGCCATGCCCTGCGCATAGCGCTGACCGAGCAGGAAGGGCGCGAGCGCGTTGACGGTCATCGTCGCGTCCCAGTCGTCTTCGGTGATCTCCACGAACGGCGGGCGGATGTTGATGCCCGCGGAGTTGACCAGGATGTCGGGCTCCCCGAACGGCTGGGCAGCGGCCTCCGCGACGGCATGGATGCCCGACCGCGTGCTGAGGTCGCCGACGACTCCGGCCGCGCGGCAGCCGTGCGCGCGGAGTCCCTCGACGGTCTCCTCGATGCGGGCCTCGCCGCGCGCGACCACGACCGTCGCGGCACCGGACCGGGCGAGTGCCGTGGCGATGCCGCGGCCGATTCCGGAGCTGCCGCCGGTGACGACCGCAGTGCGGCCCTCGAGCGAGAAGAGGGAGGCGAGGTAATCGTTCATGCGGTCATCCGTGTCGTTCGTTCAGCGGTGCGGCGTCACCACGCGAGTGCGGCGGTGATGGTGGGATCGGGGGAGGCATCGGCGAACTCGGGGAGTGCCCGCAGCTCTGCGATGAAGGTGTCGACCTCGGCGGCGTATGCCGGGTCGGGGTGGCTGTGCGCGATGTCGAGGAGGGACGGCATGTCCATGGCGAGGATCAGGTCGAGCCGGGCGACGATTGAGCGTCGGGCACCCGCCTCGTGCAGCACACGGATACCGCCACGCAACGCCGCGAGGTAGTCCCTCAGCACGGGCAGCTGTGCTTTGCCCTGCGTGATCGAGGTGCCGTCGGCCCGGAGTCGCCACTCCACGACGACGTCGGGGATCACATCGAACGCCCGCGCCCGGGTGTACATGAGCTGAGCGACCACCTGGTCCTCGTACGCGACCCCCTCGGGGAAGCGGAGATCCTGCCAGAACTCGGTGCGGCTCACCTTGGACCAGGCGACGATGTTCGACACCGCCTGCGGGTGAGTCACGAGCGTGGTGCCGAGGCGCTGCGGCGAGGTCGCCGCCGCCACCCAGGGCTGCACGCGCCCAGCAACATACGCGGCTCCCTGCGAGCGTGAGCGCACGTAGGCGCCCGCCACGAAGTCGCTCCCGGTCGCTTCGAGTGTGCCTGTCATCCGGGCGAGGGCCTGGGGACGGAGCTCGTCGTCGCCGTCGAGGAACCCCAGGTAGGGCGTGTTTACGAGGCCGAGGCCGATGTTGCGCGCGGCGCCCAGGCCGCGGGATGCGCCATGGCGAATGGTCGTGAACCGGTCGTCGGCGGCGGCCGCCGCGTCGAAGATCGCACCGGTGGCGTCGGTCGAACCGTCGTCGATGAGGATCGCGCGCCATCGAGACTCGGTCTGTGCGCGCAGCGAGTCGAGTGCGGCGGGGGCGAAGGCGGCGATGTCGCGTCCGGGGACGATCACGGTCACGATCGGGGCGGCGGCGGTCACCAGCCGAGTCTATGGCTGTGCATCAGCCTCGCGCCGCGCGCACGGACTCCGCGACGAGCGCAGACAGCCGCTCGGGTGCGTCCTCGGCCAGTTCCTCCCGACCGAAGGTGAACCGGACGGATGTCTGCGCCACCTCGGCCGGAACACCGCACGCGAGGAGCACGTGCGAAGGCTCGTCGCTGCCGGCGGCGCACGCCGAGCCGCTCGACGAGATGACCCCGCGACGCTCCAGCTCCAGCAGCACGGACTCTCCACTGGTGCCGGCGAACGTGAAGCTCGCCGTCCCGGGCAGACGGCGCACGGCGTCACCGGTGAGTGCGGCCTCCGGGACGCTGTTCAGAACGAGGAAGATGAACCGCGCGGTGGCCGAACCCACCCGCGCCGTCACGGTCGCCCGTTCGTGCTCCGCGAGCTCCAGCGCGGTCGCGAGTGCCACGGCTCCGGCGACGTTCTCGGTTCCCGAGCGTCGCCCGCGTTCCTGACCGCCGCCGTGCAGCAACGGCTCGATCGGCACACGTCCGCGCACGGCCAGTGCACCGATCCCCTTGGGGGCACCGAGCTTGTGCCCGGCGATCGACACGGCGTCCGCGCCGAGCTCGTCAAGGGGAAGCCACCCGGCCGACTGCACGGCGTCGAGGTGCAGGGGCACGCGGGCGGCGCGGGTGGCGGCCGACAGCGCCGCTGCATCCTGCACCGTGCCGATCTCGTTGTTCGCGTGTCCCACTGAGACCAGCGCGGTGTCAGGGCGGATCGCCGCGGCGACGGCATCCGCAGAGATCCGCCCGCAGGCGTCCACCGGCAGCAGGGTCACGTCGACGGAGTGGAAGCGTCTCAGGTACGCGGCCGACTCCAGGATCGATTCGTGCTCGATCGGGGAGACCACGAGGTGTCGTCGCCCTGCCTCGAGGGCCGCGAGCACGATGCCCTTGACCGCGAGATTGTTCGCCTCGGTGCCGCCTGCGGTGAACACGACGTCGCCGGCACGCATCCCCAGGACGCGTGCGACCCGGGCGCGGGCGTCGTCGAGGGCGCTCGCCGCAGCCTCTCCCGCGGTGTGGTGGCTGGACGGGTTGCCGAACACGCCCGTCAGGTACGGGCGCATCGCCTCCAGCACCTCCGGTCGCACCGGGGACGTCGCGGCATGGTCGAGGTAGAGCACGATGCTCAGTCGATCCGCAGGTCCAGGCCGAGGTCGAGAGCGCGCGCGGAGTGCGTCAGCGCCCCCACTGAGATCACGTCGACGCCGGTGCGTGCGATGTCACCGACGGTGTCGAGGTTCACCCCTCCCGAAGCTTCGACCGTGGCCCGGTCGCCGATCAGGGTGACGCCTTCGCGCAGGTCGTCGAGTGAGAAGTTGTCGAGCAGCACGGTGTGGGCGCCGCCGTCGAGGACCGCCGGGATCTGGTCGAGGCGGTCGACCTCGACCACGACGTGAGTGGTGTGCGGCAGACGGGACAGCGCCTCGCGCAGCGCCGAGGCGAGGTCGAGGCCGGATCGGGTGAGCACGGCGAGATGGTTGTCCTTGGCCATCACGGCGTCCGACAGCGAGTACCGGTGGTTGCGGCCGCCGCCGGATTCGACGGCGTGCCGCTCGAACGCACGGAGGCCCGGGGTCGTCTTGCGCGTGTCGGCGATGCGCGCGCGGGTGCCGTCGACAGCCGCGACGTATGCCGCGGTGAGAGTCGCGATGCCGCTCATCCGCTGGATGAAGTTCAAGGCGACGCGTTCCGCGGTGAGGATGCCGCGCGCCGAACCGGAGACCGAGGCGAGCACGTCACCCGCAGTGAAGTCGTCGCCGTCGCCGACGTGGAGGTCGACGGCCAGGGTGGGGTCGGTGAGGGCGAACGCGGCAGTGAAGACCTCACCGCCGCTGAACACCCCCGCCTCGCGCGCGACGAGGTCGGCGGTGGCTGTCGCCTCAGCGGGAAGCAGCGTCGTGCTGGTGAGGTCGCCCCACGGCGCGTCTTCTTCGAGGGCTGCGCCGACGACGCGGGTCAGGGTGGAGCGGGTGAGCATCAGACGGTCTCCAGGATCGATGAGCGGGTGCGGGCCGGCGCGGCGTCCGCGGAGGCTGCGGCGTCGACTCGGTGGTGGGCGCCGACCGAGACGGTGCGCTCCAGCGCGGCGGAGGCGGTGGCTTCAGCGAGGAGCAGCAGGTTCGCGTCCTCGTGCTCGACGGTCGTGGTCGGTGTTGCCAGGGTCGCGGCCCACGCGCGCACGATGGCCAGTGCATGTGCGAGGCCGTCGTGGGTGCGGAGCAGCCCGACCTCATCCCACATCAGCTGCTGCAGCGCGGCGCGGCTGAATTCCGGCGTATCCGATCCGCTGTCCTCCACCGGCGGCAGGACAGCGGCAGGGGGTGCGGGCACCGGCACGAGACGCCAGGGCATCGTCAGCGCAGCAGCGGCCCTCGCGCCGAAGACGGCCCCCTCGAGCAGGGAGTTGGACGCCAGACGGTTCGCCCCATGCACGCCGGTGCGGGCGACCTCGCCGACGGCGAAGAGTCCCGGGAGCGTCGTGCGGCCGTCGAGATCGGTGACGACACCGCCCATCAGGTAGTGCGCGGCGGGGGTCACCGGGATCGGCTCGCGCGACCAGTCGAATCCACGCTCCCTCGTCACATGATCGATGGTCGGGAAGCGCGCCGCGAGGGTCTCGGCCCCGAGAATCGTGGCGTCCAGGCGCACCGGCCGCCCCTGCGCGGACGCCTGCCGTGCGATGGCCCGGGAGACCACATCGCGAGGGGCCAGCTCGCCATCGGGGTGACTGTCGAACGTGAAGCGTCGACCGGTGTCGTCGATCAGGGTCGCACCCTCACCGCGCACGGCCTCCGAGATGAGGAAGGCCGGACCCGACGCCAGGATCGTCGGATGGAACTGCACGAACTCCAGGTCGGCGACAGCCGCTCCCGCGCGCAGGGCCACGGCGATGCCGTCGCCGGTGGCGCCGGTCGGGTTGGTCGTGTGCGCGTAGAGGCGGCCCGCGCCACCCGTCGCGAGGATCACGGCGTCGGCGCGGAACCCGGTGGCAACCCCGTCATGCAGCACGCGGATGCCACGCACGGCCCCCTCGGCGACGACCAACTCGGTGAGCAGAGCCTGCTCGACCGCGGTGATCGGTGCGCGCCGCACGGCAGCGATCAGCGCCGCGGAGATCGCCGCGCCCGTGGCATCCCCGCCGGCGTGCACGATGCGTGCATGGCGGTGGGCCGCCTCGCGTCCGAGCTGCAACGCCCCCTCGGCCGTCCGATCGAACCCGACGCCGCGGGCGATCAGCTCCGCGATCCGCTCGGCGCCCTCGGCCACCAGCACGTCGACAGCCGCGGGATCCGAGAGCCCGGCACCGGCGTCCATCGTGTCGGCGGCATGCTGCTGCGCCGAGTCGTCGGGCCCGTAGATGCCCGCGACGCCTCCCTGAGCGAGGCCGGTCGACCCGTCCCCGAGCGCTCCCTTGGTGACGAGCGTCACCGCATGTCCGGCCTCGTGCGCGTGGAGTGCCGCCGTGAGACCGGCGATGCCCGAGCCGACGACCAGGACGTTCATCGTGTGCTCGCACTCACCGGGGGCTTCGCAGCGAGCATCCGCTCCAGCGCCACTCGGGCGGGCTCGGCGACGTCGCCGGTGACCGTGATCCTGTTCGGCGTGCGACCGGCGACGAGCTCCTCCAGCACCCAGGCCAGGTAGCCGGGGTGGATGCGGTACATCGTCGAGCAGGGGCAGACGACCGGGTCCAGACAGAAGATCTCGTGCTGCGGGTACTGCGCCGCGAGCCGGCGCACGAGGTTGATCTCGGTTCCGATGGCGAACGTCGTGGGCTCGGTCGCGGAGTCGATCGCTCGGCGGATGTACTCGGTCGAGCCGGCCTCGTCCGCCGCGTCGACCACCTCCATCGGGCATTCCGGGTGCACGATCACCCGCACGCCGGGGTGGTCGGCGCGGGCCTGGGCGATCTGCCCGACGGTGAAGCGCCGGTGCACGGAGCAGAAGCCGTGCCACAGGATCACCCGGGAATCGACGAGCTCAGCGGCTGAGGAGCCGCTGAGCGCTCGCCGCGGGTTCCACATCGGCATCTGCTCGAGCGGCACGCCCATCGCCTTGGCGGTGTTACGCCCCAGGTGCTGGTCGGGGAAGAACAGCACCCGCCGGCCGCGCTCGAAGGCCCACTCGAGCACGGTCTGGGCGTTGGACGAGGTGCACACGATCCCGCCGTGCCGTCCGACGAAGCCCTTGATCGCCGCCGAGGAGTTCATGTACGTCACGGGGATCACGGGCACGCGGCCGTCCGCGTCGGGGGCGTCGAGATCGCCGAAGACGTCTGCCAGCTGCTCCCAGCACTCCTCGACCTGGTCGATGTCGGCCATGTCGGCCATCGAGCATCCGGCGGCGAGGTTCGGCAGGATCACGGCCTGCTCGGGCTGCGAGAGCAGATCCGCGGTCTCGGCCATGAAGTGCACGCCGCAGAACACGATCGCCTCGGCGTCTGCTCTGCCTTTGGCCGCCGTGGCGAGTTGGAAGGAGTCGCCGACGTAGTCCGCGTGGCGCACGACCTCTTCGCGCTGGTAGAAGTGGCCCAGGATCACGACCCGATCGCCGAGAGTGGTCTTCGCCGCGCGGATGCGTGCGTCGAGCTCGTCCTCCGACGCTTCCCGATATGCGACGGGGAGTTCGCCTTGCCGTGGGGATCCCGTGGGGATCACGTCACCCATCGAGGAGCCGGGTCCGTATCCGGGTCGGGAGTCGAAGTCCCACGGTCCCGCGGCCAGATCGGTGGCGCAGGTCGGGTCGGTGGATGTGCCGGCGACGATCGCCTGGATGGCGTGGTCCACCGAGGCGTCCAGCGACGGAACGGCGGGCGCGGGGACGAAGGTGATGCTCATCGGGTGCTCGTTTCTTCGGGACCGAGGGGGCCGCGGTCGGCCAGCTCGACATCGGTGTTGTCGCGGTACAGACGTGCAGGACGGTGGCTCCCGGTGCGGAAGCGGTCGGTGGGGAGCAGGTTGCCCGCGGATTCCACCTGACGACGGAAGTTGGCGGGATCGAGGCTCTTCCCGAGGATCGATTCGTACGCCTCGCGCAGCTCCGCCAGCGTGAACTCGGCGGGCAGGAAGCCTTGTGCGACCCGGCTGTAGCCGACCTTGTTGCGCAGGCGCCAGAGGGCGTATTCGACGATCTTGGCGTGGTCGAAGGCCAGTTGCGGCAACTGATCGATGTCGAACCACCGGACGTTCTCGGGGGCATGACCGGATGCCCGGTGGGCCGAGATCTGCGCGGTCACGTCGTCTTGACGCAGCAGCGCCCAGTACACGATCGAGACGACTCGGGTGGGGGAGCGGTCGACAGCGCCGAAGGCGTAGAGCTGCTCCAGGTAACTGGGGGCGAGACCCGTCGTCTCGGCAAGGGTGCGAGCTGCGGCGTCGACGGGCGACTCGGTCGCGGTGAGCCAGCCACCGGGAAGCGCCCACTGGTCGGCGAAGGGCTCGCGGGTGCGCAGGACGAGGGGCAGCGCGAGGACCGCGCGTCCGTCGTCGGTGCGCCGCAGCGTCAGGATGACCGTCGAGACGGCCACCCGGATGTCCCTGCTTTGAGTCATAGACACCTTAACCTCCGGATTCGATCTTAGTGTCATCGAGACCCTTAGTGCGCGCACATGACGCCTTCTCGCGTCGAGGCCGAAACGTTATCTGGCGCGTTCCAGGAGGGTTGTTCGCCGCCACAGGGTTTGTTAGGTTACTGTCCTAACAAACCCCCTCCGGGAAGAGGCCGATCGGCCACCTCCCCGGGCCCACGAACCCCACAGTCGGGGTTCCGCTCCATCCGGAGCGATCCCTCCTGCAGTGCAGCACCGAGAGGAAACAAGAGAAATGATCCGAAACGGAAAGCGCAGAATCGCGCTCACCGCGATCGCCGGAGCATCCGTCCTCGCCATGGGCCTCACCGCCTGCGGCACCGGCGGCGGCGACGACGGCAACGCCGACAGCGACCGTGCCCTTCGCGTCTGGGCCGGCAGCCAGACGCCGATCACCGCGAACTACAACCCGTTCGCGCCCACCGTGCTCCACGGCGCGCTCGGCCCCATCTACGAGCCGCTGTTCTTCTACAACAAGACCGCCGACACCGAGCCCGTCGGCCTGATCGGTGACACCTTCGAGTACAACGAGGACGGCACGGTGATCACGATCGCCATCAAGCCCGACCTCAAGTGGAGCGACGGTGAGCCTCTCACCGCGAAGGACGTCGCGTTCTCCTTCAAGTACGAGGCGAACAACCCCGAGGGCAACGGCCTGGTCTCGGCCGAGGCCACCGACGACACCACGGTCGTGCTGACCTACTCGTCGGCGCAGTACACGACCGAGTTCCAGCGTCTCGGCTCGACCTACATCCTCCCCGAGCACATCTGGGCGGATGTCACCGACTTCGCGAACTTCGCCAACGAGGAGCCCGTCGGCTCGGGCGCATACGTCGTCGAGAAGACGACCAGCGAGTCGTACACCATCGTCGCGAACGAGAACTTCCGCGACGCCGACAAGCTCGGTGTCAAGAAGGTCCAGTACATCGCTGTCGACAACAACCAGACCGCGCAGGACCTGCTCGCCGCCGGCGAGCTCGACTGGACCGGCATGTTCATCCCGAACCCGGACGATGTGACGGGCAACGGGAAGATCGACTGGATCAACACCCCGCAGGACCCCACAGTCCTGTACACCTGCTCGAACGCCGAGCTCGGCTGCACCGGTCCGCAGACCGACGTCGCCGTGCGTCAGGCACTCAACGTCGCGATCGACCGCGCCACCATCAAGGACAAGGCGTTCGTCGGGCTCACCGGTGACATCTCGCCGACGTACGCTCTGCTGCCCCGTGACGAGAAGTGGGTCGCGGACCCCGCCAACGAGGTCAGCCCGCAGGAGGCGAACATCGCCGAGGCGGACGCGATCCTCGAGGCCGCCGGTTACACGAAGGACGGCGACTTCTACGCGAAGGGCGGCGTGCCGCTCGAGCTCACCCTCACCTCGGTCGACGGCTGGACGGACTACAACGACGCCGCCAAGCTGATCGCCGAGCAGGCGGCCGCGGCCGGCATCAAGATCAACGTCTCCACCGTGCAGTGGCAGGAGTTCTCCGACTCCCGACAGGGTGGAGAGTTCCAGCTCATCGTCGGCGGCATGATCGGCACGTCGGTGGCAGACCCGTTCCAGATCTACCGTGACTGGTTCGGCGGCACCGCGGTGCAGTCGACCAGCCCGGTCGGCACCGAGGTCCCGGCGGGTCGCTGGAACTTCAGCCGGTACAACAACCCGAAGGTCGATGCTGCGGTGCAGGCCGCGATCAGCACCGATGACGAGGCCGAGAAGAAGGAGCTGTACGGCACGATCCAGACCGAGATCGTCCGCGACCTGCCCTACATCCCGCTGGTGATCAACGCGACCCAGACCTTCTACAACACGAAGGACTTCACGGGTTGGCCGACGGAGGAGGACCTCTACGCCTTCCCGCCGTCCTGGGGCGCGATCGCGGCAGGCTACGTCCTGACGCAGCTGCAGCCGGCCAAGTAATCAAGAGGAGACGGGAAGCAGGAAGTCAGGAAAGAGTGACATGAAGTTCTATGCACGAAGAATCGGGTTCTACGCGTTCACGCTGTGGGCCGCGATCTCTCTCAACTTCCTGCTTCCCCGTCTCATGCCGGGGAACCCCGCCGACATCATGATCGCCAAGATGCAGCGGGCCGGCGGCGAGATCTCGGAGACGACGATCCGCAACATCAAGCTCCTGCTCGGTGGCGACGACTCCTCGCTCTGGGACCAGTACCTCGCGTACTGGGGCCGTATGTTCCGCGGTGACCTCGGGATCTCGGTGACGAAGTATCCGACACCGGTGACCGAACTGATCGCCGGAGCGCTGCCGTGGACACTCGTCCTGGTCGGCACCGCGACCGTCATCTCGTTCGTCCTCGGTGTCGCGCTGGGTGCCTGGGCCGGATGGAAGCGGGGCACCTGGGTCGACCACGTCATCCCCGCGACCACCGTGCTGCAGTCCATCCCGTACTTCTGGCTGGCGCTGATCCTGGTGTCGGTGTTCGCGGTCGGACTCGGCTGGTTCCCGATCTTCGGGGGCTACGACGTGTTCGACTTCCCCGACGGGCCGGAGCCCACCTGGGCGTTCTTCACCGACGCGCTCGCGCATTCGCTCCTCCCGGCGATCACGATCGTGATCAGCTCCGTGGGCGGCTGGCTGTTCGGCATGCGCAACATGATGGTCGCCACCCTCGCCGAGGACTACGTCCTCACCGCCGAGGCCAAGGGCCTCCGGCACCGCCGCATCATGACGACGTACGCCGCGAGGAACGCGGCCATCCCGTCGATCGCCGGATTCTCGATCACGCTCGGCTTCGTCGTCTCCGGCTCCATCGTCATGGAGCAGGTGTTCACGTATCCGGGCATCGGCAAACTGATGTTCCAGGCCGTCACGAACAACGACTATGCACTGATGCAGGGCCTGTTCCTGGTGATCACCATCACGGTGCTCGCCGCCAACTTCTTCATGGACCTCGTCTATGGCTTCATCGACCCGAGGGCGCGCCAGAATGTCTGATCCGCAGAACACCGCCGGTCTCCTGACCGTCGAGGACGCGCCCATGACGGCGCCGGCCAGCACCGTCTCACTCGCCACTCAGAACCGAGGCCGCAAGCGGCGCATCCTGCCGAGCACATCGCCGAAGTTCATCGTCGGCTCGCTCCTCGTGCTCGCGATCGTGCTGTTCGCGATCATCGCGCCGTTCTTCACGCAGAACCCGCGCAGCACGGCGAACCCTGCACTCCAGCCGCCGTCGGCGGAGCACTGGTTGGGCACCACGAAGCTCGGCAACGACATGTTCGCCCAGCTCGCGATCGGTGCTCAGGGATCGCTCATGGTCGGGTTGATCGCGAGCGTGATCGCGATCGTGCTGTCGCTCGTCTTCGGTGTCCTCGCCGGATACCTGGGCGGCTGGCGCGAAGACGGCCTCGCCCTCATCACCAACGTGATGATCGTCATCCCCGCCCTGCCGTTGGTCATGGTGATCGCCTCCTTCGTGCCGCAGCGCACCTGGCAACTGGTCGCGATCTTCCTCGGCATCACCTCCTGGGCCGGCGCCGCCTACGTCCTGCGCCTCCAGACCCGTTCCCTCCGCACCCGCGACTACGTCTACGCCTCGAAGGTGGCAGGCGAGCGATCGCTCCGAGTGATCCTCGTCGAGATCATGCCGAACCTCCTGCCGCTGCTGACCGCGCAGTTCCTCTTCGCTCTGATCTTCGCGATCCTCGGCGAGGCCGGGCTGTCATACCTGGGGCTCGGACCGACGGACTCGATCACCTGGGGAACCATCCTCAACGACGCCCAGTCCGGTCAGGCACTCGGCCGCGGAGCGTGGTGGTGGTTCGTGCCGCCGGGCATCATGATCGCCATCCTCGGCGCCGGCCTCGCGCTGATCAACTTCGCGATCGACGAGGTTATCAACCCGAAACTGCGCAACGCGCCCGATGCCGCGCGCCGTGTGCGTAAGGCCGCGAAGACGAAGGGGGTCACCGCATGAGCGAGCCGGTGCTGACGGCGCGGAATGTGTCGATCGAGTACGAGGTCGACCCGCCGGTGAAGGCTGTGCGCGACGTGTCCCTGACACTGAACCGGGGCGAGATCCTGGGACTTGCGGGAGAGTCCGGCTGCGGCAAGACGACCCTGGCCTATGGGATGAACCGCCTCCTCAAGGCGCCTGCCCTGATGACGGCGGGGGAGATCGTCTTCCATGACCGCGACGGTCATGACATCGACATCGTGGGTCTCGACGGCGAGGGCCTCCGGGCGTTCCGGTGGGACAAGATCTCGATGGTCTTCCAGGGAGCGATGAACTCGCTCAACCCGGTGATCTCGGTCAAGGCGCAGATCTTCGACATCTTCGACACGCACCGCCCCGGTATGGGTAAGAAAGCGAAGACCGCACGGGCGGAAGAGCTGCTCACCCTGGTCGGCGTCGACCCGAATCGCCTGACGAGCTTTCCGCACGAGCTCTCGGGCGGCATGCGGCAGCGGATGATGATCGCGATGGCGCTCGCCCTCGATCCGCAGGTGATGATCATGGACGAGCCGACGACCGCGCTCGACGTGGTCGTGCAGCGCGGGATCATCCGCGAGATCATGCGGTTGCGCGAGAAGCTCGGGTTCGCGGTGATCTTCATCACCCACGACCTGCCCATGCTGATCGAGATCAGCGACCGGATCGCGATCATGCTGCAGGGACAGATCGTCGAAGAGGGCACGGCGGAGGAGATCTACCGGACCCCGCAGCACGAGTACACGAAACGGCTGCTTTCGAGCTTCCCGTCGCTCAAGGGCGAACGGGGCGACTTCGTCCGCACCGGTGTCAGCCAGGAGGGCGTCCGATGAGCGCGAACACGACCGCCGCCACCACGCCGCAGCCGGCGCGTTTGGAGGCGCGGAACCTGGTGAAGGACTTCCCCCTGCGCTCCGGTTTCAAGACGAACATCCTGCACGCGGTGAAAGACGTGTCCTTCACGATCGAGGCGGGTAAGACGGTCGCGCTGGTCGGCGAATCGGGGTCGGGGAAGTCGACGATCGCGCGGATGCTCATGAAGCTGGAGACCCCCACCAGCGGGGAGATCCTGTTGGACGGGAAACCGTCCGGAACCCGCGGCCGGGCGCTGGAACGCTACCGCGCCGATGTGCAGATGGTGTTCCAGGATCCGTTCGCTTCGCTCAACCCTTTCCACACGATCGTGCATCACCTCGAGCGCCCGATCCGCCTGCACCATCCGGAGCTTTCTCGTGGCGAGGTGCGGGAGCGGGCCGTGGAGCTGCTGGAGCGCGTCCGGCTCACGCCGGGGGAGAGCTACGCCGACCGTCGCCCGCACGAGCTCTCGGGTGGACAGCGTCAGCGCGTCGCGATCGCACGGGCGCTGGCCCCCGGGGCGCGGTTCATCGTCGCGGACGAGCCGGTGTCGATGCTGGACGTGTCGATCCGTCTCGGGGTGCTGAACCTCCTCGCGGACCTGCAGCGCGAGGAGAACCTCGGCGTCCTCTACATCACCCACGACCTGGCCACCGCCCGACACTTCTCGGACGAGATCATGGTGCTCTACAAGGGCGACGTCGTGGAACGCGGGCCTGCGGACGAGGTCATCCTCAACCCGCAGCACGAGTACACCAAGACGCTCCTGGGCGCCGCACCCGAGCCCGACAACCTCGGACGCCTCCGCGACGAGGTGCGCGCCGAGCTCGGCATCGCGCACTGACAGCCTCGCTTCGAATCGCGCGAATGGCCCTCTCGGAGCCCCGAATGGGACCATTCGCGCGATTCGAACGCGCGTCCCCGGAATCCGGCGCCAGGGACCGGACGGGCTAGACTGAACCCACAATTGAAGACAGGCCGAATGAACCACGCGGGAGAGCCCCGGCGAACGCAGCCGGGCACCGAAGGAGCAAGCCTCCCCGCCAATCTCTCAGGTACGCGTACCGCGCGGGTCCGGCCACTCTGAAAAGCGATCCCGCGAGACTGCGGATCCGCCGACGGTGAAAACCCCGCCTCCGTGCACGGGTGAAGCTCTCAGGCCTATGACAGAGGGGGAGTTCCGAGGAGCGGCGATGCCGCCGTTCCGCCCGTAACAGCCCGGGAGAACTCCATGTCCGACCCCCGCTACACCCCGCTGCGTGAACGCCATGAGGCGCTCGGCGCGTCGTTCACCGACTTCGGCGGCTGGCAGATGCCGGTGCGCTACACCTCCGACCTCGCCGAGCACCATGCCGTGCGGAACGCCGCCGGCATCTTCGACATCTCGCACATGGCGGAGTTCCTCGTCACGGGCGAGAAGGCAGCGGAGTTCCTCGATTTCGCACTCGCCGGCCGCATCTCCGCGATGCCGGTGGGCAAGGCGAAGTACTCGCTGATGCTGGCCGCGAACGGCGGCATCGTCGACGACGTGATCGCGTACCGGCTTGCCGACGATCGCTACCTCGTGATCGCGAACGCCGGCAACCGGGGCTTCGTGGACTCCGCGTTCGCGAAACGCGTCCGCGACTTCCCCTCGCTCCTCGAGCGTGAGCAGCCGCCGCTCACGCCGGGGGAGGACCGCAGCTTCGCCGGTTTCCTCGGTGACCGCGGCGTCGATGTGGAGGATGTGTCGGACTCCTACGCGCTGCTCGCGGTTCAGGGGCCTGCCGCCGAGGTGATCCTCGCTGCGACCTCCGGCATCACTGAGCTGAGCAGTCCCTGGGCCGATCAGAAGTACTACGCGTGGGCCGACGCACGTTTCCTCGGAGAGCCCCTGCTCATCGCCCGCACGGGATACACGGGCGAAGACGGCTTCGAACTGCTCGTCTCTGCTGCTGACGCGCCCGCGCTGTGGGACGCACTGGTCTCGGCAGGCGAACCGCACGGGCTCGTGCCCGCCGGTCTCGCGGCGCGCGACACCCTTCGCCTCGAGGCGGGCATGCCGTTGTACGGTCATGAGCTGACCCTCGAGACCCTGCCGTCCCAGGCCGGCCTCGGTCGCGTCGTCGTCATCGCCAAGGATGAGTTCGTCGGCAAGGAAGCGCTCGTCGCCGTCGAGCGGGCCAGCGCATCCGACGCCCCCGTGCTGGTCGGCCTCGTCGCCGAGGGCAAGCGCGCCGGCCGCGCCGGCTATGCCGTCGTCGACGGCGAAGGGGAGAAGCTCGGCGAGATCACCAGCGGAGCCCTCAGCCCTACTCTCGGCCATCCGATCGCGATGGCCTACGTGCACCCTTCTTCCGCCGAAGAGGGAACAGCAGTATTCCTTGATGTGCGGGGGACGAAGATCCCCGCGACCGTGACCGCCCTGCCTTTCTACCGGAGGACCAAATGACCGACCTCGCCGCCCTCAGCTACACCGAAGAGCACGAGTGGATCGCCGCTGACGGCGACACCGTGACCATCGGCATCACCGACTACGCCGCCGAGAAGCTGGGTGACGTCGTGTTCGTCGAACTCCCCGCCGTCGGCACCGAGGTCACCGCCGGCTCCGTCGTGGGAGAGATCGAATCCACGAAGTCGGTGGGCGAGCTCTACGCGCCGGTCACCGGCACCGTCGTCGAGATCAACGACGCAGCCGTCGATGATCCGTCGCTCGTCAACGCGGCACCGTTCGAGGGTGGCTGGCTGCTCAAGGTCACCGTCGCCGCCGGTGCGCTCGACGGTCTGCTGGACCGCGACGCCTACGTCGCGCTGACGGAGGGCTGATTCACCAGTGGTCACTTTCGCCGATCGTCACATCGGACCCACGGATGCCGCGCAGCGCACGATGCTCGCTGCCCTCGGTCTCGACACCGCCGGAGCGGACGACGCGCTGAGCCCGGTCGAGGCGCTGATGCGTCAGGCCGTGCCGGCGTCGATCTACACCGGACCGTCTCCCGAAACCGAGGGTGGGACGCCGACTCGCATCCCCGCGGCAGCGAGCGAGACCGAGGCGCTCGCAGAGCTGCGGACCCTCGCGTCCCGCAACACCGTGAACCGCCCGATGATCGGCCTCGGCTACTACGGGACCATCACGCCGCAGGTGATCCAGCGCAATGTGCTGGAGAATCCGTCCTGGTACACGGCGTACACGCCCTACCAACCGGAGATCTCGCAGGGTCGGCTCGAGGCTCTCATCAACTTCCAGACCATGGTCTCCGACCTCACCGGTCTCACCACGGCCAACGCCTCGATGCTGGACGAGTCCACGGCCGTCGTCGAGGGGATGCTGCTGGCGCGGCGCGCCTCCAAGTCGGCGTCGAACGTGTTCGCGGTCGACGCCGACGCACTGCCGCAGACCAGGGCGATGCTCGCGACCCGCGCGGAAGCCCTCGGGATCGAGATCGTGTCCGTCGACTTCGCCGCGGGGGAGGAGCTGCCCGGTGATCTCTTCGGTGTCTTCGTCCAGTACCCGGGCGCATCGGGTCGGGTCTGGGATCCGTCCGCCGTGTTCGACGCCGCGCACCTCGCCGGCGGACTCGCCGTCGCAGCGGCTGATCTGCTCGCGCTCACACTGATCGCGTCGCCCGGGTCGCTGGGCGCGGATGTGGCCGTCGGCACGACGCAGCGCTTCGGAGTGCCGATGGGCTTCGGCGGGCCGCACGCCGGCTACATGGCCGTCCGCTCCGGCCTCGAGCGACAGCTCCCTGGCCGTCTCGTCGGAGTGTCGGTGGATGCCGACGGCAAGCCCGCGTACCGTCTCTCTCTGCAGACGCGCGAGCAGCACATCCGCCGTGAGAAGGCGACGTCGAACATCTGCACCGCCCAGGTGCTGCTGGCCGTGATGGCGGCGATGTACGCGGTCTATCACGGCCCGGATGGGCTCCGTGCGATCGCGTCGGAAGCAGCCACGAAGGCGGCGCTGCTCGGTACCTGGCTCGCAGAGGCGGGCGCCGAGGTCGTGCACGACGCGTTCTTCGACACGGTCACGGTGCGGGTGCCGGGGCGTGCAGCCGAGCACGCCGCGCAGGCGCGCGACGGATACGGCATCCTGCTCCGCGTGGCCGACGCCGACACGATCGGCATCTCGGTCGATGAGACCACCACGGTGACCGAGCTGCATCAGGTCGCGATGGTCTTCGGTGGCGCGCAGGAGCGTGCGTTCGGCTTCCTGCAGCGTGGCAGCAACGCCCTGCCGTCGGACCTGGGGCGTCAGGACGAATATCTCACGCACCCGGTGTTCCACGCACACCGCAGTGAGACCGCCATGATGCGGTATCTGAAGAGCCTCGCCGACCGTGACTACGCACTCGACCGCGGCATGATCCCGCTGGGCTCCTGCACGATGAAGCTCAATGCGGCCACCGAGATGGCGGCGATCACGTGGCCCGAGTTCGCGGGCATCCACCCGTTCGCTCCGGCGGCCGATGTGCAGGGCTACCTCGAGCTCATCGATCAGCTCGAGGGTTGGCTCGCCGAGGTCACCGGGTACGACGCGGTCTCGCTGCAGCCGAACGCGGGCTCACAGGGCGAACTCGCGGGGCTGCTCGCGATCCGCGGCTACCACCACGCCAACGGCGACCAGCATCGCACGATCTGCCTGATCCCGTCTTCGGCGCACGGCACGAACGCGGCGTCGGCCGTCCTCGCAGGCATGAAGGTCGTGGTCGTCGCGACCGACGAGCTCGGCAACGTCGACCTCGACGATCTGCGCGCGAAGATCGCGCTGCACGCCGACGACCTCTCGGCCCTGATGATCACCTACCCCTCCACGCACGGCGTGTACGAGGAGCAGGTGGTCGACATCACCGCAGCCGTGCACGACGCGGGCGGGCAGGTCTACGTCGACGGCGCGAACCTCAACGCGCTGCTCGGCTACGCGCGGTTCGGCGACCTGGGGGGCGACGTCTCGCACCTCAACCTGCACAAGACGTTCGCGATCCCGCACGGCGGCGGCGGCCCCGGCATCGGTCCGGTGGCGGCGAAGGCCCACCTCGCGCCGTTCCTGCCCTCGCACCCGCTCGCCCAGAGCGCGGAGCACTTCGGCGGGTACACCTTCGACGGCGGAGTCATCTCGGCAGCGCCGTACGGCTCGGCCGGGATCCTGCCGATCTCGTGGGCGTACGTGCGGATGATGGGTGCCGACGGACTGCGTCGCGCCACCGCGGCAGCCGTGCTCTCCGCCAACTACATGGCAGAGCGGCTCGGTTCCCACTTCCCGGTGCTCTACACGGGCGAGAACGGGCGGGTGGCTCACGAGTGCATCCTCGATCTGCGTCCGCTCAAGGAGGCCACCGGCATCACGGTCGACGACGTCGCCAAGCGCCTCATCGACTACGGCTTCCACGCCCCGACCATGTCGTTCCCGGTCGCGGGCACGCTGATGGTCGAGCCGACCGAGTCGGAGGACCTCGACGAGATCGAGCGCTTCATCGAGGCCATGGTCATGATCAAGGCCGAGGCGGAGGGGGTCGCCGCCGGTCGCTGGCCGGCCGACGACAACCCGCTCGTGCACGCGCCGCACACCGCGGTCTCGCTCATCGCGGGGGAGTGGAACCACGCGTACTCGCGGGAAGAGGCGGCATACCCCGTGCGCGCCCTCGTCGCAGGCAAGTACTGGCCGCCGGTGCGCCGCATCGACCAGGCGTACGGCGACCGCAACCTCGTCTGCGCCTGCCCGCCGGTGGAGGCTTTCGCCTGAGTCGGATGCTCATGTGAGCACACGGTGCTGCACCCCTGTTGTGGGTGCGGCACCGTCGCTCTTTTCCCGGTGTTTCGGCCTTGTTACGTATGGTCACCACTCAGTAACAGTTCGTTAGCTGAGGGCGGGGGCGACGCGGGTGCGGGTTACGCTCAGGTATCCCTGCCTGCTCGATGGTGAGCGCGCAGAATCCCCGTGTCCACAGGAGGACAAAAGTGAAAAGAAACAGGACTGCCCTCGCGGGCACCGCTCTGCTGGCCGTCGGCGCGATCGCGCTCGCAGGCTGCGCATCCGGCGGCGACAACGGCAGTGGTGAAGAAGGCGGCGAAGCGTCGACCGGAATCGTCACGGTTCAGAGCAACGAGCCTCAGAACCCGCTCCTCCCCGCCGTGACCAACGAGGTCGGCGGCGGACTCGTTCTGCAGAACATCTTCGCCGGTCTCGTCTACTACGAAGCCGACGGCGCCCTCGCCAACGACCTCGCCGAGTCGATCGAGTCGGAAGACAACCAGACCTGGACCATCAAGATCAAGGAGGGTGAGAAGTTCAGCGACGACACCCCCGTGACCGCGGAGTCCTTCGTCGAGGCATGGCAGTATGCCGCCTCCGACCCCGCCTTCGAGAACCAGTGGTGGT
Organism: Microbacterium sp. Cr-K20; assembly: GCF_000708325.1. Classification (NCBI taxonomy): domain Bacteria; kingdom Bacillati; phylum Actinomycetota; class Actinomycetes; order Micrococcales; family Microbacteriaceae; genus Microbacterium; species Microbacterium sp. Cr-K20. Next base: position 11,677 of record NZ_JARE01000060.1, on the reverse strand, counting down.
TCGCCAACTTCTCCGGCTACAGCGCCGACGCCGTGAAGGAAGACTCCCTCGCTCTCGAGGTCGTCGACGACACGACGTTCACGGTCGAGCTCGCCGCTCCGCAGTCGGACTTCCCGACCACTCTGGGCTACCAGGTGTTCGCGCCGCTCCCCGAGTCGTTCTTCGATGACCCTGAGGCGTTCGGCCAGGCTCCCGTCGGCAACGGCCCGTACGTGCTCGACAAGTGGGAGCACGACTCCGTGATCTCGCTGCTCCCGAACGAGAGCTACGACGGTCCCCGCAAGCCGCAGAACGGTGGAGTCGACTTCGTCAGCTACGCGACCGCCGAGGCTGCGTACACCGACCTGCTCTCGGACAACCTCGACGTGATCAACCCCGGCGTGCCGCCGACGGCTCTGGCCACCTACAAGGACGACCTGGGCGACCGCGCCGTCGACCAGCCGGCCGCGATCTGGGAAGGCCTGACCATCCCGGCACGCCTCGCTCACTTCGGCAACGACGAAGAGGGCAACCTGCGTCGTCAGGCCATCTCCTACGCGATCGACCGCGAACAGGTCACCGACGTGATCTTCGAGGGCACCCGCACGCCGGCCGTCGACTTCACCTCCCCGGTGATCGCGGGCTGGAACGACGAGATCGCCGGTTCCGAGGTCACGCACGCCGACGCCGACAAGGCGAAGGACCTGTGGGCTCAGGCCGACGCCATCGCCCCGTGGAGCGGCACGTTCACCATCGCGTACAACGCCGACGGTGGACACCAGCCCTGGGTCGACGCGGTCACCAACCAGCTCAAGAACACGCTGGGCATCGACGCCGCCGGTCAGTCCTTCCCCGACCTGGCGACGCTCCGCGAGGAGATCAAGAACCGTTCGCTGAACGCGGCGACGCGTTCGGGATGGCAGTTCGACTACCCGGGTGCGTACAACATCCTGGGCGCGCTGTTCATCACGGGTGCCGGTTCCAACGACGGCGACTACTCGAACCCCGAGTACGACGAGCTCGTGCAGAAGGGCTCCACGGCGCCGTCGGTCGAAGAGGGCAACAAGCTCTTCGAGCAGGCGCAGGAGGTCCTGTTCACGGACCTTCCCGTCCTGCCGCTCTGGTACCGCTCGACCAACGCCGGTTTCTCCACGCTCGTCGACAACGTCGAGTACGGCTGGGACAGCTGGCCGATCGTGTACGAGATCACCAAGGCCGGCGAGTAACACTCCCGCTCTGATCTGAACCCGCCGTGCGGGGCGATGCGCAAGCGTCGCCCCGCACGGCGCGGTTGAGTTCACGCCTATGACTGCCTACATCATTCGTCGCCTTCTTCAGGCGATACCCGTCTTCCTCGGGGCGACCTTCCTGATCTTCTCGATGGTCTTCCTGCTACCGGGTGACCCGATTCTCGCTCTGTTCGGTGACAAGACACCGACCGATGCGCAGTACGCCGCCTTGCAGGCGCAGTACCACCTGGACCAGCCGTTCTTCACGCGCTACCTGATCTACCTCGGCGACCTGTTCCAGGGCGACCTGGGAACGACTTTCCGCGGCCAGAGCGTCAATGAGATCCTCGCCGCGAAGTTCCCGGTGACGCTGCGCCTCGCGCTGCTGGCGATCGTCATCCAGCTGCTCTTCGGCGTCGTCGTCGGTCTCATCTCCGGCCTGCGCAAGAACAGCCTTTTCGACCACGCCTCGATGCTGGTGAGCCTTCTGCTCATCTCGATCCCGGTGTTCGTGCTGGCCTTCATCGCGCAGTACTTCCTCGCCATCGAGTTGCATCTGTTCCGACCGACGGTCGGACGAGGTGCGCCCTGGTCGGACCTGATACTCCCGGCGATCGTGCTCGCCGCACTGAACTTCGCCTACGTGGTGCGGCTCACGCGCAACTCGGTCATCGAGACGCGTCAGCAGGACTTCGTGCGGATGGCGTTCGGCAAGGGCCTCCCCACGCGGCGCGTCATCCCGGTGCACGTGCTGCGCAACTCGCTCATTCCCGTGACGACGAACCTCGCTGCCGACTTCGGCATCCTGATCGTCGGCGCCACCGTCACCGAGGGCGTGTTCAACGTGCCCGGTATCGGAAACGAGCTCTTCAAGGCCATCAACCAGCACGATGGGCCGGAGATCGTCTCGATCGTGACCGTGCTCGTCGTGATCTACGTCCTGGTCAACCTGTTCATCGATCTGCTCTACGGTGTGCTCGACCCGAGGATCCGCTATGTCCGATAACACTCCCACCCGCCGCATGGCGCACTATGTGGCCGAGGCAGACGAGGGCGGCCTCGGGGCCGTCGATGCCGTCCGTGTCAGCGAGCGCAAGAGCAACCTGTGGCTCGATGCGTGGCGCGACCTCCGTGGTCGCTGGATGTTCTGGACCGCCGGCGTCTTCGTCGTGCTGCTGGTCATCATCGCGTCGTTCCCCGACCTGTTCGCTCCGGTCGACCCCTTCCAGTGCGACCTGAAGTTCTCGAACGACGGCCCTTCCGCAGGGCACCCGCTCGGGTACACCTTCCAGGGCTGTGACGTGTACTCCCGTGTCGTGCACGGCGCAGGGACCTCGCTGTCGGTCGGCATCCTGGTGACGATCATCATCGCTGCCATGGGCATCGTGATCGGTGCGTTCGCCGGTTTCTTCGGCGGCTGGATCGATTCGCTCCTCATGCGCATCGGCGACATGTTCTTCGCGATCCCCTACGTGCTGGCCGCAGTGGTCATCATGTCGATGTTCCTCGACAACCGGAACATCCTCGTGGTCTCCCTCGCGATCGGCTTCTTCGGATGGCCCTCGGTGGCGCGCATCCTGCGCGCCGAGATCCTGCGCGTGCGTTCGGCCGACTTCGTGATGGCGTCCGAAGCGCTCGGGGTATCCCGGGTGCGGACGATGTTCTCACACGTCATGCCGAACTCGATCGCCCCGGTGATCGTGCTCAGCACGGTCGGTCTGGCCGCGGCCATCACGGCCGAGGCCACGCTGTCCTTCCTGGGCGTCGGTCTGCCGCCGGAGTTCATCTCCTGGGGTAACGACATCGCGGCCGCGCAGACGCGTCTGCGCACCGACCCCATGCCGCTGATCTATCCGTCGATCGCTCTCTCCCTCACCGTGCTGTCGTTCATCATGCTCGGCGAGACGGTGCGAGACGCGCTCGACCCGAAGGCGAGGGCACTGCGATGACCGCCGAATACAACCCCGATGTCCCGCTCCTGTCGATCGAGAACCTGGAGGTCGCGTTCAAGACGCAGGACGGTTTCGTCCCTGCGGTGCGTGGCGTCAGCTTCGACATCTACCCGGGCGAGACCATGGCGATCGTCGGTGAGTCCGGCTCGGGCAAGTCGACGACCGCGCACGCGATCATCAACCTGCTGCCCGGCAGCGGGAAGGTCACCGGTGGCGCCGTCAAATTCGAGGGTCGCGACCTGACGAAGCTCGGGCGCTCCGAGATCGAGCATGTGCGCGGCAACCTCATCGGCCTGGTTCCCCAGGACCCGATGAACAGCCTCAACCCGGTGCACCGCATCGGTTTCCAGGTGGAGGAGACCATCCTCGCCAACGGGCAGGCCGACGGCCGCAAGGCTGCACGCAAGCAGGCCATCCAGGTGCTGAAGGAGGCAGGACTGGCGGATGCCGATCGGCGTCTGCGGCAGTTCCCGCACGAGTTCTCCGGCGGCATGCGCCAGCGGGTGCTCATCGGCATCGGGCTGTCGTCCGATCCGAAACTGCTCATCGCCGACGAGCCCACCAGCGCGCTCGACGTCACGGTGCAGAAGCGGATCCTCGATCACCTCGACACCCTCACGAAGGAGCGCAACACCGCGGTCCTGTTCATCACCCACGACCTCGGCCTCGCCGCGGAGCGGGCGGAGAACCTCGTCGTGATGCATCGCGGTCGCATCGTGGAATCGGGTCCCGCGCTCGAGATCCTGCAGAACCCGCAGCACCCGTACACCCAGCGGCTGGTCGCCGCGGCGCCGAGCCTGGCGTCGAAGCGCATCCAGACGGCGGTCACGGGTCACGTCGACCCTCTCGCCGAGGTGCTCACGGAGTCCACGGGCACGGTCGATCTCGCATCGATCGCCCACACCGAGGCGGTTCCTGCCGAGCCGGTGATCGAGTTCCGAGATGTGACGAAGGTCTACAAGATCCGGGGGAGCGGCTTCCGTTCCACCGATTTCACGGCCGTCGACAAGATGTCCTTCCAGGTGCCCAAGGGCTCCACGATGGCCATCGTCGGCGAATCCGGTTCCGGCAAGTCGACCGCCGCCAAGATGCTGCTGCGTCTGGAGACGAAGACGTCGGGCTCGATCCTCGTGAACGGTCGGGACACCGACACGCTCTCACGGCCCGAGCTGCAGGCACTGCGTCGCGAGATGCAGCCGGTCTTCCAGGACCCGTACGGTTCGCTGGATCCGCTGCACAACATCGGCAACACGGTGGCGGAGCCGCTGCGCGTGCACGGGGTCGGCGACTCCGCCTCGCGCCGCAAGCGCGTTCTCGAGGTGCTGGACCAGGTCGCGCTTCCGTCGAGTGTGGCCGACCGGTATCCGAACGAGCTCTCGGGCGGTCAACGCCAGCGCGTCGCCATCGCCAGAGCCCTCGCGCTCAAGCCGGAGATCGTCGTCCTCGACGAGGCCGTGTCGGCGCTGGACGTGCTGGTGCAGGCGCAGGTGCTGAACCTGCTCGCCGAACTCCAGTCCGAGCTCGACCTGACGTATCTGTTCATCACCCACGACCTCGCGGTCGTCCGGGTGATCGCGGATCGCGTCTGTGTGATGGAGCAGGGGCGCGTCGTCGAGCACGGCACGGTCGACGACATCTTCGCGAACCCGCAGCAGGAGTACACGGAGCGTCTGCTCCAGGCGATTCCCGGCGCGTCGATCACCCTCGGGAGCCACTGACGGTGACGACGGACGACAGGTCGGAGGGCGTACGGACATTCCGTGCGCCCTCCGGTCCCGCCGCGCTCGTGATCGGCTCGCTTCTGGCCCTGTTCCTGTTGGGCGATGCTGTCCTGCGGGCCGGGTGGGGGCCGATGCTGCTGCTCGCCCCGTGGGTGCTGCTGGTGCTCTGGCTCGTGTATGTGAGCTCCTTCGCCTCGGCCGTGCGCATCGACGACGACGGTGTGGTGGTGCAGAACCTGCTCCGCCGCATCACATTCGGCTGGCAGCGCGTGCGCGCCGTCGACCTGCGGTGGCAGCTGATCTTCTCGCTCGACGACGGGAAGGATCTCGCCTGCTACGGGGGACCGGCCAAGGCCGGCCCGATCCGCATGCCCGCTCGCGGGGGCGACGGCGAGGAGAAGATGCCCGCAGGCATCCGCGCGCTCACCGAGATCGAGGAGCGCTGGGAAGCCGCCCCCGCCACCGCGGACGCCCCGATCCGACGCAGCTGGGATCGTCCGGCCACGATCGCGCTGGTCGTGATCGTCGTCTGGGCCGTGCTGGCCGTCCTCGTGGCGAACGCGGGTTGACCGCGACTCTTCGGCTCAGCCGGGGAGTCCGAACAGGTCGGGCCACAGCGCTGCCGCCCACGGGTACCCGACGAACGCGGCCGCATCGATAAGGAAGTGCGCGACCAGGAACGGCATCAGGCGCCCTGAGCGCTGATACAGCCAGCCGAACAGCAGACCCATCGCGAGGTTCCCGAAGAACGCGGGATAGCCCTGATACAGGTGGTAGCTGGCCCGCAGCACCGATGTGCCGATGATGATCGACCACGGCCCCCAGCCGAGCTGCTTCAGCCGCGTGAAGAGATATCCGAGCAGAACGAACTCCTCCTGCAGCGAGGCCCGTGCGGCAGCGAGCAGAAGGACGGGCACCGTCCACCAGTAGGCGTCGATGCCGGCGGGGTCGATCGCCACGGTCATCCCGAGCGCGCGACCGGCGAGGTAGAGGCCGATGCCGGGCACGCCGATGGCCAGGACCAGCAGGACGCCGCGACCGATGTCGCGCCCCGCCCTGGTGCCGTCCAGCCCCAGCTGCCCCAGGTGCGGTCGGCGCGACTGCCAGAGCAGGAAGCACACCAGCAGCACGGGGACGAGCGAGAAACCGATCGCGAGCACCTGGTAGATGAGGTCGAAGATCTCCCGGTCGCTGCGTGAGGGATTCAGCTTCGCGACCTGATCGGCGATCGGGATCTCATCGGTGAGGCGGTAGGCGAGCTGCACGATCGCGTACACGGCGGACTGCCCGAGCCCGAGCGCCAGGACGATCGCGATCTCCCACCACAGCCGTGCGCGAGAGGGGGCGGGGGAGAGCTCGGGAAGGTCTCCGGAGGCCTGCGGTCGGGTCACGATCTCGATGCTACGACCTGTTTTCAGGAACACGCCCTGAGCTTGCGTTATCCTGGAACGTCGGCTTCCCGGCAAAATCCCACACTCTTTAGGACACCTGCATGGCGCACGCCCTCCGCTCTGACCTCCGCAACGTCGCAATCGTCGCCCACGTCGACCACGGCAAGACGACTCTCGTCGACGCCATGCTGCGTCAGACGGGCTCCTTCGGCGAACACGCCCACGTCGATGAGCGCGCGATGGACTCCAACGACCTGGAGCGTGAGAAGGGCATCACGATCCTCGCCAAGAACACGGCGATCACGTACAAGGGCAAGCACGCCGGCGGCAAGGAGATCACGATCAACGTGATCGACACCCCCGGTCACGCCGACTTCGGTGGCGAGGTCGAGCGCGGCCTGTCCATGGTCGACGGTGTCGTGCTGCTGGTCGACGCCAGTGAGGGCCCGCTGCCCCAGACCCGCTTCGTGCTGCGCAAGGCGCTCGAGTCGAAGCTGCCGGTCATCCTGCTCGTCAACAAGACCGACCGTCCCGACGCGCGCATCGCCGAGGTCGAAGAAGAGGCGCACGACCTGCTGCTGGGCCTCGCTTCCGACCTGGTCGACGACGTGCCCGACCTCGACGTCGACGCGCTGCTCGACGTGCCGGTCGTCTACGCCTCCGGTCGTGCCGGCGCCGCGTCGCAGAACCGTCCCGCCGACGGCTCGCTGCCCGACAACGACGACCTCGAGCCGCTGTTCGAGGCGATCCTCGAGCACGTGCCCGCGCCGTCCTACGACGACGAGCACCCGCTGCAGGCCTGGGTCACGAACCTCGACTCCAGCCCGTTCCTCGGCCGTCTCGCGCTGCTGCGCGTCTTCAACGGCACGCTCAAGAAGGGCCAGACCGTGGCCTGGGTCCGTGCCGACGGCACGCACCAGAACGCGCGCATCACCGAGCTCCTGAAGACCCGTGCGCTCGAGCGCTACCCGGCCGATTCCGCAGGCCCCGGCGACATCGTCGCCATCGCCGGTTTCGAGAACATCACCATCGGCGAGACCATCGCCGACCCCGAGGACGTGCGTCCGCTGCCGGCCATCACGGTCGACGACCCCGCCATCTCGATGACGATCGGCACCAACACCTCCCCGCTCATGGGCAAGGTCAAGGGCCACAAGCTCACCGCTCGCATGGTCAAGGACCGTCTCGACAAGGAGCTCATCGGCAACGTCTCGCTCAAGGTCGTCGACATCGGACGTCCGGATGCGTGGGAGGTGCAGGGCCGCGGAGAGCTCGCCCTCGCCATCCTCGTCGAGAACATGCGCCGCGAGGGCTTCGAGCTCACCGTCGGCAAGCCGCAGGTGGTCACGAAGAAGATCGACGGCAAGACCTACGAGCCGTTCGAGCACCTCACGATCGACACGCCGGAGGAGCACCTCGGCGCGATCACCCAGCTGCTGGCGGGCCGCAAGGGTCGCATGGAGAACATGACGAACCACGGCACCGGCTGGGTGCGCATGGAGTTCGTCGTCCCGTCGCGCGGCCTGATCGGCTTCCGCAGCGAGTTCCTCACCACCACGCGCGGCACCGGCATCGCGAACGCGATCTCGCACGGCTACGAGCCGTGGGCCGGCTCCATCACGACGCGTCAGAACGGCTCGATCGTCGCCGACCGCCAGGGTGTCGTCACCCCGTTCGCGATGATCGCCCTGCAGGAGCGCATGTCGTTCTTCGTGCAGCCCACGCAGGAGGTCTACGAGGGAATGGTCATCGGCGAGAACTCCCGCGCGGACGACATGGACGTGAACATCACGAAGGAGAAGAAGCTCACCAACATGCGTGCGGCGAGCTCCGACACCTTCGAGTCGATGACGCCTCCGCGCCAGCTGACGCTCGAGGAGAGCCTCGAGTTCGCACGTGACGACGAATGCGTCGAGGTCACGCCCGAGGTCGTCCGCATCCGCAAGGTGAACCTCGATGCGAACACCCGTGCTCGCGAGACCGCGCGTCTGAAGCGCCAGGACGCCAGCGCCTGAGTCTGCTCCGAGAAGAGGGCCTCGTGCCGCCGAAAGGCGTGCGCGAGGCCCTCTTCTCATGTAAATCCCAGGTCAGGGATGGTTTTCACTCAGGTTGATGGTGCAGACTCGTTGGCTTGCGCCCGGGACGAGCTCCCGATGAGTCTCCTGCGAGGGCGTACGACAACCCGAAAGTCGAACCCGATGCTTCAGAAAACCCGTGCGCTTCGGCGTGCCTCGGACGCGGCGTCCGCCCGCGCCGCCGTCACCGCCCGCCGCCCGATGGCCATCCTCGGAGTGACCGCCGCCACCCTGGTCGGAATCACGCTCAGCGTGGGCCTGGCCTCCACCTCTGCCGCGGCCGCCATGAGCCCGGCCATCGCCGTCGCCGCGCCCGCACTGTCCGGTGCCGAGCCGCTGGCGCAGATCACCGCAGACGCTTCGTCTACGCGCGTGGAGGCCCGGAGTGCTGTCGCGGCCGCCGCGGCGGTGAGCGCCGACGTCGCAGCATCCGGCCTCGACGTGGGTGTCTCGACATCGGTCGACACGACCGAGCTCGAGAGCGGCATCGACAAGCTCTCCGACAGTGAGGTGACCCCGTTGCTCCTCGTGGGCATCGTCACCGACGACGTGGAGTCGGAGCTCGCGAAGGTCGTCTCGGACACGGAGGATCTGCGTGCCGCGCTCACCGCGGCACAGGAGAAGCGGGCTGCGGAGGAAGCCGCTGCAGCCGCGGCCAAGGCGGCGGCAGAGCATGCAGCTGCCGAGCGGGCGGCCGCCGCGGCGCTCGCGTCCGCCAACACCGTCGAGGGTGCGAAGGCCTCCGCGCAGCAGCAGATGTCGAGCCGGTACGGCTGGGGCGGGGATCAGTTCTCGTGCCTGGACTCCCTGTGGACCAAGGAGTCGGGCTGGAACTACCAGGCATACAACGCCGACGGCGGGGCTACCGGCATTCCGCAGGCGCTGCCCGGCAGCAAGATGGCATCGGCGGGAGCCGACTGGCAGACCAGCGCCGCCACGCAGATCGCCTGGGGCCTCGAGTACATCTCGGCGGCCTACGGAACCCCGTGCAGCGCCTGGTCGCACTCGCAGGCGATGAACTGGTACTGAGACCGTGAGATCCCAACCCGTCGCCTGTCGTCGGCGGGGAGTGAGGCTCAGCGGAGTTCGGAGATGAGCACGGCGCTCGTGGCCGCTGTCGTCGCCTCGAAGATGTGCGGGGCGTCGCCGGCATACGTCAGATAGTCGCCGGGCTCGAGCAGCACCGGCTCATCCGCCGGTCCGATCAGGGCCTGCCCGGAGATCAGGATGACGTGCTCGATGGTGCCCGGGTGGTGCGGGTCGGAGCGGCGAGCATCGCCCGGTTCGGCCTGGATCAGGTAGATGTCGCGGCGCGCGCCGGGAGGGCTGGCCGACAGCAGCGTCGCGCTGTAGGCGGCCGCGGAGGAGGGGACGCCGGCGAGGTCGTCGGCGCGGATCAGGGTGGGCGCGTTGCTGTGCTGGTCGACGAGGACGGCGAACGGCACTCCGAGGGCCACTCCGAGGGCCCACAGTGTTTCGACGCTGGGATTGCCCGCTCCGCTCTCGAGCTGCGACACGGTCGCTTTGGACACACCCGCGCGGCGCGCGAGTTCCGAGACCGACAGGCCGACGGCCTCTCGTTCTCGGCGCAGAGTGCGGGCGATGCGCGTGCGAAGGTCTTCCATGCGTTCATCATGTCAAACGTTCGTTCGCTTGACTATCCATTCGCGACTGTTCAGAATTATGGTCATGTGTTCAGCGAAGCGAACAAGGATCCGCAGGGCGTGCGATGACCGCCGAGCGTGAGGTCTGGCGTGAGGCGCTCGGCGTCGTGCTCGCGACCAGCGCCTACGGCGTCTCCTTCGGAGCGTTGGCTGTCGCGTCCGGACTCGACGTCTGGCAGACGTGCGTCCTCAGCCTGCTGATGTTCACCGGAGGATCGCAGTTCGCGTTCATCGGCGTCTTCACCGCCGGAGGCCTCGCTGCTCTGCCCTCCGCGGTCGCGTCCGCCGCCCTCCTCGGCGTGCGCAACGTGGCGTACGGAATGCGCATGTCGCCGATCGTCGGCGGAGGGCCGGTGCGCAAGGCTACCGCCGCGCACTTCACGATCGATGAGTCGACGGCCGTGGCGATCTCACAGGGCGACCCGCGGCTGCGTCAGGTGGGCTTCTGGGTGACCGGCATCGGCATCTTCGTGGGCTGGAACATCACGACTCTCGTCGGTGCGCTCGTCGGTGACGTGCTCGGCGACCCCCGGACCTGGGGTCTCGACGCCGCTGCCGCTGCCGCATTCCTCGCGCTGCTCTGGCCGCGGCTCCGGCAGCGGCAGGCCATCGTGGTGGGTGTGGCGGCTGCGGTGGTCGCTGCGGCGTTCACCCCCTTCCTCATGCCGGGTCTCCCGGTGCTCGTCGCGGCGGTCGTCGCGATCGCCGTCGGCTGGTTCAACTGGCTGGGCCGCCGCGAGACGCCGCCGGAGGATCACGCCCGCGTCGGAACGGAGGAGGCGCCATGAGCCTGTGGAGTGCGATCCTCCTCGCCGCGCTCATCTGTGTCGCGCTCAAAGCCGCCGGATACCTGGTGCCGCCCAAGGTCCTCGAAGCGCCTCGCACTGCTCGCATCTCCGACCTGCTGACCGTGGCGCTCCTGGCCGCACTCGTCGCGGTGCAGACCCTCGGCGACGGTCAGGCCATCACGGTGGACGCGCGCGTGCCCGCCCTGCTGGTCGCGGGAGGGCTCCTGTGGCTTCGGCAGTCGTTCCTCGTCGTCGTGGCAGCGGCCGCGCTCGTCGCGGCGCTCCTGCGGCTCTTCGGTCTCGCCTCCTGAGCGACTGCTCGGCCACAGGCGGCGCCGGTAAGATCGACGGGTGCGCGTGAGCTGGGTGTCGAGAGTGTTGTCGTGGGTCGCTGCGGCCCTGGTGGGCGGCGTCTACGGCATCGCCGGCACGATCGCGCACAGCGTGATGTGGGGGCCGATCCCGGTGGGGCTCATCGTGGCCGCCATCGCCTGCGCGGCGATCCTCGTCGCCGTACGAGCGCTCACACACGACAGGGGAGCGGCGGTGGCAGCCGGACTCGGCATGATCGGCATGCTGGTGCTGATCTCCGGCGTGGGGCCCGGCGGATCCGTCGTCGTCCCGGACTCGCTCAGTGGGCAGATCTGGACCTACCTGGTCGCGGGAATCGTGCTGCTCGTGATCGCCTGGCCCTCCTTCTCACGGGTTCCCGTCCGCACGGTCGCACCTGCCGCGCAGGAACCCGAGCGCCACGAGTCGTAGACTGAAGGGGTGACGTATGTGATCGCCCTCCCGTGCGTCGATGTCAAGGATCGCGCCTGCATCGACGAGTGCCCCGTTGACTGCATCTACGAGGGGGAACGGTCGTTGTACATCCA
>NZ_JARE01000059.1:0-117935 GCF_000708325.1 Microbacterium sp. Cr-K20 | reverse complement strand
ACCTGCTCCCGAGGAGCCGGTCGACTCCGCACCCGCCGCCGACGCGCCCGCCACCGACACCGCCGCCGTCGCACCGGCTGAGGACGCTCCGGCCGCCGAATAGACTGGATGCATGTCCTCGGATCCCGCACCCGTCCCCGGCGTCGAGCGCCCGACCATCTCCGCTCTCGACGTCGTCCGCACCGTCGTCCTGGTCGCTGCGGTCGCCTCTCTCGCCCTGTGGGGCTTCGCCAGCTGGGACCTCCCCTGGAACGTCATCCTCGGTATCGGTGCGCCGGTGCTCGTGATCCTCGTCTGGGCGCTCTTCCTGTCTCCGCGCCCGGTACTGCGCGTGCACCCGTTCCTCCGCGCCGCCGTCGAGCTGCTGATCTACGTCGGCGTCACGATCGCCTGGTGGTCGATGGGCCAGGCGCTGATCGGCACCGCGTTCGCCCTGGTGGCCGTCGTCGCGGGCGTTCTCAGTGGTCGGCGCGCACTGTCGTGAGCCTCTCGTGGTGAGCGCGCGGCCGTGAGCGTCCTGGCACGGCTGAAGGAGACGCTCGGCGCGCTCGTCGACACCGACGAGACTGCTCTCGAGCAGGCCAGAGCAGACCGCTCCGGTCATGCCGCCGCCGGACGCCCGATCGCCGTCGTCCACGCGGAACGGGTCGAGCACGTCCAGCAGACCATGCGCATCGCGTCGCACACGCGCACCCCTGTCGTCATCCGCGGCGCCGGCACCGGACTCGCCGGTGCCGCCAACGCCGGCAGTGGCGAGATCGTGTTGTCGCTCCGCCGGATGACCGCGATCCGCGAGGTGCGACCGGACGATCTGCTCGCGGTCGTCGAACCCGGCATCCTGAACGCCGACCTCAACACCGAGCTCGCGCGACAGGGGCTATGGTGGGCGCCCGACCCGGCCAGTCGCGACATCTCCACGGTGGGCGGCAACATCGCCACCGGTGCCGGCGGACTGCTCTGCGCAAAATACGGCGTCGTCCGCGATGCCGTGCTGGGCGTCGACCTCGTGCTCGCGGACGGACGGCTTCTGCACCTCGGCCACCGGAGCGTCAAGGGCGTCACCGGCCTCGACCTCACCGCGCTGGTCATCGGCTCCGAAGGCACGCTGGGTGTCGTGGTGGGAGCGACCCTCAAGCTGCGCAGGCTCGTGCCCGGAGAGACGTGCACGGTCGTCGCCACCTTCCCCGGCGTGCGCGCCGCAGCCTCCGCTTCTGCCGCTGTCACCGCCGCCGGGGTGCAACCGGCGATCATGGAGCTGATGGATGCCGCGAGCCTCACCGCCGTGCACGCGCTCCTCGGTCTCGTCGCCCCGACGCCGGGGGCGGCCCAGCTCACCATCCAGACCGACGGACCCGCCGCCCGTGCCGAGGCCGACGCCATCGCGGAGATCCTCCGTTCCCACGGCGGGGTCACTGTGGTCTCGCACGATCGCGCGGAGGGCGAACAGCTGCTCGCGATCCGCCGATCGATGCACGCGGCGATGGCATCGCTGGGCACGACGCTCATCGAGGACGTCTCCGTGCCGCGCAGCGCGATGCCCGCCATGTTCGACGAGATCGCGCGCATCGAACGCGAGCACGCGCTCACCATCCCGACGGTGGCGCACGCCGGCGACGGCAATCTGCACCCCAACTTCCTCTTCGAAGGTCCGGACGTGCCGCCCGAGGTGTGGGTCGCGGCAGACGAGCTGTTCCGCGCGGCGATCCGCCTCGGCGGGACCCTGACCGGAGAGCACGGCATCGGCGTGCTGAAGCGCCGCTGGCTCTCCGAAGAGCTCGGTGACGACCAGTGGCAGCTGCAACGGCAGATCGCCGCGGTGTTCGATCCCCTCGGCATCCTCAACCCGGGAAAGGTGTTCAGCCCCGATGCCTGACATCCATGTGAGCGCGGCCGTGATCGTCGATACCGAAGGCCGGGTGCTGGTCGTCCGCAAGCAGGGCACCACGCGGTTCATGCAGCCGGGAGGCAAGCCCGAGCTGGGCGAATCCGCGGTGCAGACTCTGATCCGCGAGCTCCAGGAAGAGCTGGGGCTCACACTCGACGAGAGTGAGCTTCACCCGCTCGGGACCTTCATCTCCGCGGCCGCGAACGAACCGGGGCACCGTGTCGTCGCTGCGGCCTTCGCGACATCCGTCGACCCCGGAGCCGTCACGGTCCAGGCGGAGCTCGCCGAACTGCGATGGATCACGCCGGCAGACGTCGCGACACTCCCCCTGGCGCCCCTGAGCGTCGAGCACCTGCTGCCGATCGCCTGGCCCGCGCTGGCGGGCTGAACGCGACGGACAGGCGTCAGATGCCCTGCCAGGCCGGCTTGTTCGCGAATGTGTAGCGGTAGTAGTCGGCAAGAGCGAGACGCGATGCCGCAGCCTCATCGACGACGATCGTCGCATGCGGGTGCAGCTGGATGGCGGAGCCCGGAAGGAGCGCGGTGAGCGGTCCCTCGACGGCGCCGGCCACGGCCTCGGCCTTGCCTTCGCCGAAAGCGAGCAGCACCAGGTGCCGCGCCTTCAGGATGGTGCCGAGCCCCTGCGTGATGCAGTGCATCGGCACGTCGTCGATGGAGTCGAAGAAGCGCGCGTTGTCCTCGCGGGTCTGCTCCGTGAGCGTCTTCACCCGGGTGCGCGACGCGAAGGACGACCCCGGCTCGTTGAAGCCGATGTGTCCGTCGGTACCGATCCCGAGGATCTGCAGGTCGACCCCACCGGCCGCATCGATGGCGGCCTCGTAGTCGTCGCCGGCGTGCTGGATCGTCGCGAGAGCGCCGTTGGGAACGTGGATGCGCTGCGGGTCGAGACCGAGTGGTTCGACGACCTCGCGCGTGATCACGGAGCGGTAGCTCTCCGGGTGCGACGGGTCGATGCCGACGTACTCGTCGAGCGCGAAGCCGCGCACCTGCGAGACGTCGCGACCCGCGAGCTGCGTGCGCAGCGCCTGGTACACGGGAAGCGGAGTGGATCCGGTCGCCAGCCCCAGCACCGCATCCGCCCGGCGTTCGATCAGCTCGACGATCTCGGTGGCGACCAAGGCGCCTGCGGCCTCGGCATTCTCGACGATGACGACCTCAGCCATGCGGGACGATCTCCTTCTCGGTGATGGATGCGCCGACCAGTGCGGCGCCGAAAGCGGCAGCGGGAGACCCGGCCGGAAGCAGTTCGATTCTCTCATCCAGGCGGAGGGACCGCATGAACGGCGACGCGTCGGCGCCGGCATGCAGCGCCGCACGCACGCCGGCCTCCAGGCGGTCGCCGAGAGCCGTGAGCCCTCCTCCGATGACGACGGTCTCGACGTCGGCCGAGAGCACGAGCACACGAACGGCGGCGGCAGCGCCGTGGAACAGGTCCTCTCGGAGCGCGAGAGCGAGCGGATCGCCGGTGTCCGCGGCGTCGAAGATGTCTCTGATCGGCAGCGCGCCCGGGCGACCCCAGGCCTTGGCGAGCGCTCCGCCGCCGCAGAACGTCTCGACGCAGCCGTGCTGACCGCATCCGCACAGGCGTCCCTTCGGATCGACCGAGAGGTGCCCCACTTCCCCGGCCGTGCCACGGGCCCCGCGCCAGATGCGGCCGTCGATCACGATGCCGGCGGCGACGCCGGTGCCGAGGTTGAGATATGCCATCGACCCGGTGACCCCGCTCAGGGCCGCCGCACCGAGTGCGGCCGCCTTCACATCGTTCTCCACACGGAACGGCATGCCGAGCGCCTGTTCGGCACGGTCGGCGAGATCGAGGGATTCCACGCCGAGGTTGACCGCATGATCGACGCGGCCGGCGTCGGCGTCGACCAGCCCGGGGATGCCGATTCCGACGGAGCCGATGTCCGACAGCGACAATCCGACGTCATCGGCGAGCCCGCTGACGGCCGTCACGATGCTCTCGACGACGGCATCGTCTCCCCAGCCGGTGACCCGGCGGAGTCGGCCGATGATCTCCCCGGAAGAGTCGACGGCCACGGCGTCGATCTTGGTACCGCCGACGTCCAGGCCCACTCGAATCCGCCGACCGGCGGGGTCGGCAGCACGCGCATCGCTCATCGGATGCTGCTCCCCGCGGTCTCCGCGGTGGCGAAGGGGAGCGTCACGACACGCCCAACTGGCCGGAGAGCACCATGACGGCGGCGCCGCGCAGGACGATGTCCTCCTGGTGGGTCCGGCGCACGACCACGTCCTCGAACACGCCCTCGAGCGTGCGGGCGTGCAGCGTCTCGATCGCGGCATCGATCAGGATGCCGTCGAGCAGATCTGCGGGGCCGGAGAGCACGACCTCGGAGAGATCGAGCGCAGCGACGATCGGAGCGACGGCGATCGCCATCCGCGTTCCGGCGTCGCGCAGGATCTCGTCGCGAGCGTCGGGTTCGGACTCCAGCGCCGCACGCAGGCGGCTGACGCTCAGCCACGCTTCGAGACAGCCGTCCTTGCCGCAGGCGCATCGGGGACCGCCGTCGGTGCCGACGACGACGTGCCCGATCTCCCCCGCCGCGAAGCGGCTGCCCAGCAGCGGCTGGCTGCCGGTGATGAGCCCGGCACCGACGCCCTTGCCGATCTTGATCAGCATGAAGTCGGCCTTCGCATCGCCGAACGTGTATTCGGCGAGCACCGCCGCGTTGGCGTCGTTCCTGGCGAGGACGGGCAGATCCAGGTCGATGCCGAGCTTCGCCTCGAGCGGGAAGTTCGTCCAGCCGAGGTTCGGCGAGCTGAGGACGAGCCCATCGGGCCGCACGACACCGGGAGTTCCGATGCCGACGCCGAGCAGCGGCTGCGTGGAAGCGGCGACCAGGGTCTTGGCGAGCTCGTGCAGGGCCGCGTACGCCGCTTCGCCGTCGGGCGAGTCCGGCCGCGGCACCTCACGCCGTTCGAGCACGTCGCCGTCGAGGCTCAGCACCGCGCCGGTGAAAGCGCTGGGACCCGAGAGATCGAGGCCGAGGATCTGGTGGCCGACGCGGTCGATGTCGATCAGGATGGGCGGCTTGCCCGGACCTACGGCCTCGCGGACGCCCATCTCGATGACGATGCCGTCGGCGATGAATTCGGCGACCAGGTCGGAGATCGTGACTCGGGTCAGCCCGGTCTCTCGCGAGAGATCCGCACGGCTCATCGCACCGGCGTGATACAGCGTCTGCAGCACGAGTGCACGGTTGTGGCCGCGTGCATGCTCGGGAAGCACTTTCGCGCGCGAGCGCAGGTGGCGCCCCGGGCCGAAGGCATGCGTGTTCGCGCCGAGGTACTCTACCGGCGGCGCGGGACGCTGTTCATCCGAAACGGACATGTTTGTTAGTAGACCTTACGAACAAAATTTGTGCAACCTCTCCCCGCGGTCGCGCGAGGAGGGTTACCGAAACGTTACATTACTTTCGAAGCTCGGCGGAGGTGTCCTCCGAACGCTCGAGAAGCCGCGTCACCAGACCGGCGACGATGCGCTCGCGTGCCTCGACCGTGAGTGGTTTGCCGGGCACTCCGGGGCGACGCTGATCGGGTGCAGGTCCGTCCAGTGGACGATACCGCACCCCCGCCGCGCGGAGACGGCGCAGCTGCGTCGGCAGACGTCGACCGAAGTCCGCAAACGGTGCCGGGTCACCACCCTCCCAGAGCCGCTCGGCGATCGCCGACAGACGAGGGAACATCGCGAAGTCGACCCGATCACGGGTGGGCAGATGCTCGCTCCAGACGTTGGCCTGACCGCCGACGGCTCCGTCCTCGACGCGCAGGGTGTACGCCCGCTCGATCGTCAGTGGCGGGCCGACCCTGATGGGCTCCTCCGCGGACTCCGACTGCGGGTAGTCGAGGTACGCCTCGAGGTCGGGGCAGGCCACGACCTCGATGCCCCGCGAGAGAGCCGCGCGCATCGCGACCGGGCCACGCCATGCGAGAATCCGGACGCCGTCGGGCACGTCGCCCTCGAGCACCTCGTCCCACGCCAGCGCCGTACGACCTCTGGCGCGTACGTGAGCGACGAAATGGGTCGTGAACCACGGCTGCACGTCGTGCGCGGTGGCGAGTCCGAGCTCCTGCATACGCGTGGCGGCCGCGGCGCTCTGCGCCCACTCGGTCACCGGAACCTCGTCACCGCCGATGCCGATCCACTCCGAGTCGAACACGTCGCACAGCGCGTCGATGGCCGCGCGCCCGAAGGCGAGCGAGGCCTCGGTGGGCGCGAGCGTGCGCGGGTTCACGCCGAACCGCTCCCACGGCGACTCGACCGGGTCGCCGACGTCGGTGTTCCCGAGCTCGGGATAGGCGGCGAGCGCGGCCTGCACGTGACCGGGGAGTTCGACCTCCGGGACGAGCGTGACGAAGCGTTCGGCGGCGTACCTCACGAGATCACGCAACTCGGCGGTCGTGTAGAAGCCCTCATGGACGCCGGGCTCGACGGTCGCGAGCGGACCGTGGCCGCGCTGCGTCGCTGCTCGACGGGCACCGATCTCGGTGAGGCGGGGGAAGCCCGGCACCTCGAACCGCCAGCCCTGGTCATCCGAGAGATGCAGGTGCAGGACGTTGAGATGGTGATCCGCGAGCTGGTCGATGAGACGACGGACCTCCTCCACGGTCCGGAAGTGACGTGCGACGTCGAGCATCGTGCCTCGCCACGCATAGGCGGGCGCTCCCTCCCAGACTCCGGCCGGAATCGACGTCGTCGCTCCGTCCGGGTCACGGAGCTGCCGCAGCACCGTGGCACCCCGGTACACGCCGGCAGGACTCGCACCCCGGACCTCGATGCCCGAGGCGCTCACGCTCACACGGAACGCCTCCGGTGCGATGCGACCCGCCGCTGCGGCATCGGCGCCGAGCGTCTCATCGACCACGAGGCGGATGCCCGGCCGTCCGTCGTCGCGACCGACTCCACCCAGCCGGCCCGCAACGGTGGCGAGCTCCGCGGTGGCGAGCACGGGTGTCTCGTCCGACCAAGCGAAACCTGTTGCCAGCGGGTCGATGCGTGCGTCGATGCGCGGCACCGTGGCTCGATGGGCCACCGGCGGCATCCGCAGCGCCCGCCCCGGCGTGGCACCGGTGGGCTCGCCGTCGGAGACCACGGGCACTCCGCCGACCAGCACCTCGACGATGCCGAGCGGTGGGGTGAACGGCTCGTCGAAGGTCGCGCCGGCGGCGATGGTCTCGGGATCGAAGAGCACCAGGTCGGCGGTCGCGCCGGAGCGGATCACACCGCGCGGAGCATCGTCGCGGTCGAGGCCCAGCCGTCTGGCCGGTGTACCCGCCAGGTGCTGCACCGCCTCCTCCAGCGTGAGGATGCCGAGCTCGCGCACGTAGTGTCCGAGATAGCGCGGGAACGTGCCCCGGCCACGGGGGTGCGGCCGCGCACCGATCAGGATGCCGTCGCTTCCGCCGGTGTGCTGCGGGTGGCGCATGATCGCGCGGACGTTCTCCTCATCGCCGATGTGCATCAGGATGCCGGTGGCCCCGGCATCGGCGATGATCGTGTCGAGCACGACGTCGACGGCTCGACGCCCCGTGGTCTCGGCGATCTCGGCGACCGTCCGACCGACCAGGTCGACCAGGTCAGGATGGGCCGTGCCGGAGATCTGGATCTGCGTCCAGTCGGCTCTCTCGCCGTGGAAGCCGTCACAGCCGACCTCCTCGAGCTCCACGCGGACCGCCTCCCGACCGGCCGCGTCGAGCTCGGCGACGGCACGCAACAGGTCGCCCGTCGCGGCGAGCCTGCTCGGCAGCAGTGCGGCGAGCGTGGTGGCTCCCGGCAGATAGGGATAGGTGTCCAGGGTCACGTCGACGCCATCCGCGATGGCCTGGTCGATCAGGGTGAGAAGCTCCGCTGCCCGCCCCCGGTTCGGGGTGAAGTTCATTGTGGCGTGGGTGAGGTGGACGGGACACCCGGTGCGACGGCCGATATCGAGCGCCTCCCGGTAGGCGTCGAGCGCTCCCCCGCCGTAGCTGCGCGTGTGCGGCGCCCAGTAACCACCCCGTTCCGCGACCACGCGGCACAGCGCCTCGAGCTCCGCCGTGTCGGCATACATCCCCGGCGTATAGGTGAGGCCGCTCGACATCCCGAACGCACCGGAATCCAACGCCGCGCCGAGCAGATCGGCCATGGCAGCGATCTCGGCGGCTGTGGCCGGACGGTTCTCGTGCCCGACGACGATCATCCTCAGGTTCCCCTGCGGCACGAGGACCGCCGCGTTCGCCACGGTCGCGGCGTCGATCGCGGCGAGCAGGTCGTCCACGGTCCGCCACGGCACCTCGGCCGGCATCCCGTTCCATCCGGCGATCTGGCCGGGGATGACGGCGGCCGCGCGGTCGTCCGACGGGGCGTAGCCAAGGCCGTCCTGACCGAGCACTTCGGTGGTGACCCCCTGCCGGATCTTCGCCTCGTGGGCAGCGCCGCTCAGCACGGCGAGGTCGCTGTGCGCGTGCATGTCGATGAATCCCGGGGCCAGCACCAGGCCGGCCGCATCGATCTCCGTCGCCCCATCCGGAAGCTCGAGGCCCTCGGTGGCTTCCTTCGTCAGCACCGCGGCCACCCGGGCACCCTCGACGGCGACGTCGGCCACGTAGCGCGCCGCCCCCGTCCCGTCGACGACCGTCGCTCCGCGGTAGACCCGCACCAGGCCGGCCGCCGCCTTCTCCGCACTCAGAAGCATGTCGCGACCGCCCCGATCACGCGCGGGTCATCCGCGTCGGGATCGTCGATCACGGCGACCACCCGCCACTTGTCGAACGCCGTGCACGGGTGCGAGAGGCCCAGACGCACCACGTCGCCGACCCCCGCCGAAGCGCCGTCCGCGAGCCGCAGGAACGCGTGCTGATCGTTGAGCGCCGTGATCTCACCGTCGACCGACTGCGGGACCGGCAGATCGAGATCGAACGGCACGTCTCGACGGCCCGCGTCCAACAGGGCGAGGCCCTGTTCCGGCTGCGAGACGACACGCGACCAGGCATGCATGGCCGAACGAAGTGGCGCGGTTCCGACCGACGGACCGAACGGCGACATGCGGGAGTAGAAGCCGTCGTCGTGGATCTGGAAGGCGCCCGACCGCAGGACGACGTCGGCCTCCGCGCCCTGGGGCGCGAGTACCGCGGCAGCCCGATCGGGGAACGAGCTGCCGCCCGCGCTGAGCACAGGGCGGATGTCCGCGGGGTACACCAGGCGCGTGTGCAGCTCGACGATCGTCCGGAGATACGCGTCGACGGCCGCGACGGAAGCGTCGCTGCGATCCGGCCCGAACGGACCTTCGTACCCGGCGACACCGGCGAGTCGCAGCCCGGGAGCCTCCGAGATCGCCTGCGCGATCCGCTCGCCCTCCTCCACGCTGCGGGCGCCGGTGCGGCCCTGCGCGCCGCCGAGCTCGACGAGCACGTCGAGCGGCCGCTCAGCACCGCGCATCCCGTCCGCCAGGATCGAGACGCCGGCGAGAGAGTCCGCCCAGCACAGCACCCGCAGCCCGTCATCGGCGGCGAGCAGTGCGCTCAGGCGGCGCACCGCCGCGGCATCCGTCACAGCATTGGCGATCAGCACCGTCGCGACACCGGCGTCGACGGCGACCTCAGCCTGCCACGGCGTCGCGACCGAGATGCCCCACGCGCCCGCTTCGAGGAGCCGCTGCCAGAGGGCCGGCGCCATCGTGGTCTTGCCGTGCGGCGCGAGCAGCACACCCTGCTCGCGCGCCCACGCGAAGACGGTCCTCTCGTTGTGCACGAGCGCGTCCTCGTGCACCGTGAGCACCGGAGTGACCAGGTCGGAGAGGCGCAGATCGGCGCCCGCGACCTCCGAGAGTCGGAGTCCCGCAGCATGCGCCGGGAAGCCCTTCGTCCAGGCGCCGAGAACGGGATCCGGAATTTGTAGAGGCATCTAACAAGGCTACTAGGCTGGACGGCATGACCGCGAAGATCCGAGTTTCCACCGATGCCGCCCCCGCTCCCGCGCACACCTTCTCGCAGGGGATCCGCAAGGGCCCGTTCGTCCAGGTGTCCGGCCAGGGCCCGGTCGACCCGCAGACGAACGAGTACCTCTTCCCCGGCGACGTGGCCGCGCAGACCACTCGCACCCTCGAGAACGTCAAGGCGATCGTCGAGGCATCGGGCGCGACGTTCGACGACGTCGTGATGCTGCGCGTGTACCTCACCAAGCGCGAGGACTTCCCGATCATGAACGATGCCTACGGCGCCTTCGTGACCGCGAACACCCTCAGCGGAGTCCTCCCGTCGCGCACCACCGTCTTCACCGGTCTCCCCCGCGAGGAGATGCTCGTCGAGATCGACGGCATCGCCATCGTCGACTGACCTGGCGCGGGGAGGGACGATATCACGGACCGTTGCCTCCCCGTTACCTCCCATCCCGTACCATTGGACCTCAGGACACGTTTGAGATCCGGGGGGTGAAGTTCGTGACCGATCTGATTTCTGCGCCGGGCGCAGCAGCCGAGGCGCATGGCGACGACGCCACGCCCACCGCCGTACTCACGCCGCGGGATTCGGCCACCGACGCCGTCCCGCCCACCACCGGCGAACAGCCGTTGGCGTGGGCCCCCGTCGAGCCGGCCCCCAAGAAGCGCCGCCTCGGCCTCTGGATCGGGCTCGGACTCGGCGTCGTCGCCCTGGGCGCGGGAGCAGCCTCGCTGGTACTCATCGCCCCGGGAACCACCGTCGCCGGAATCCCGGTCGGATGGATGACACCGGGCGCCGCGGCCGAAGCGATCAGCACGCATCTCGCCGAGACCGAGGTCACGCTCACCGGCGACGGAGATGACGCGGTCCTGACCGGCGCCGACCTCGGCGCGTCCCTCGATGCGACCGCTCTCGCCGATGCCGCCTTCGCCGCCCGACCGCTGTGGAACCTCGGCATGTGGATGGGCGATCCGGTTCCCGCCGACATCGCCCTCGATACGGAGAAGGCCTCCGCGGCGCTGCGCAGCGCCGTGCCGTCGAGCTTCCAAGACCCGGTGGACGCCGGTGTCGCATTCGACCCCGCCGGCGGTAAGTACATCGTCACGGCCTCGGAGCCCGGCACCGGAATCGACGTCGATGATCTCACCGCCGCCTTCACCGATGCGGTGGCCGCGGGGAAGACGTCTCTCGAATACCCCGGCGGTCCTGCCGAGGCCCTGCCTGCCGTCTCCGACGACGACGCCACCGCCACCGCCACCGAGCTGAACACGATGCTCGGGACGATCGGCTTCTACGTCGGCGACGAACGCACCGTCCCGGTCAAGCCCGCGGTCGCAGCCACCTGGCTGACCGTGGTCGACGAAGACGGCCAGCTGCGCATCGAAGCCGACGC
Source organism: Microbacterium sp. Cr-K20 (assembly GCF_000708325.1). Taxonomy (NCBI): domain Bacteria; kingdom Bacillati; phylum Actinomycetota; class Actinomycetes; order Micrococcales; family Microbacteriaceae; genus Microbacterium; species Microbacterium sp. Cr-K20. The sequence goes on along the minus strand of NZ_JARE01000059.1, from coordinate 106,698 downwards.
CCAGGCCATCCAGGCCACCGTCGACACGCTTCCGGGTCTCGTCGACCGGGCGCCGGTCAACGCCACGAACATCGTCGACTCCGCCGGCACCGTGTTGCGTGCCGAGCAGGAGGGCGTCGTGGGCCGCGCCGTCGGCGACACGTCGGGTATCGCCGAGCAGTTCGCTCAGCAGCTCGCCGCCGGCGACGGGGTCTACAAGCTCACCGTGGGCGAGACCGCTTTCGAGACGGTCAACCTGTTCCGCCGCATCGAGATCAACCTGAGCTCGCAGCGCGCCTACCTGTTCCAGAACAACGAGGTCGTGCAGTCCTGGGCGGTGTCGACCGGGTTGCCCGGCACGCTGACCCCGGCCGGCAACTTCAAGGTGTTCGCGCACACGGCCATCCAGGACATGGGCTGCTACGAGGGCGCGCCCTACTGCACCGAAGACGTCCCCTGGATCACCTGGTTCGCGCCGAACATCGGCTTCCACGGCACCTACTGGCACAACAACTTCGGCCAGCGGATGAGCCACGGCTGCGTGAACCTCCCGATCGATCTCGCCAAGTACGTCTACGACTGGTCGCCGGTCGGCCTCGAGGTCTCGGTCTACTACTGAACCGCTCTCCCGCGGACATGAAGAAGGGGGTGGATGCCGAAGCATCCACCCCCTTCTCGTGTGTCAGCGCAGTGCGTCGACGATGCCGTTCAGCGTGGCGGACGGACGCATGACCGCGGCGACGAGATCCTCGTCGGGACGGTAGTAGCCGCCGATCTCCACCGGCTTGCCCTGCACCGCGTTGAGCTCGGAGACGATCTTCTCCTCGTTCTCGGCGAGCGTCGCGGCGATGGGGGCGAACGCCGCTGCGAGCTCGGCGTCCTTCGACTGCTTCGCCAGCTCCTGAGCCCAGTACAAGCCCAGGTAGAAGTGGCTGCCGCGGTTGTCGATGGTGCCCAGCGCGCGGCCCGGGGAGCGGTCCTCCTCGAGGAAGGTGCCGGTCGCGGCGTCCAGCGTCTCCGCCAGTACGCGGGCCTTCTCGTTGCCCGTGCGGTCGGCGAAGTGCTCGAGTGATGCGGCCAGCGCGAAGAACTCGCCGAGGGAGTCCCACCGCAGGTAGTTCTCCTCGACCAGCTGCTGCACGTGCTTCGGTGCGGACCCGCCCGCGCCGGTCTCGAAGAGCCCGCCGCCCGCGAGCAGCGGCACGATCGAGAGCATCTTGGCGCTCGTGCCGACCTCGAGGATCGGGAACAGGTCGGTGAGGTAGTCGCGCAGCACGTTGCCGGTGACCGAGATCGTGTCGAGCCCGTGACGCATGCGGGCGAGCGTGTAGCGCGTCGCTTCCTCGGGCGCGAGGATCGTGATCGTGAGGCCCTTGGTGTCGAGCGTCGCGAGGCCCTGGTGCACCTTGGCGATGATCTGGGCGTCGTGCGAGCGGTTCGCGTCGAGCCAGAACACGGCGGGGTCGCCGGTCGCGCGTGCACGGGTGACCGCGAGCTTGACCCAGTCCATGACGGGGATGTGCTTGGTCTGCGTCGCGCGCCAGATGTCGCCCTTGCCGACCGTGTGCTCGATGAGCACCGTGCCCTCGCTGTCGAGCACCTGGACGATGCCGTCTGCGGCGATCTCGAACGTCTTGTCGTGGCTGCCGTACTCCTCGGCGGCCTGCGCCATGAGCCCCACGTTGGGAACCGTGCCGATCGTCGCCGGGTCGAGCGGACCGTTCGCGATCACGTCGTCGATCACGGCCTGGTAGACGCTCGCGTACGAGGAGTCGGGGATCACCGCGAGGGTGTCAGCCTCTTCCCCGTCCTTGCCCCAGAGCTTTCCACCGTTGCGGACGAGCGCGGGCATCGATGCGTCGACGATCACGTCGCTCGGCACGTGCAGGTTCGTCGTGCCCTTGTCCGAGTTCACATACGACAGGCGCGGCCCCTCGGCGATCGCCTTGTCGAAGGCGGCGGCGATCTCGTCGCCACCCGCCACGTTCGCGAGCCCCGCGAGGATCGAGCCGAGCCCGTCGTTCGCGCTGAGTCCTGCCGCGGCGAGCTTGTCGCCGTACTGCGCGAACACGTCGGCGAAGAACGCCTTCACGACGTGGCCGAAGATGATGGGGTCGCTGACCTTCATCATGGTCGCCTTGAGGTGCACCGAGTACAGCACGTCGTCGGCCGCGGCTGTCTTCAGCGTCTCGGCGAGGAAGGCATCCAGCTCCTTGGCGGAGAGGAAGGTCGCGTCGATGATCTCGCGCGGCAGGACCTTGAGGCCCTCCTTCAGCACGGTGACCGTTCCGTCTTCGGCCGTGTGCCGGAAGCTCAGCACGTCGTCGTGGGCAGCGACCCAGGAGCGCTCGTTGTGTTTGAAGTCGTCGTGCCCCAGGGTGGCGACGCGCGTCTTCGATCCCGCGGCGAACGGCTTGTTGCGGTGCGGGTGCTTCTTCGCGTAGTTCTTCACGGCGAGAGGCGCACGGCGGTCGCTGTTGCCCTCGCGCAGCACCGGGTTCACGGCGGAACCCTTGATGCGGTCGTAGCGCGCGCGCACGTCCTTCTCTTCGAGCGACGACGGCTCGTCCGGGAAGTCGGGGATGTCGTAGCCCTGCTTCTGCAGTTCCGCGATGGCGCCCTTGAGCTGGGGGATCGATGCCGAGATGTTCGGCAGCTTGATGATGTTCGCCTCGGGGAGCGTGGCCAGGCCGCCCAGCTCGGCGAGCGCGTCGCCCACCTGCTGCTCCGGCGTGAGCTTCTGCGGGAAGGCGGCCAGGATGCGGCCTGCCAGCGAGATGTCGCGGGTCTCGAAGTCGATGCCCGCCTGACCCGTGTAGGCCTGGATGATCGGCAGGAACGAGGCGGTGGCCAGTGCCGGCGCCTCGTCTGTGTGGGTGTAGATGATGGCTTCGTCGGTCACCGGGAGGTTCTCCGCTCTTGTGGTCTATTTGTCTCGATACCAAGATACCTGAGTGGCTTCGGGCCCGTTGCCCCGGCCCCTCACCGACGTCCGGCGAGTGGTGACGATCGGCCAGTTCTGGACGAAATGTTCGACCGAGACGTGTCGGTGCCGGCCCGAGGGGTTAGCCTGGGTCCATGTCCGAACTGCGCATGGTCGAACTCTCCGCTGCGACGATCGTCGCCGTGAACAACCTGTCGCTCAAGCCCGGACAGGAGCAGTTCCTCGCTCCCGTCTCGTACGGGATCGCAGCCACAGTCATCAACCCGCAGACCTCCTGGCAGCGGGTGATCCTCGACCGCAACGAGGTCGTCGGCTTCGTCAGCGCGAACTTCGATCCCGAAGCACCGGAGGAGCATTTCCGCTCCGTGCTGTGGCGCATCAACGTCGACGCCGACGATCAGGGTCGCGGCGTCGGCCGCTTCGCCGTCGAGGCGCTGGTCGAAGAGGCCAAGGCGCGCGACGTCGACCACGTCAACGTCATCTACGAGGCCGGCGAGGGCGGGCCCGAGACCTTCTTCCACCGCGTCGGCTTCACGCCTGTCGGCGAGACCGCCTACGGCGAGGTCATCGCCGAGATCCGCGTCACGTCCTAGGCCGGCGGCGGGGTCTCGAATCCCCTCCCCCATCGAGACCTCGTCGCCCTAGACCGCGGGATCGCTCCCACGGTTGCGGAAGCGTATTTGTTGCGCATGACCACAAAAGGCTTGCGCAGGGCGACGGGTCGTGTCTATCATCGCTGGAGAAGCGTGAGCGAAGCGCTTCGACGATTGCTTTCCGCACGATGACGATGGAGTCCCGATGACGACGATCCATGAGGTGGCACGCGCCGCCGGTGTGTCGATCAGCACGGTCTCCTACGCACTCAGCGGCAAGCGCCCGGTGTCGGAGAAGACCCGGATGCGCATCGAGGATGCGGTGCACGCGCTCGGCTACGAGCCCGATGCCGGCGCACGCATGCTGGCCGGTCGCCGCACGCACATCTTCGCCCTGACCGAGCCGCTGCGCGCCGACACGCACGCCCCCACCCACATGGCCTTCGTGCTCGCGACCGCGGTCGCCGCACGGCGGCAGGGCTTCGACATCCTCCTCCTCACCGACGAGCAGGCGTCCGAGGGGATGAACCGCGTGGCGGCGAGCAACCTCGTCGACGCGATCCTCGTGCTCGACGTCGCGCCCGACGACGAGCGCGTCCCCATAGCCCGCTCGGTCGGCACGCCCACCATCTTCATCGGCCTGCCCGACGACCGCGAGGGTCTGACCTGCGTCGACCTCGACTTCGAAGCGGCCGGTCGGCTGGCGGTCGACCGTCTCGCCGACGTGGGTCACCGACGCATCGCCCTGCTCGGGCAGACCGAGGTCTCGTACCGCAAGTCGAACTTCCCCCGACGCCTGCTCCGGGGCGCGCAGGAGCAGGCCGCCGCCCGTGGCGTCACTCTCGACTGGTCAGCCTCCGGTTCGGCGGTGACGGATGCGTCCGCCGTGCGTGCGTGCACGGAGACCGCGCTCGCCCGCGGAGACCGCGCGTTCATCGTGCACGCCGTCGACGACGTGCACCAGGTGCTGCTGTCCGTGCTCGCCGAACACGGACTGCGGGTCGGCGACGACGTCTCGGTGATCTCCGCCGCCGCATCCTTCGACACCGCCGCACTGCCGGTCCCCGTCGACACGATCCCACTCGTGCCGCAGCGATCGTGCGAACTCGCGGTCGACCTGGCGGTTCGCCGCCTGGACGACCCTCTCGCCCCCGCCGAGATCCACCTCATCCCGCCCGAGTACCGCTCGGTCGGCTCCGTCTCCCCCGCCCAGGACTGACCACCCTCCTCACCCGCTCGCCGGCATGTTCGCGATCGAAACGCTTCGACGATGCCTCGCCCACAACTGAACAATCCGACCCAGTGAAGTGTCCGGCCCATGGGGCCATTGAGAAAGGAGTGCCGACGATGGCACGCAGCACCCGCAGGACGAAGGCGCTGGCCCTGGTGGCCGCGCTCACGACGACCGGCATCGCGCTGAGCGGCTGTACAGCCGGTTCGGGCGAAGAGGGCGGCGACGGTCAGACCCTCAAGCTCTGGCACTACGAGGGCGCCGACAGCGCGATGGGCAAGGCCTGGGCCGAGTCCATCAAGATCTTCGAAGAGGAGACCGGAGCAAAGGTCGAGTTCGAGGAGAAGTCCTTCGAGCAGATCCAGAAGACGGCGAGCCAGGTGCTCGACACCGACGCCGCGCCCGACCTCATGGAGTTCAACAAGGGCAACGCGACCGCGGGCTTCCTCGCCTCCACCGGCCTGATCGCCGACATCTCGGACGCGGTCGAGGAGTACGGATGGGACGAGAAGCTGGCGCCGTCGCTGCAGACCACCGCCAAGTACTCGGAAGACGGCGTGATGGGCGGCGACACCTGGTTCGGCGTTCCGAACTACGGCGAGTTCGTCGGCGTCTACTACAACGAGGATGCCTTCGCCGCAGCAGGGTTGGAGATTCCCACCACGTACGAGGAGTTCGTCGACGTGCTCGACGCCTTCGTCGCCCAGGGCGTCACGCCGCTCGCGGAAGCCGGCGCCGAGTACCCGCTGGGACAGCTCTGGTATCAGCTCGCGCTGCTCGAGGCCGACCGCGGCTTCGTCGATGACTACCAGCTCTACAAGGAGCCCGTCGACTGGCAGGGTCCCGAGGTCACGTCGGCGACCGAGACCCTGAAGGAGTACGTCGACAAGGGCTACATCGCCTCGGACGTGTCGTCGGTCAAGGCCGAAGACGCCGGCGTCTCGTTCATCAACGGCTCGTCGCCGATCTTCGTCTCGGGCTCGTGGTGGTTCGGCCGCTTCGTCGCCGAGGCCACCGGCTTCGACTGGTCGATGGCCGCGTTCCCCGGAGCAGACCTCTCGCTCGGCTCGTCGGGCAACCTCTGGGTCGTTCCCGAGAACGCGTCGAACAAGGACCTCGCCTACGAGTTCATCGACATCACGATGCGCCCCGAGATCCAGGCGATCATCGGCAACAACGGCGGTCTCCCCGTCGCGGCGGACACCGCCGACATCACCGACGAGAAGAGCGCGGCCCTCATCGAGACGTTCAACGGGGTCCTCGACGCCGACGGCCTCTCGTTCTACCCGGACTGGCCCGCGCCCGGCTTCTACGACGTGATCGTCCAGGAGCTGCAGGGCCTCGTCACCGGCGTGCAGGACGTCGAGACCACGAACAAGAACCTCGGCGAGCAGTACGACGAAGGCACCGCCGACTTCCGTTGATCGACCTGCGGGGGCGGCATCCGCAGGGACGCCGCCCCCGCACCTCCTGGAGATGAACATGTCACTCGCCACCCGCCGCGAGGGCCGCACGAAGCTGCCGCCCGAACAGCCGTCGATCCCGCAGCGCCACGGTGGGACCGGGGCTTACTGGATCTACCTGCTGCCCGGCTTCGTGCTCCTGCTCGTCGTCGTGATCGTCCCGCTCATCTGGAACGTGTACCTGACCTTCACCAAGTGGAAGGGGGTGCGCACACCGGAGTTCATCGGCCTCGAGAACTGGCAGAAGATCCTCACCGACGACGACTTCTGGACGTCGTTCACGAACTCGGTATGGATGATCATCGCGATGGTCGTGGTGCCCACGATCGTCGGCCTCATCGTCGCAGCCCTCCTGTTCGACGTCGTCGGACGCAAGTTCGGCGGCAAGGTCGGCGGCTTCCTCCGCGCCACCTACTACCTGCCGCAGATCCTCCCGATCGCCGTCGCCGGCATCGTGATCGGCTGGATCGTGCGCCCCGGCGGCGACGGCGCCCTCAACCAGATGCTCGGATGGTTCGGGCTGCCCGCCTACGACTGGCTCGGCCAGATGCCGTCGGCGCTCATCGTGCTGATGGTCGTCATGGTGTGGGTGCAGCTCGGCTACCCCGTCGTCGTCTTCATGGCCGCGCTCCAGCGCGTGGACCCCGAGCTGTACGAGGCCGCCGAGCTCGACGGCGCGAACTGGTTCCAGCGGTTCTCGGCGATCACGATGAGCATCATCCGCCCCGAGATCTTCGTCGTCACCCTGACCTGCACGATCGCGGCGCTCAAGGTCTTCGGACCGGTCTACATCATCACCCGCGGCGGCCCTGCCGGTGCCACCCTGGTGCCCGCCTACTACGCCTACCAGGAGTTCTTCACGAAACGGAACGTCGGCTACGGCGCCACGATCGCGACGGTGCTCACCATCGTGGTCGTGATCGTGTCGATCATCTTCATCCGCGTCCAGAACTCCCTCGAGCGCAAGGAAAGGGCGGGTCTGTGATGCACGCCACCACCGCCATCGTCACCGGAAAGCCCGCCAAGACGCGCCCGCGCGGCGGCATGACCAAGAAGCGCCCGATCGACTGGCTCCTGCTCGCGCTCGTCATCGTCGGCGCGCTGCTCGTCATCGCTCCCTTCTACCTGGTGCTCGTGAACTCGTTCAAGTCGCCCGTCGACTACGCCACGTCCGGCCCCCTCGCCCTCCCCGAGACGCTCGACTTCGGAGGGATCATAAAGTTCTGGGAGCGGGTGAACTTCCCCGAGAAGGTCTGGAACTCGATCTTCATCGCCGGGATCGTGTCGGTGCTCGCGGTCGTCATCTCGATACTCAACGCCTTCGCGATCGGCATCGGCCGCGTCCGCGGGCGCTCGTGGATCGTGCTGCTGTTCCTCATGGCGAACCTGCTGCCGCAGGAGGCGCTGCTCTACCCGCTGTACTACATGTTCAAGTCCGTCGGACTGTATGACAACGTCTGGTCGGTCATCATCGTGTTCACCGTCATCCAGGCGGCGTTCGGCACCTATCTGCTCTCCTCCGTCTACGGCACGTTCCCCAAGGAGATCCTCGAGGCCGCATCGCTCGACGGGGCGAGCCGCTGGCAGATCCTGTGGCGCGTGATCTTCCCGATCAGCCGTCCGACGCTCTCCGTGCTCCTGATCTTCTTCTTCATCTGGACCTGGAACGAGTTCCTGATCCCGCTGACGTTCCTCGCCTCGAACGCGAATCAGACGGTTCCGGTCGCGATCAGCGTGCTCCAGGGCGACCGGCTGATGGACGTCACCACCACGAGCGCCTCGGCCCTGCTCGGCATCATCCCGACGCTCATCTTCTTCCTCATCTTCCAACGCACCCTCACTCAGGGCATCACCGCAGGAGCAGTCAAGTAATGAAGTTCACCGACGGGTTCTGGCAGCTGCGTCCCGGGGTCACCGCGCTCTACGCGCAGGAGGCGTACGACATCGCCGAGACCGACGAGACGCCGGACGGAGCGGGCATCGTCATCACCGCGCCCACGATGGTCATCGCGAAGCGCGGCGACACCCTCAACCGCCCCGTGCTCACCACCACCCTCTCCTCCCCCGCCGAGGGTGTCATCCGCGTGCGGATCGCGCATCATGCCGGCGGACGCTGGCACGGCGGATTCACCCTGCCGGGTGCGGGCGCGAGCACGGCTTCGATCTCCGTCGGCGAGGAGGGCGGCGTTCTGGACGCCGGCTCCCTCGTCGCCCGCATCGCCCCCGGCGATCCGTGGGATCTCTCGTTCGAGGTCGACGGGCGCCGGGTGACCGGCAGCGGCCACAAGGCGCAGGGCTACGTGCGCCTGACGGACGATGCGCAGGTCGATCGGGGCATCGTCGGCAACGGGCGTCAAGGCGGCGCGGCTCCCCACTCATCCGCGTACGTGCACGAGCAGCTCGACCTCGGCGTCGGGGAGCACGTCTACGGACTCGGAGAGCGCTTCGGCCCGATGGTCAAGAACGGTCAGACCGTGGAGATCTGGAACGCCGACGGCGGCACCTCCAGCGAGCAGGCCTACAAGAACGTGCCGTTCCACCTCTCCGATCGCGGCTACGGCGTGCTCGTGAACGACCCCGGTCACGTCTCGTACGAGATCGGCTCGGAATCCGTCGAGCGCGTGCAGTTCTCGGTCTCCGGCGACGTTCTCGAGTACTTCGTGATCGCCGGCCCGACCCCGAAGGACGTGCTCGGTCGCTACACGGCCCTCACCGGTCGCCCGCCCGTGGTCCCCGCCTGGTCGTACGGCCTGTGGCTGTCGACCAGCTTCACGACCGACTACGACGAGCAGACCGTGAACTCGTTCATCGACGAGATGTCCGCGCGCGAGCTGCCGATCTCGGTCTTCCATTTCGACTGCTTCTGGATGCGCGAATTCCAGTGGTGCGACTTCGAATGGGACCCGCGGGTGTTCCCCGACCCCGAGGGGATGCTCGGGCGACTGCACGACAAGGATCTGCGGGTCTGCGTGTGGATCAACCCCTACATCGCCCAGCGCTCCCCGCTGTTCCGGGAGGCGGCCGATCAGGGCTTCCTGGTGAAGCGGGCCGACGGCTCGGTGTGGCAGTGGGATCTCTGGCAGGCCGGCATGGGTCTGGTCGACTTCACGAACCCCGATGCCACGGCCTGGTACCAGTCGAAGCTGCGGGGCCTCGTCGCGCAGGGCGTCGACTGCTTCAAGACCGACTTCGGCGAGCGCATCCCCACGGATGTGGTGTGGGCCGACGGCGCAGACCCCGAGCGCATGCACAACCTCTACACCGACCTGTACAACCGCGCGGTGTTCGACGTGCTCACCGAGACGCGCGGCGCTGGCGACGCGGTGCTGTTCGCCCGGTCAGCGACCGCCGGCGGCCAGACCATGCCGGTGCACTGGGGCGGCGACTCCACCTCGACCTACACGTCGATGGCCGAGACGCTGCGCGGAGGCCTGTCGCTCGCGCTCTCGGGGTTCGCGTTCTGGAGCCACGACATCGGCGGGTTCGAAGGCATGCCGGATGCCGGTGTCTTCAAGCGCTGGACGGCATTCGGGCTGCTGGGGTCGCACTCGCGCTTCCACGGCTCGAGCTCGTACCGGGTGCCGTGGGCGTTCGACGAGGAGGCCGTGGAGGTGACGCGGCAGTTCACGCACCTCAAGATGCGCCTGATGCCGTACCTGTACCAGCAGGGGCTGGATGCCGCGGCGACGGGGGTGCCGCTGATGCGGCCGATGGTGCTGGAGTTCCCCGAGGATCCGGCGACCGCCTACCTCGACCGGCAGTACATGCTGGGCTCCGACCTGCTCGTCGCCCCGGTGTTCGCCGAAGGCGGAGAGGTCGAGTTCTACCTCCCCGCCGGCGAATGGACCTCGCTGCTGACGGGCGAGACCGTCACGGGCGGCGGCTGGCGGCGCGAGAAGCACGGGTTCGACTCGCTGCCGCTGTACGTACGGCCGGGCACGGCGCTCCCCTGGGGCGCCCGGGTCGACCGCCCGGACTACGACTACCATGACGGACTGCGGCTCCGGGTCTTCCCCGGCGGCGCCGGCAGCGCCACGGTCACCGTCACGGACCCGGATGGACGCGCCGAGGACTACACCGTCGACCTCGAGGAGATCACCGCATGACCAGCCTGCTCACGCCCCGCGACGACTACCGCGGCTCCGGACTCGTGTTCCCCGAGGACTTCACGTTCGGGTCGGCCACCGCCTCCTATCAGATCGAGGGAGCCGCGGCCGAGGACGGGCGCACCCCCTCGATCTGGGACACCTTCAGCAAGACACCGGGTCGGGTCTGGAACGGCGACACCGGCGACGTCGCGTGCGATCACTACCACCGTGTGGACGAGGACCTCGATCTGATGTCCGACCTCGGGCTCGAGGCCTACCGGTTCTCGATCGCCTGGCCGCGCATCGTCCCCACCGCATCGGGCGCGGTTAACCAAGCCGGGATCGACTTCTACTCGCGCCTGGTCGACGGGCTGCTCGAACGCGGAATCCGGCCGGTGGCGACGCTCTACCACTGGGACCTCCCGCAGTACCTCGAGGATGCCGGTGGCTGGACGTCGCGGGCGACCACCGACGCCTTCGAGCGCTATGCCGAGATCATGGGTGCGGCCCTGGGCGACCGCGTGCACACCTGGACGACACTGAACGAGCCGTGGTGCTCTGCCTACCTCGGCTACGGCCAGGGCGGCCACGCACCCGGACGGCACGAACCGGAATCGGCACTGTCTGCCGTGCACCACCTGAACCTCGCCCATGGTCGCGCGGTGCAAGCGCTGCGATCCACCTCGACGGGCGACCCGGACTACTCGGTCACCCTGAACTTCCACGTGCTCCGCGGACAGGGCGACGGCGCCGCGGAGGCGATGCGCAGGATCGACGCCCTCGCCAACCGCGCGTTCACCGGACCGATCCTGCGCGGCGAATACCCGGCCGATCTCCTCGAGGACACCGCATCGGTCACCGACTGGAACTTCGTGCAGGAGGGCGACCTCGCCACGATCGCCCAGCCGATTGACGCGCTCGGAGTGAACTACTACTCGACCGCGACCGTGCGCCTCTGGGACGGCGTCTCGCCGAAGCAGCAGAACGACGGCCACAAGGGTGCCGCGGGCGGAACGGCCTGGCCCGGCAGCGACCAGCTGGTCGAGTTCGTCGAGCAGCCCGGTCCCTACACCGCCATGGGCTGGAACATCGCTCCGGAGGGACTGGAGGAGCTGCTGGTGTCACTCTCCGAGCAGTTCCCCGAGCAGGCGCTCATGGTCACCGAGAACGGCGCCGCGTTCGAAGACGAGGTGACCGAGGACGGTGCGGTGCATGACGTCGAGCGCACCGACTACCTGCGCCGGCACTTCACCGCCGCACACCGGGCGATCGAGCGCGGTGTGGACCTGCGCGGGTATTTCGTGTGGTCGCTGCTCGACAACTTCGAGTGGGGATACGGCTACGCCAAGCGGTTCGGCATCGTGCGGGTCGACTTCGACGACCTCGCACGCACCGTGAAGGACTCCGGCCTCTGGTACCGGGAACTCATCCGCACCCGCACCGTGGAGGGCTGACCGCCTGACGCGCTTCGCCGGGCGGCCGTCAGGGGCGGTCGTCCGGCTTGCCGGGCTTCTTCCGGTTGGTCCAGGCGGCGATGGCGGATGCCGCCGCACCGGCAGCACGGTCGATCGCCTCGGCGGAACGGCTGAGCATGTCCTGGGCCGCGTCCTGCCACGCCGCGTTCGGCGGGGCCTCGCCGGCCTGGACCCTCGCCGCGTGCTCGGCGGCCTCGAAGGCGCGCTCGAGCTCGGCGACCGCGTCTCGGTAGGCCGCGAAGTCGGCGGGTGTGGTCTTGCCGGAGACCGCGCGCCGCATCTCGGCCGCGTGTCCGGCTGCCCGCAGGTACGCCGCCGTGGCGGGGAGCTTGACATCGGTCATCGCGGGATAGGCGATCTGGAGCGCGGGGTCGGTCTCGTACCGCATCCACCGGACCGTCACGGCGTCGTGCGTGGCATGCAGCCGTTCCACGGGGCCGGGCTCGGAGGACGCCGGTATCGCCGCGCGTGCGGCGTTCAGACGCACCTGCCGGGCGCGCACGTCGGCCGAGGCCGCCTTGGCGTCGCGCTCCCGTTCCTTGAGCATGCGCCGCGCTCCGGCCACCTGTTCCGCTGTCGCGCGTTGCGCTGCGCGCTCCGCGGTCACGCGAGCCAGATCGGCACGGGCGATCTTCAGGGCGATGCGTCGCTCGGACGCGATCCGCTGCGCCGTCCTGAGGTCGTGGCGCGCCGCATCGACCTCGAGCCGACGCCCGCTCATCGTGCTGCTCCTGCGACGCAGACCGATCGCACCGGCCGTTCCCGCAGCGACGGCGGTCGGCGCGATCCACCACCACTCGGCGGCGAGCAGCAAGGGGTCCATGATTCGATGCTACCCAGGCGCGGCGACGGACGGATCCCCCGTGCCGCACTCCCGAAGCCGATCCCCACCTCTGCGAGCACGGGGAGGTCCCGCGCCCGCAGAGCTGAGGTGATCGGCATCATCAGACCAGTGTCTCCTGCCAAGCCGCATGCAGCTGGGCGAACTTGCCGGTACCGCCGATGAGCGCGGCCGGAGTGTCGTCCTCGATGATCTGCCCGTGCTCCATCACCAGCACCCGGTCCGCGATCGCGACCGTCGACAAGCGGTGCGCGATGATGATCGCGGTGCGGTCCTTGAGCAGGGTCTGCAGCGCATCCTGGATCAACCGCTCCGACGGGATGTCGAGCGATGCCGTGGCCTCGTCGAGAATCAGCACCGCGGGGTCCGCGAGGAACGCCCTGGCGAACGAGATGAGCTGGCGCTGACCGGCCGAGACCCGTCCACCGCGCTTGTTCACGTCGGTGCCGTAGCCGTCGGGCAGCGACGAGATGAACTCGTCCGCTCCCACCGCACGCGCGGCGGCCCTGATCTCGTCGAGCGACGCATCCGGCTTGCCGAGGGCGATGTTGTCCGCGACGGTGCCACTGAACAGGTAGGCCTCCTGCGTGACCATGACGATCGCGCGGCGGAGGTCCTTCGGGTGCAGCGAGCGGAGGTCGACGTCGTCGAGAGTGACCCGCCCCTGGGAGGGGTCGTAGAACCGCGAGATGAGCTTGGCCAGCGTGGACTTGCCCGCACCGGTCGTGCCCACCAGGGCGATCGTCTCACCGGCGGGGATGTCGAGCGAGAAGTTCGGGAGGATCGTCTTCTCGCCGTTGTAGCCGAAGGTCACCTCGTCGAACCGGATGTGGCCGCGGGATTCCCACAGGTCGACCGGCTTCTCGGGATCCGGAACGGTCGGCACCTCTTCGAGCACGCCCGACACCTTCTCCAGCGCGGCCGTGGCCGACTGGTAGGAGTTCAGGAACATCGCGATCTCCTGCATCGGAGCGAAGAAGTTGCGCACGTAGAGGACCGCCGACAGCAGCACACCCACGGTGAGCGCGCCCTCGGACACGCGGATGCCGCCCCACAGCACGACGATGCCGAGCACCAGCGCGGCGACGCCCATGAGACCGGGCTCGAACGTGCCGAACAGCAGCATCGAGCGGCGGTTCACATCGCGGTACTCTCCCGCGATCTCCTGGAACGCCTTGTCGTTGCGGGGCTCCTTGCGGAACGCCTTGACGGCGCGGATTCCGGTCATCGTCTCGACGAACTGGACGATCACCTTCGCGCTGATCACACGCGACTCGCGATAGACCAGCTGCGAGCGCGAGTAGAACCACTTCATCAGGAAGAACAGCGGGACGCCGCCGATCGCGAGGATCAGGCCGGACTGCCAGTCCCAGAAGCACAGGGCGATGAAGGTGAAGAGTCCGAAGAGCACGCCCGAGACGAGCTCGTTCAGACCTCCGTCGAGGAGCTCCTTGATGGAATCGAGGTCACTCGTCTGGCGCGAGATGATGCGACCCGACGTGTACGACTCGTGGAACTCCAGGCTCAGGCGCTGGGTGTGCAGGAAGATCCGCTTGCGCAGATCGAGCAGCACGGCCTGCGTCAGCTTGGCGGCGATGATGACGTACCAGGCGATCATCACGGCGGCCAGGATGCCGGCGGCCAAGTAGATGCCGCCGATCATGAAGGTCGGCATCCAGTCGGCCTGGTCGATGGCTGCAGGCAACGCACGGTCGAGGCCGATGCTGATCAGGATGGGACCGGCGACCTGCAGAGCGGTCGAGATGATCAGTACCGCGGCGGCCAGCACGATCTGCGGCTTCAGCGGGCGCACCAGCGATCCGAGCAGCCGGAGAGACCGACGACGGATCTCCCTGCTCTCCTCGCGGGTGTACTCGGAACGATCCTCGTCCTGGGTTCCGGTGATGGCGGAGCTCATCGCTGCACCTCCTTCTCGGTGATCGGGTCTTCGTCGGCGGCCTCGGCTCTGCGGCCGTCACGGACCTCGGCTTCGACCTCGAGCTGTTCGTCGCGGATGATCGGGATCGCCCCGGTCCGCGCCGCCTCTTCGGCCTCCAGGCTGGAGATCACGTGGCGGTAGTGCCGGCTCGTCTTCAGCAGCTCGGAGTGGGTGCCCACCGCGGTCACGCGGCCGGCTTCGAGCAGCGCGACGCGGTCGGCGAGCGCGACGGTCGAGGGACGGTGCGCCACGATCAGAGCCGTCGTCTCGGCGAGAACATGCCGCAGCGCCTCTTCGACGAGCGCCTCGGTGTCGACGTCGAGCGCCGAGAGCGGGTCGTCGAGCACGAGCACCTTCGGCGCCGCCGCCACCGCGCGGGCGAGGGCGAGCCGCTGACGCTGCCCACCGGAGAGGCTGAGCCCCTCCTCGCCGATCACGGTCTCGACGCCGTCGGGCAGCGAGTCCACGAACGACGCCTGCGCGACGTCGAGCGCTTCCCGGAGCACGCGCTCCCCCTCTTCGCTGTGCACGTCGAGGTCGGCACGGCCGAGCAACACGTTCTCGCGCACGGTCGCCGAGAACAGCGTCGCGTCTTCGAACGCCATCGCGATGTGCTGACGCAGTTCGGACAGCGGAAGATCGCGCACGTCGACGCCGTCGAGCGTGACCTTGCCGCCCGTCACGTCATACAGGCGGGTGGGCAGCGTCGTGAGCGTGGTCTTGCCGCTGCCGGTGAGACCGACCAGCGCCATGGTCTCGCCGGGGCGGAGGACCAGATCGATGCCGTCGAGCAGATCGCGCTCGTTCGCACCGGCGTCCTGATACCGGAAGTGGGCGTTCACGAACGCGAGCTCGCCGCGCGGGTTCTCGATGTGCACGGGGTTCTCCGGGTCCGTGATGGTGTTGGTCTCGGAGAAGATGTCGAACACGCGGTCCGTCGCCGTGCGGGCGTCGAGCATGAACGAGAACAGGAAGCCGATCGACTCGATCGGCCAGCGGAGCACCACTGCCATCGCGAAGAACGCGAACAGCTGCGCCTCGTCGATCTGCCCCTGCGAGATCAGCCAGATGCCCGACATCAGGCTGAGGCCGAACGCGATCTGCGGCATCATGTCGAGCCAGAACCAGATCGACGCGATCGCACCGGCCTTGCTCATCTCGGTCTCGCGCAGCGTCTCGGCCTGGCGGCTGAAGCGGCTGAGCGCGTGCTTGCCGCGGCCGAAAGCCTTCAGCACGCGGATGCCGTGCACGCTCTCCTCGACGCTGGTCGCGAGGTCGCCGGCCTGGTCCTGGCTGCGGCGGGTGAGCGCGCCGTAGCGCTTCTCGAAGAGGTAGCCGCGGATCCACAGCGGGATCGCCGTGACCAGGAAGATCGTGCCGAGCAGCCAGTGCCAGCGGAACAGCAGCACCGATCCGATGATGATGGTGAGCACGTTGACGACGAGCAGCACGAGCCCGAAGGCCAGCCAGCGGCGGATGAGGCCGATGTCCTGCATCATGCGGCTGAGCAGCTGACCGGAGCCCCACCTGTCGTGGAAGGACACCGGCAGCGTCTGCAGGCGCGAATACAGCTCGGTGCGCATCTTGTACTCGACCTCGGTCGAGGGGTTGAGCACGAACTGACGACGCAGCCAGACCATCAGCGCCTCGCCGAGGCCCAGCGCGAAGACGGCGAGGGCACCCCAGACGATCGCGGTGAAGTTACCGGAGCGGACCGGTCCGCTGATGATCTGCTCGAGGACGATCGGGATCATCAGGGCGATGATGGCCGCGATGAGCGCGCTGGCAGCACCGCCGGCGAGCCGCCAGATGACGGGCTTCACGAACGGCTTCAGCCGCCACAGTGCGGCCGGAGTGGAAAGGGTGGACGAAGGCGAGGGATTCTGCGCGGAAGGCGAGGAAGACATGTCTCTCAGACGAGTTTCGTATGGAATGCGGTTGCGGAAGGGGACGGATGCGAGAGCGGACTCACAGAGTCCGGCATCCGGTGCAGAAGGGGCGGAGTGGCTCTAGGAGAGCGGGCGCGCCGGGGTCGAGCCGAGAGCTGCGATCCGCGCGGTGGCGATCGTGGTCATGGTGTCCTCCTCAGGGCTCGGCTGTGTCGTCCGGTCGGCGCGACAGCCCACCAGCCTATTGCTGTGAACCAGCTGAACACAAGACGCATTCCCGATTTGTTCGGCGTCTTTCGCGGCAATCCGTGATCAGCCCGCCTTCCGGCACGCCGACGCCGCACCGCCGGGGGTGGGCAGCGCGGCGAGGAGAGGACGTTCAGGCGGCGATGCTCTCGCGCGCGAGCAGGCTCTCCTTCACGTCGAGACCCCAGGCGAAGCCGCCGAGGCTGCCGTCGGTGCGCAGCACGCGGTGACACGGCACGAACAGCGCCGGGGCGTTCCGCGCGCAGATCGAGGCAGCCGCGCGCACGGCGTTCGGGTTGCCGAGCCGCGCCGCGAAGCCGGTGTAGGTGAGCGGGGCGCCGGGTTCGATCGCCCGCAGCGCCGACCATCCGGCGAGCTGCAGCACGGTGCCCGACTGCTTCACCGTGACCGTGTCGATCGCGGACAGGTCGCCCGCGTAGAAGGCCAGTGCGGCGTCCCCAGCGTCTGTCTCCGCCTCGCGGAGCTCCTCGGGGCGGTTCGCCGGAGACAGTCGCTCAAGGATCGCCTCGACGTCGGAGGTCCACCCCGACGACAGCACCCGCTGGCGCTCGTCGGCGAGGATCGTGAAGGCCCCGTCCGGGGTCTCGATGGTCTGGATGAGAGCGGTCATGAGGTCTCCTTCGATGTCGTGTCAGCTGTGGTGGCAGCGCGGGCGGTGGATGCCGCGCGCCGGGGCCCTGCCGGTCGCACCGGGGCGGCGCGCCAGAGATGCGCGCTCAGGTAGCTGCGCCAGGGGGCGGTGCGTTCCGCCCAGGCGGTGAGCGGTCGCGCCTCTCCCGGGAGTCCGGAGGCCGCGGCTCCTGCCCGCAGCGCGACGTCGCCGGGGAGCAGGATGTCGGGGTCGCCGAGCACACGCATGCGCACGTAGTCGGCCGTCCAGGGGCCGATCCCCGGCATCGCGAGGAGAGCTTCGCGCTGCTCGATACCGTCGTCACCGACCGTGAGCGTCAACGAGCCGTCGGCGAGGGCCGCGGCGGCACCCGTGATCGCACGGATACGGGCGGCGGGTCCGCGGAGCACCTCGGCGCCGTGCTCGGCGATCGCGGGCATCGTGGGGAAGAGCAGCCCCTGCGCGGTGCGCTCCCCCAGCGCCTCGGTGAGCGCGATGAGGGCCGTGCGGGCGGCGACCACCGTGATCTGCTGCCCGACCATGGCGCGGATCAGCATCTCGTGCGGGTCGGCGGAGCCGGGAACCCGCATGCCGGGCGTGCGGGCGACGAGCGGGGCGAGCTCGGGGTGCGCGGAGAGCGCTTCGTCGATCGCCAGCGGATCGGCGTCGAGGTCGAAGATGCGGCGCACGGTAGCCACCAGCGGCGCCAGATCGCCGAGGCGCGCGACTCGAGCCCGCAGGTGCAGGCGTTCCGACGCATCCTGACTCACCTCGAACCAGGCGGGACCGCCGGCCATCCGCAGATGCCGGGAGAAAGACGACGCTGTGGTCTCTTCGACCCCGGGTACGGCGCGTGCCGCCATCCAGGTGAAGATGCCGCTCGCGTCGAGCGGACCGCGGTACGGCAGGACGAGGTCGATGGCGCCGGGAACCGCGGACGCCGGCAGACGTCGACGCGCCCTGAGCTCGCCGGGGGCGAGGCCGAAGACCTCGCGGATCGTGTCGTTGCACTGGCGGATGCTGGCGAAGCCGGCCGAGAACGCCACATCGGAGATCGGCATGTCGGTGCCGACGAGCAGCATCCGCGCCGTGTGCGCACGATGCGCCCTGGCGAGGGCGAGGGGCCCGGCACCGAGTTCGGTCGTCAGCAGACGGGTGAGGTGCCGGCTGGAATACCCGAGACGCGCGGCGAGCCCCGGCACCCCCTCGCGCTCGACGACGCCGTCGGAGATGAGGCGCATGGCCCTGGCCGCGACGTCGCCGCGGATGTCCCACGCCGGAGACCCGGGGGCCGCCTCGGGCAGGCAGCGCTTGCACGCGCGGTATCCGGCTTCGTGTGCGGCCGCGCTCGTCGGATAGAACGTCACGTTCTGCCGTTTGGGTGTGCGAGCAGGGCAGCTCGGACGGCAGTAGATCCCGGTCGAGCGCACGGCCGTCACGAACTGCCCGTCGAAGCGGGTGTCGCGCGCGCTGATGGCACGGTAGCGCTCGTCGAAGTCGATCACGGGGAAGCTCATGCCTCCACCCTGCCACGCACCACCGACCTCGACTGGCGGAAATCGGACATCGCTGTGCGCCTCAAGACCGAACCCCCGAGCTGACACGAAGCCCCGTCACAACGCCGAGACCCCGACCTGCACACGTGGGCAGGCCGGGGTCTCGGCGAGAAGCGGGGGCGTCGGCGCGGACGCCGGCCGCTCAGTGGAAGAAGTGACGCTCTCCGGTGAAGAACATCGTGACGCCGGCCTTGCGAGCCGCGTCCACGACCTCCTCGTCGCGCACCGATCCGCCGGGCTGCACGATCGCGGTGACACCGGCGTCGATCAGCACCTGGGCGCCGTCGGCGAACGGGAAGAAGGCATCCGACGAGGCGACCGAACCGGCCGCGCGGTCGCCGGCGCGCTCGACCGCGAGGCGGCACGAGTCGACGCGGTTGACCTGGCCCATGCCGACGCCGACCGTGGCGTTGTCCTTCGCGAGGACAATGGCGTTCGACTTGACGGCGCGGCAGGCCTTCCACGCGAAGATGAGGTTCTCCATCTCCTCGTCGCTCGGACGCTCGCCCGACACGAGCTCCCAGTTCTTGGCGACGGAGCCGATGTCGTCGGGGAAGCGGTCGGCGTCCTGCAGCAGCAGTCCACCCGAGACCAGGCGCACGTCCATGCGCTCCTGCTGCCAGTCCTGCGGGAGCTGCAGCAGTCGCAGGTTCTTCTTCGCCTTGAACACCTCGAGGGCGGCGGGCTCGAACGAGGGCGCGACGATGACCTCGGTGAAGATGTCCTTGAGGTTCTCGGCCATCTTCAGGGTGACCGTGCCGTTCGCGGCGATCACTCCCCCGTAGGCGGAGACCGGGTCGCACTCGTGCGCGCGCAGGTGGGCGCTGGCGATCGGGTCGAGGGCATTCGGGGCGGTCGTGGCGATGCCGCACGGGTTGGCGTGCTTGATGATCGCGACGGCCGGCTTGACCATGTCGTACGCGGCCCGCAGCGCGGCATCCGCGTCGACGTAGTTGTTGTAGGACATCTCCTTGCCCTGCAGCTGCGTGGCCTGGGCGATGCCGTGACCGCCGGCGCGCGTGTAGATCGCGCCGCGCTGGTGCGAGTTCTCGCCGTAGCGGAGGGTCGCGAGGCGCTCGGCCTGGATCGTCAGGTGTGCGGGCAGGTCGCCGGGCTCGGTGAGCGTGCCCTCGGCGAACCACTGCGCCACCGCGGTGTCGTAGGCGGCGGTGTGCGCGAATGCGCGGGCCGCGAGTTCGCGGCGCTGCGCGACGGAGGTGCCGCCGGCGGCCACGGCCTCGACGATCGCGGGGTAGGACTGCGGCGACACGACGATCGCGACGTTGGCGTGGTTCTTGGCCGCGGCGCGCACCATGGCGGGGCCGCCGATGTCGATCTGCTCGACCACGTCGTCGCCGACCGCGCCCGAGGCGACGGTCTCGACGAACGGGTACAGGTTCACCACGACGAGCTCGAACGGCGCGATATCGAGCTCCTCGAGCTGACGCTCGTGCTCCTCGAGGCGCAGGTCTGCCAGCAGACCTCCGTGCACCTTCGGGTGCAGGGTCTTCACCCGACCGTCGAGCATCTCGGCGACGCCGGTGACGGCGGCCACATCGGTCACGGTGAAGCCGGCGTCGCGGATCGTCGCGGCGGTCGACCCGGTCGAGACGATCTCCACGCCGGCATCGGCGAGGGCTGCGGCGAGCACCAACAGGTCGGTCTTGTCGCTCACGGAGACGAGCGCGCGCCGGATCGGCACGGTGTCGCGATCGCGGTAGAGCGTGGGGTCGTGGCGGGGGCCGGCCATGATGGCTCCTTCGTGCGGGGGCGTCGGGTGGGGGTCAGGAAGAAGGCGTGAGGGTGAGCTCGCCAGTGGCGATGCCGCGGACGACGTCGATGAGCAGTCGGCGTTCGACGGGCTTGATGCGCTCGTGCAGGCTATGCTCGGTGTCGCCGTCGAGGACGGGCACGCGCTCCTGGGCGAGGATCGGTCCGGAGTCGACGCCGTCGTCGACGACGATCACGCTGGCGCCGGTCTCGCTGACGCCCGCGGCGAGCGCATCGCGGACGCCGTGCGCTCCGGGGAACTCCGGCAGGTAGGCGGGGTGCGTGTTGATGAGGCGCGGGGAGTACTGCGCGACGAGCGACGGCGGCAGCAGACGCATGAGTCCGGAGAGGACGACGAGATCGGGGTTCCAGACGGCGAGCTGACGGCCGAGCTCTTCCCCCCAGGCCTCACGGCTCTCGTGCTCGTGCCACGGCACGGTGAAACTGGGGATGCCGAACTCCTCGGCGTGGGCCAGCCCGTCGGCTTCGCGGTCGGCACCCACGACGATCACCCTGGCGGGAAAATCGGGATGACGAGCGGCCTCGAGGAGGGCGCGAAGGTTCGAGCCGGTGCCCGAGATGAGAACGGCGACCGTGAGCACGCGCCCAGTCTACCGGGGTGTGCATACTGCTCCCGCCCGGTGTCCGGGGCCGACCGGACCCCGCCGTCAGTCGCGCGGTTCCGCCGGATCACGCGGCGGTGCGAGGAACCCGCGCACGTCATCGAGCGGTGCCGTGTCGTCGGCGGCCGACACGTCTGCGAAGGGCACAGCGGGCGCCGCGCCGGCGACGACGACAGCATTCGGGTCGAGCTCGGTCATCTCGGCGATCCACCGGTCCGTGCGCTCCTCGGCGAGCTCATCACGGTTCCGCGGAGACAGCAGCAGGATGGCCGCACCGACCAGCACCTCCGCACCGAGCGCGAGGGCGAACGGATAGGCAGCCGGTCCGACGACAGCCAGCCGCCCCGGCCCCATCGAGCCGTTCGCGAGGGCGGCTGCGAGCCCGCCGACGCCGGCACTAAGAGCCGCGATGCCGACGGCGATCACCGCACGCTGCAGCATCCCGAGGGGTGTGCCCTCCCACACGAGGCGCGAGCGGACCGCCCAGCCGGCGAACGCACCGGCGGCGATGGGGATGAGCACGACGATCAGCATCCAGATCGAGCTGTTCTCCGGCAGCAGCCCGAACACGGGGATGCCGGGGACGACGCCGAGCTGCGTACCCGCGGGCGACACCGCCGTTCCGGCGCCGACGGCGAAGCCGGGACCGGCGAGCCACGCCGCCGTCCACACGAGCATGGTCGGCAGGTAGGCGAGCTGGGCGAGGGTCATCACCGTCGCGCCGAGCGCGTCGACCCTGGCGGCCTGGAACAGGGCCACGACCTCTCCCCCGCGGAGCAGCGTGGCGACGGCCAGGGCGAGGGCGGACGCGCCGACCACTCCGACGAGGGCGAAGGCGCCGCCGCGCACGATCGCCGCCGGAACGGGCGCCCAGTCCTCGCGGGCGTCGAACCAGTCGTGCAGTCGGTCGAGGATGCCGCCGTCGCCCTCTTCCCACGCGATGCGCACCGCGCCGCAGAGCACACCGACGAGGTAGACCGCGGCGGGGAGGATGATCGCCGGCGCGAACGGCGTCTGCGCGGCGTCGAGTCGTGCCGTCAGCGCGACGCCGGCGGCGATGAGGGTGAACACGGCGGCTCCGGTGAGCGAGCCGAGCAGCCAGGCTCCGGCCTTCGCCGCTCTGCTGCCCGAACGCGCCGCGAAGAGCAGCGTGAACACCAGGAAGGCGAGCGGTGTGATCGACACGACGAAGTTCGCCGCCGCCGGTGGGATCGCGAGTGCGACGAGGAGCGCGTCCGGGATCGTGACCGTCAGCGGAACGCCGTGACCGAACTCCCAGAGCGTCCCGGTGAGCGGCCAGAGGGCTCCCCAGTCGGCCGTGATCCCGAAGGCGACGGTCCAGAGCAGCGTCAACGGCGCCAGGAGCACGACGAGGCCGACCGCCGCGGCGATGGCGGCGTCGAAGGCGGCGAGGAGCGCGACGAGGAGGCGTTGCATAGCGTTTCGAGACTACGACGAGTTGCCGACGAAGCCCTGGGGGCGCGCGTGAGGTCGGCGACACGATAGCGTTTCTCCGGAGGTTTCCCGATGACAACTGCCCCGCCCGCCCCGGCATCCACCGAGCCCAAGAACTCCCTGGACCGCTTCTTCGAGATCAGCAAGCGCGGATCCACGATCGGCACCGAGATCCGAGGGGGTCTGGTGACGTTCGTCACGATGGCCTACATCGTGATCCTGAACCCGATCATCCTCTCCGGCAAGCCCGACGTCGCCGGGAACATGCTCGAGTTCAATGCCGTGGGAGCCGCCACCGCGCTGACCGCCGGTGTGATGACGATCCTGTTCGGACTCGTCACGCGTCTCCCCTTCGGTTTCGCCGCCGGCCTCGGCATCAACGCCTTCGTCGCGTTCTCGGTCGTCGGCCAGGTGACCTGGCCCGAGGCCATGGCGCTCGTGATGATCAACGGTGTCGTCATCGTGCTGCTCGCCGCCACCGGACTTCGGAAGGCGATCTTCGACGCCGTGCCGTTCCAGCTGAAGATCGCGATCACGGTCGGCATCGGCCTGTTCATCGCCTTCATCGGCTTCGTCAACTCGGGCTTCGTCACCGCGACCGGCGCTTCCTCGCCGCCGGTGGGCCTCGGCGTCAACGGCTCGGTCGCGACCGTGCCGACACTGCTCTTCGTGATCACGCTCCTGCTCACCGGCATCCTCGTCGCCCTCAAGATCAAGGGCGGCATGCTGATCGGCCTCATCGGCGGCACCGTGCTCGCGGTGATCGTCGAGGCCATCTGGCACATCGGAGCCCGTGGCTTCGACGACGAGGGCAACGTGGTCAACCCGGGCGGATGGGGACTCACCGTCCCGGCGCTGAACGGCTCCCCCGTGGGCATCCCCGACCTCAGCCTGATCGGCGCAGTCGACTTCAGCTTCGACCTGAGCAAGGTCAGCCTCGTGGCGATCGTGATGATCGTCTTCACGCTGCTGTTCACGAACTTCTTCGACGCCATGGGCACCATGACCGGTCTCGCGAAGGAGGCCAACCTGGCCGACGACAACGGCGACTTCCCGCGCATCAAGTCCGCGCTGGTCGTCGAGGGTGTCGGTGCGATCGCCGGTGGGGCGACCTCGTCGTCGTCCAGCACGGTCTTCATCGAGTCGGGTGCGGGCATCGGCGAGGGCGCGCGCACGGGACTCGCGAACGTCGTGACCGGCGTCGTGTTCCTGATCGCGATGTTCCTGACCCCGCTCACCTCGATCGTCCCGACCGAGATCGCCGCGGCCGCGCTGATCATCGTCGGAGCCATGATGATGGCGCAGATCCGCTACATCGACTTCAGCGACTTCCGCGTGCTGCTGCCGGTGTTCCTCACCGTCTCGGTCATGCCGCTGACCTACTCGATCGCGAACGGCATCGGCGCGGGCTTCGTGAGCTGGGTGCTCATCCACGCCTTCTCCGGTAAGGCCAAGACCATCAGCCCGCTGCTGTGGGTCGTCGGCGCCGGCTTCCTGATCTTCTTCGCGCGAGGGCCCATCGAGGCGCTCTTCGGCGTCGGGATCTGACCCGAAGCATCACAAGAGGGGCGGATGCTGCGGCATCCGCCCCTCTGTGGTGTTCAGCCCCCGTAGGCGGCGGCGAACTCCGCGGACGGCTCGATCGGCTCGATCACGTCGATCAGCACACCACCGGGAGCCTCGACGATGAAGTGCCGCTGCCCGAAGGCCTCGTCCCGCAGGGGCAGCCGCTCCGGCAGCCCGCGCTCCCCGACCAGCCGCGCGTGTTCGGCTACGGCATCGGGGACCTCGACGTTGAGCAGCAGTCCGCGCACCGGCTCGCGGAAGCCTTCCGGGATGGTCTCGTGTGTCCGGTCCAGAAGCGCGAGCTCTCCGCCGGCGAAGCGCAGGCTCACGTACCAGTCGGCCTCGAACGTCGTCTCGAAGCCGAGTTCCTCGCGGTAGAACTGCGTGGCAGCGGCGACGTCGTCGACCATCAGCACCGGATAGAAGCTCGTGATCTCCATCATCTCTCCTTTTACGTACAGTGTGTTTGTATCCTTCCGTTAGAATACATACACGCCGCACGTAAAGGAACCCCATGCCCCGAGCATCCGCCGCCGACGCCGCTGAGACCGCACGCCGGATCCTCGATGCCGCGACCGCGCACTTCGCCGAACAGGGATACGCCACCGCGTCCGTCGACGAGATCGCCCAGGCGGCCGGAGTCACCCGCGGCGCCGCGTACCACCACTACTCGTCGAAGCCGCTGCTCTTCGCGGCGGTCGCTGCGGAACAGCAGGAGGTCGTCGCGGGGGCGATCGTGCAGGCCACTGCTGCGGGCGTTCCGGACGCCGCGCTCCGCGACGGCAGCCACGCGTTCCTCGACGCCATCACCCGAGGAGCGGCTTCGCGCATCCTCCTCGTCGACGGCCCGGCCGTGCTCGGCTGGCAGGAATGGCGAAAGCTGGATGCCGATGGGCCCGAGCGGGAACTGCGCCTGGGACTACTCGAAGCCGGGGCCGCCCCCGCCCTCCTCGACGCCCTGACCGCGGCGCTGTCCGGAGCGATGAACGAACTCGCGCTCTGGCTCGCCGCGCACCCGGACGATACCGACGCGCGGACGCAGGCCCACACGGCGCTCGACGACATTCTGGACGCGGTGGCCCCGCGCACCTGACTCGACGGTCCACCAACCGAGGGGATGAAAGAAGGCCCCGGAGTGGAGTCCGGGGCCTTCAGATCAAGCGTAACTCAGATCAGAGCGACTCGATGATCGCGCGCATCAGGTCTGCCGTCTCGGACGGCGTCTTGCCGACCTTGACGCCGGCGGCCTCGAGGGCCTCCTTCTTCGCCTGAGCGGTACCGGCCGAGCCGGAGACGATCGCACCGGCGTGACCCATGGTCTTGCCCTCGGGAGCCGTGAAGCCCGCGACGTAGCCGACGACCGGCTTGGTGACGTGCGCCTTGATGTAGTCGGCCGCGCGCTCCTCGGCGTCGCCGCCGATCTCACCGATCATGACGATGGCCTTGGTCTCAGGGTCGGCCTCGAACGCGGCGAGCGCGTCGATGTGCGTGGTGCCGATGACCGGGTCGCCGCCGATGCCGATGGCGGTCGAGAAGCCCAGGTCGCGCAGCTCGAACATCATCTGGTAGGTCAGGGTGCCCGACTTCGACACGAGGCCGATCGGCCCCTTGCCCGTGATGTTCGCCGGCGTGATGCCGACGAGCGCCTCGCCCGGCGTGATGATGCCGGGGCAGTTCGGGCCGATGATGCGGGTCTTGTTGCCCTTGCTCTGCGCGTAGGCCCAGGCCTCGGCCGAGTCGCCGACGGGGACGCCCTCGGTGATGACGACGAGCAGCGGGATCTCGGCGTCGATGGCCTCGATCATCGCGTCCTTCGTGAAGGCGCCGGGGACGAAGGCGATCGACACGTCGGCGCCGGTCTCCTTCATGGCCTCGGCGACCGAGGCGAAGACGGGCAGCTCGACGGCGTTGCCGTCCTTGTCGGTGTGGGCGACCGTGGTGCCGGCCTTGCGGGCGTTCACGCCACCGACGACCTGGGTGCCGGCCTTGAGCATCAGCGCGGTGTGCTTGGTGCCCTCGCCGCCGGTGATGCCCTGGACGATGACCTTGGAGTCCTTGTTGAGGTAGATCGACATTCTTCTAGTCCTTCAGTCTCAGGCGTTGGCGAGCTCGGCGGCCTTGTCGGCGCCCTCGTCCATCGTGGCGGCCAGGGTCACGAGCGGGTGCGCGTACTCGGCGAGGATCGCGCGACCCTCGTCGACGCGGTTGCCGTCGAGGCGCACGACGAGCGGCTTGGAGGCCGTGGCGCCCAGCGTCTCGAGTGCACCCTTGATGCCGTTGGCGACGGCGTCGCACGCCGTGATGCCACCGAACACGTTGACGAACACGCTCTTGACCTGCGGGTCGCCGAGGATGACGTCGAGGCCCGCGGCCATGACCTCGGCCGAGGCGCCGCCGCCGATGTCGAGGAAGTTGGCCGGCTTCACGCCGTTGTGGTTCTCGCCCGCGTAGGCGACCACATCGAGCGTGGACATGACGAGCCCTGCGCCGTTGCCGATGATGCCGACCTCGCCGTCGAGCTTCACGTAGTTGAGGCCCGACTGCTTGGCCTTGGCCTCGAGCGGGTCTGCGGCGTCCTTGTCCTCGAGCGCCTCGTGCTCCGGGTGACGGATCTCGGAGGCGTTGTCGTCGAGCGTGACCTTGCCGTCGAGCGCGATGATGTCGCCCTCTTCGGTGCGCACCAGCGGGTTGACCTCGACCAGCGTCGCGTCCTCGCCCTTGTAGACGTCGAAGAGCTTGACGAACACGTCGGAGACCTTCTCGACGAGGTCTTCGGGGAAGTTCGCCGCGCGAGCGATCTCGACGGCCTTCTCCTTGTCGATGCCCGTGAGCGGGTTGACCTCGACGCGCGCGAGCGCCTCGGGACGCTCCACCGCGAGCTCCTCGATCTCCATGCCGCCCTCGACCGAGCAGAGGCTCAGGTAGGAGCGGTTGGCGCGGTCGAGCAGCACGGAGAAGTAGAACTCCTCGGCGATGCGCGCGCCCTGCGCGACCATGACGCGCTTGACGACGTGGCCCTTGATGTCGAGGCCGAGAATGGCCTTCGCTGCCTCGTACGCCTCATCGGGCGTCTTGGCGACCTTGACGCCGCCCGCCTTGCCACGGCCGCCGGTCTTGACCTGAGCCTTGACGACGACCACTCCACCGATCTTCTCGGCGGCCGCCCTCACCTCTTCAGGGGTGTCCGCGACGATGCCGGCGAGGACCGGCACTCCGTACTTTTCGAAAACGTCTCGTGCCTGGTACTCGTACAGATCCACTGTGGTTCCTTCACTGGGCTGCTGTCTGGTAATTCTCTCGATGTCGAGACATCGACCAGTCCCCCAGCCTACTACCTCGGCCTGGACGCTCCTGCGGCCGCGGCATCGCCGGGTCAGCGCAGTGCCGGTACACCGAAGCGCCGCGACGGCAGCGCGACCAGACGGAGCTGGCGCGCGATCACGATCGGGACGCACACCGCCGCTGTGCCGGCCGCCACGATCACGGGGCGGACGGCGACGACCGGCAGCGAGCCCCACAAGGCGATGAGGATGGAGACGACCATCAGGGCGACCAGCACCACCTCTGTCAGGATGAGCTGCCTGCGCACGGACGCCCTGTCCTCGGCGAGCGTGGTCGTCCGCCCTCGCACCGCGATGTGCTCGGTCCAGCGCGAGCCGTCCCACCAGCGCAGGGTGCCGCGTCGCCGGGTCTCGAACCATCCGGCCGCAATTCCGCGCTCACTCACGCTCTCAGTATGACGGCCTCGCCTCGGCGTCTCCGCCCGCCGAGGTCTAGGCTTTCGCCATGCACGAATCCGCAGAACTGCGCACCGGCGTCGTGGCCGCAGCGCTCGAGCTCTTCAGCGCCCAGGGGTTCGACCAGACCTCGGTGGAACAGATCGCCAAGGCCGCCGGTGTCTCGCGCTCGACGTTCTTCCGCCAGTTCGGCGGCAAGGAGGACGTGGTGTTCGCCGACCACGAGGTGCTGCTCGAGCAGCTCAGGGAGTTCCTCGCCGAGGGGCACGACGATCCGTGGGGCGCGGTGTGCGCAGCATCCGAGTCGGTCTTCGCGCACTTCGCGCACGACCCCGAGCTCGCCCGCCGTCGCTACCAGATCGTCCGCGAGGTGCCCGTGCTGCGCGAACGCGAGATCATCACGGTCTTCCGATACGAGAGGTTGTTCGACGAGTACCTGCGCGGTGCGCTTCCCGGCGTCGACCCGCTGGACGCCGTGGGCTTCGCCGCCCTCGTGACCGCCGTGCACAACCACGTGCTGCGCCAGCTGCTGCGGGGGCGCAAGAAAGTGCCGCTGTCTACCCTGCAGACGGCACTGGCCGATGTGCGCCGCCGCTACGGTGTGGCGGGCGAAGCCGCCACCGCCCCGGACGACATGGTCGTCGCGGTGTTCCCACGTTCGATGCCGATCGCCGAGGTGTCCCGCCGCCTGCAGTCGGAGCTCGACTAGCCGCGTCAGGGTCGTGGAACCGAGTATCGAGGAGTACGATACTCAGGTCCACGAAGGAGCCCCATGAGCACTGCAGCCACCCCGTTCCCCGGCGAACGGGTCTCGTCGTACGACATCACCGCGCGTCAGGACAGCGACTACTACGCCGCTTTCACCGACATCCCCGCAGCCGATCGCGAGGCGTGGGACCGGGCGAAGTCCTACGTCGACGAGGTCGCCCCGCAGATGGCGGACGCCTGGGACCGCGCGGAGTACCCGCTCGAGGCCGCGCGCCGGATGGGCGAGATGGATCTCGTCGTCGATGGCGTCCAGCACCCCGCTCTCACGAGCGTGTCGCCGCTGGCTGCCGGGCTCGTCAACATGGAGATCTCCCGCGGCGACGGCTCGCTGGGCACGATCCTCGCGGTGCAGGGCGGACTCGCCCTGCGCACCCTCGCCCTGTTCGGCTCTCCGGCCCAGCAGGAGAGGTGGCTGACCGCTCTCGCCGACGGCTCGGTCCTCGGCTCCTTCGCCCTGACCGAACCCGACCACGGCTCGGACTCCGTCTCCCTCGAGACCGTCGCCCGCCGCGACGGTGACTCGTGGGTCATCCGCGGCGCGAAGAAGTGGATCGGCAACGGCGCGTCCGGCGGCATCACGTTCGTATGGGCGCGGGTCGACGACGAGGGCGCCGACGAACACGGAGCGGTCCGCTGCTTCCTCGTCGAGCAGGAAACCCCGGGTTATGCGGGCAGCGTGATCCGCGGCAAGGCCTCGCTGCGGGCGATCCACCAGGCCCACATCGTCCTGGATGATGTGCGCGTGCCGCTCGACGCCGTGCTGCCGGGGACGAAGAGCTTCAAGGACGCCTCGACCGTGCTGTACGCGACCCGCTCCGGCGTCGCCTGGTCGGCGCTCGGACACGCGACCGCCTGCTACGAGGCCGCGCTCGCCTACGCGACACAGCGCGTGCAGTTCGGCAAGCCGCTCGCGAAGTTCCAGATGGTGCAGGAGCGCCTCACCCACATGCTCGAAGATCTCACCGCCATGCAGTTGTATTGCCGGCGGATGGCCGATCTCGAGACCGCGGGCGAGCTGCGGCCGACCCAGGCGTCGCTCGCGAAGTTCCACAACACGCGCGCCGCGCGACGCATCGCCTCGACCGCCCGCGACCTGCTCGGCGGCAACGGCATCCTGCTCGAGAACGGCGTCATCCAGCACATGGCCGACATCGAGGCCATCCACACCTACGAGGGCACGGAGAGCGTGCAGGCGCTGCTGCTCGGGCGTGACATCACCGGGATGAGCGCGTTCGCCTGAGATCGCAGCCGGCGAGCGTTCGCCGCGGTCTCGTCAGATCGGGCGCACCAGGCACACGAGCCGCTCCCGGTCATCCCAGGACGGCACGCGCTCGAAGCCGCGCGATTCGTAGAGGCGCAGAGCACCCTGTCGCCAGTCCCAGACGGACAGCCGAACTTCGGTCGCGCCTGATTCGGCCGCCGCGTGCACGGCACTGTCGAGCAACGCCGACCCCACACCGCGGCCGCGGGCTGCGGGAACCGCCCAGAGACGTTTGATCTCCGCGATCCCGTCCCGTTCCGAGAGCACGACCACACCGACGACGCGTTCCTCAAACTGTGCGAGCAGAACCCGATGCCCGGCATACGCGGCGGCCGGGGTCTCCACCTCGCGGCGATAGCGTTCCGGGAGCGGGGCGTCAGGGTCCGGAACGGTCTCTTCCTGCTGGTGCTTCTCGAGCTCGGTCTGCAGCAGATAGGCCCGCACCGCGGAACCGACCTCGATCGCATCGGGCCCGGTCAGATCGGCTACGCGGATCACCGGTCGCTCGAGCGGACGGTGCGCGTCGACGCTCACCGTCAGTCGCAGCCGCAGCCGCCGGACGGGGTCTTCACCATGAAGCACAGGTCGCACACGCCGTAGTCCCGCTCCTCCACCGGCTTGGGTGCCTTCTCGGCACGCGGAGCGGAGACACGAGGAGTCGTGGTGCGCTTGGCAGCGCGAGGCGGGGTCAGCGGGATGAACTCGCTCGGGTGGCTGACGTAGAAGTAGGGCGCGCGACCCTCGCTCGGCTGCAGACGAAGCGGAGTGGACCCGACGACGAGCCGTTCGTCCTCGGTGAAACCGTTCGTGTAGGTGCGTCCGATGTGCAGCGCGGCGCCCTCACCGCGACGGATGGCCTCGATGTAGCGACCACGGTCGATGAACGAGCTGATTCCGATCGTCTGGGTGATCTCCGCGATGAACGCGTGGTTCGACGGGTCGATGCGGTGCGCGCGCAGCGCTTCCTGGAGCGAACGGTATGGACGGGAGGTGCCTGCGGGGGTCGGCCCTTGTACTTCTTTCATTTGTTCCAGGATCGCACGCCGCAACCCCCTCTTTCGACCACTCTGCCCGTGCGAGACTGGCCGCATGGCACGCGCGACGATCATCGGATCCGGACCCAACGGCCTCGCCGCCGGGGTGGCGCTCGCCCGCACCGGCTATGAGGTCCGCGTTCTCGAGGCCGCTGACACGATCGGCGGCGGGCTGCGCACCCGAGAAGGGACGCTTCCGGGCTTCCGCCACGACGTGTGCTCCGCCGTGCATCCGGCAGCGGTGTCCTCGCCGTTCTTCCGCGCCTTCCGGCTCGACGAGCGCATCGAATGGATCCGCCCCGACATCTCGTTCGCCCACCCCCTCGACGGCGGCCGCGCGGCCGTCGCCTGGCGGGACATCGAGCGCACCGCCGCCGCCCTCGGACCCGACCGCGACGCCTGGCTGACCCGCCTGCGTCCGCTCAGCACGCACATCGAAGGGGTGACGGACTTCACGGGCAATCAGCTCCTCCGGATGCCGGCCGACCCCGTCACCGCGGTGCGCTACGCGATCCGGATGCTCGACCAGGGCACCCCTCTCGCCCGCGTCTCGTTCCGGGCCGAGGAGGCCGCCGCCCTGATGTCGGGAGTCGTGGCCCACGCGAACTCCCCGCAGCCGACCCTCGCCGGGGCGGCAGCGGGGCTCCTCCTCGCCGCTCTCGCCCACGCCGGGGGCTGGCCCTACCCGCGCGGCGGGTCGCAGACCATCGCCGATGCACTGGTGGCCGACCTCGAAGCGCACGGGGGAACGGTCGAGACCGGTGCGCGCGTGAACGACCTGAGCACCCTGGACGCGGGCGACCCCTCCCGCGGGGACGTGCTCCTGCTGAACACCTCGCCCCGCCTCGCCCTCACCCACCCCGACGTGCCGGCCGGATATGCCAGAGCGCTCCGCGGCTACCGATACGGCGCCGCCGCGGCCAAGGTGGACTTCGCGCTCGACGGCCCCATCCCGTGGTCGAACCCGGAGGTGCGAAACGCGGTGACCCT
This sequence comes from Microbacterium sp. Cr-K20, assembly GCF_000708325.1. Lineage (NCBI taxonomy): Bacteria > Bacillati > Actinomycetota > Actinomycetes > Micrococcales > Microbacteriaceae > Microbacterium > Microbacterium sp. Cr-K20. The sequence goes on along the minus strand of NZ_JARE01000059.1, from coordinate 74,619 downwards.
GCACCTCGGCGGCACCCGCGAAGAGGTGTGGGCGAGCGAGAACGCCGTGGCCGCGGGTCGTGTGAGCGCGCGCCCCTACGTGCTCGCCGTGCAGCCCTCCGTCTTCGACCCGACGCGCGCGCCCGAGGGCAAGGCCGTCCTGTGGGCGTACATCCATGTGCCGAACGGCTCCGACCTCGATCCCACCGAGCTCATCACGGCGCAGGTGGAGCGCTTTGCGCCGGGCTTCCGGGATCTGATCCTGGCTCATCACGCGGTGCCCGCGTCGTCTCGGGAGGCGATCAACCCCGGGGAGATCGGCGGCGACATCTCCGGTGGCGTGTTCGACATCCGGCAGGCGGTGCGGCGCCCGGTGGTGTCTCCGCTGCCCTGGCGCACCCCGATGCGCGGGGTGTATCTGGCATCGGCGTCGACTCCGCCGGGACCCGCGGTGAGCGGTATGGCCGGCTGGCACGCGGCCCGCACCGTGCTGCACGACGCGGGGATGCCGGCCGGGCTCGACGACGTGTTCGGCTGACGCTCGATCGGCGGCGACGCCGGGGTACCGGAATCGATGCCCCGCGGCCAGGATGGGACCATGCGCTACGAGATCCCCGCGCCGATGCTCGCCAAGGCGGTGCCGGCGGTTCCGGACCCGGTGAAAACCTCCGGTGGGCTCCTGTTCGAACCCAAGTGGGACGGCTTCCGCGGCCTCATCGCGTGGGACGGCGAGACCGTGGAGATCGGCTCTCGGGGCGCGAAGCCGCTGACACGGTACTTCCCCGAGCTGGTCGAGGCGATCCCCGACCTGCTGCCCGGGCCGTGCCTGCTCGACGGGGAGATCGTCGTCGCCACCGGACCACTCGGCTCGCAGCGCCTCGACTGGGAGGCGCTGAGCCAGCGCATCCACCCGGCGGCCTCGCGCGTCGCGAAGCTCGCGGCGGAGACGCCGGCGATGTTCATCGCCTTCGATCTGCTCGCCCTCGGCGACGACGATCTACTGACGGAGCCCTTCGAGACAAGGCGGTCCCGTCTCGAGACACTCATGGACGGCGTCGACCATCCGCTGCACATCACCCGCACGACTCGAGACCGCGACGCGGCCGTCCGCTGGCTCGCCGAATTCGAAGGAGCAGGACTCGACGGTGTCGTCGCCAAGCCCCTCGACCAGCCGTATGCGCCGGGGAAGCGGACGCTGTTCAAGATCAAGCACGCCCGCACGGCCGATGTGGTCGCGCTCGGCTACCGCATCCACAAGTCCGGATCCGGCGTCGGATCGCTGCTGGTCGGTCTGTACAGCGACGACGGGGTGCTGCGGCAGGTCGGCGGTGTGGCCGCCTGGAGTGACGTGCGGCGGCAGGAGCTCGTCGACGAGCTCGCTCCCCTCGTCGAGCGCGACGACAGCGGCGAAGCGCTGACCGCAGAAGGCGAGCGGTCACGGTTCAGCGGCAGCAAGGACGTCTCGTTCGTGCGGCTGCGCCCCGAGCGGGTGCTCGAGGTCCGCTACGACCAGCTCGAAGGCGCCCGCTTCCGCCACACGGTGCAGTTCGAGCGGTGGCGGCCCGACCGTGACGCCCGCTCCTGCACCTACGACCAGCTCGACACGGTCGCCGGCTACGACCTCGCCGACGTCCTCCGCTGACGGGCCGTTCGGAGAGGTCCCACAGAGGTCTCGTACCCTTCGCCGTTCACGGGAGCAGAGCGATCATCTGAGGCCTCGCCGGCATCGCGTGGATGAACCTTCACACGGCTGCAGACGACAACGCCTCGCGGATCACCTCGGATCGAGTTTTGCCTTCGCGTTCCGCACGGGCGTCGAGCGCCGCGATCTCGTCGAGAGTAAGCCGCAGCGCCACGACTTGCGATGGTGCCGCTCCGCGTCCCGGCCGCCCGCGACCGCGCTTCTTGAGAACCTCTGCGTCGTATCCGGCTTCCGCTTCGGCAGACCACGCGGCGATCTGCTCCTCGGTGACCGGACTGCCGTTGATGGTTTCGCGCGAGATCATATCAATAGTGTTATACGAAAATGCCCGGCCCGCAAGGTCAGTCCTTCTCGGCGGGAGTACCGTCTTCGTCCCAGTTCGCGGCGACCTTCTTGCTCGGCTGTACGCGGGGCGGCTCCCCCGGCATCTTCGGGAACTCGGGCGGGAACGGCAGCTCTCCCAGTCCGTTCGCCCTGTCGCGCTCCCACCACTCCAGCAGGGTGTCGATGCGGCCGGGAGAAGCCTGCATCGTCGCCCAGGGGTCACCTACCTCCTCGAGGCGCTTCGGGATACTGCGCACCGTGAACGTGCGCGGATCCAGGCCGTCGAGTTCGTCCCACTGCACCGGAGTCGACACCGTCGCCCCCGGCAGCGCGCGGGGGCTGTAGGCGCCGGCCATCGTCCGGTCGCGGTTGGCCTGGTTGAAGTCGACGAAGATCCGCTCCCCGCGCTCCTCCTTCCACCAGTTCGTGATGACCTGCTCCGGCATCCGCCGCTCCAGTTCGCGCCCGGCCGCGATCACGCCGTGCCGCACATCCAGGAACTCGTGGGTCGGCTCGATGGGAGCGAAGACATGCAGACCGCGGTTGCCGCTGGTCTTGGCGAACGCCTCGAGTCCCGCCTCGCGCAGCACCTCGCGCAGCGTGTGCGCCGCGGTCACGGCATCCGCGAAGTCCGTGCCCGGCTGCGGGTCGAGGTCGATGCGCAACTCGACCGGGTTGTCCGCGTCGGTGGCCAGCGACGCCCAGGGGTGGAACACGATCGTGTTCATCTGCACGGCCCAGACGATCGCGCTCGCCCGGTTGAGCACGATCTGCGGATGCTGACGTCCGCTGTTGTACGTGACGGTGACGGCGTCGACGAAGTCGGGCGTCCCCTTGGGCGGGTTCTTCGAGAAGAAGCCCTCGGCGCGCGGTCCATCGGACGCGCCGACGCCGTCGCGGAAGCGCTCGAGCGACACCGGACGGTTGCCGTTGGCCGCGAGGAAGGGAACTGCGACGAGCTGGGCGTACTCGGCCAGCTCCGCCTTCGTGATGCCGAGGTCGGGCCACACCACCCGGTTCGGGCTCGAGAGGGCCACATCGCGCTCTCCGTCGGAGTCGGCGATGGTCAGGGTCACACGTTCTGAGGCCATGCTCCGACCCTAGAGCGATGGCCCGACGGGCGGTACCCCGCGCCGGTGGAGGACGACGGACTCCGGTACCGCTCAGTCGCCGAGGGCGACAGCCAGCGCGAGAACCGGGGTGAGCGCATCCCGCTCGACGACGATCGACGGACCCGCGGAGTCGACGATCACACCCGCCATGTCGGAATGGCTCGACAGGACCTTCGCCAGCTGCTCCGGCTCGAACGGGAGCGGACGGTCGCCGCGGCCCAGCGCGATCACCTCGAGGGGGTGGGAGAACAGCTGCAGGAAGCGGCGCCCGTCGGTGGTCTGCGCCTCGGCGATACCGGCCTGGCCGCTGCCGTCACCCTCGTTCACGGCGACCCACATCCGCTTCACCGCGAGCGCTTCGCCGACCTTGAGTGTCGAGTCCTGCTCGCGCGGAGCGGCGAGGATGCTCTTGACCGTCATGTCGACGTCGGCCTGTTCGAGCGTCTTCTGCAGCAGATCGGTGGGGAACACCACGCGATGCGGGGCGGAGGCGTTGTCGACGATGAGGCCGGCGAAGTCACCGGACACGACCTGCTGGAGCACCGAGGTCACCGGCTGCGCGACGGCAGAGGTCGCGGCGGGGTCGGCCTCGAGCTGCACCGAATCGCGCACGGCACGGGCCGAGCTGAAGGCCAGCATGAACTGCCGGTCGTCGTTGTCGCGCACGACAGCGACCGACAGCGGCTTTCCTTCGCTGATCTGCGCACGCGCGTCGCCGTTCACGCGGATGTAGAGGTGGCCCTGGAGCGCCTGACGCATCACACCGAGGAGCTGGTCGTTGCTCGCGCCCGCCTCGATCTCGGTGAGGGCTTCGCGGAGCAGGACGTTGTCCTTCATCCCTGCGACGGTCTCGGTCTGCTCGGGCGGCAGGGGCGAGGCGAGCGGAAGACGCCGTTCCTCGGGAGCTGCGGGCTGCGCGGGAGCAGCGGGCTGCGCCGGACGCGGGTCCGCGGCTGCTGCCTCGGACTGCGCATCGGAGGTCGGCAGCGCGACCTCGGGCCCGGCCTGGGCACCGACGCCGCGGAACGCCTGCACCGAGATGCCGATCGACGGCGCCTCGACGGGCTGCTCGGCCTCGGCCCCGCCCTGATCGGCGTTCACGGTATCCGACCCGGTCGCGGTCTCCTCCGCGTCGGGGGCGGGGGTGACAGCATCGTCTGCGGACTTCTTGCGGCGGGAGAAGAGGGCCATAATCAGCCAGCCTAACCGGCATTCCCCTGCGTGCTCCGCCGGTGCCGGGCGCGCGGCGCGGGCTAGATCTTCTCGATCGGCGCGACCTTGATGAGCAGCTTCTTCTGCCCTGCCGAGTCGAACCGCACATGGGCGATGCGCTTCGCGCCCTCGCCGGTCACGGCATCCACCCGCCCTTCGCCGAAGTCGACGTGACGGATGCGGTCGCCCGCGGTGAGCTCGAGGTCGCCGTTGTCGCGCATCTTGGCCGTGACCCGGTTGGGGAACTTGTCCATCGCGGTCGACAGCGGCTTGAGGGAGTCACGGCCGGGCAGCGTCTTGACGGCGAACCGGTCGCCCGAGCCGGAGCCGCCGAAACCGCCCTGGCGACGGGCGTTCAGTGCCCGCGATTGCATTCCGCCGCGGGAGTTCACATCTCCCGGCGACTGCCGCCAGTCGATGAGGTTCGCCGGGATCTCCTGCAGGAAGCGACTGGGCATCGCCACGGTGACCTCGCCGAACTGCGCCCGCGTCATGGCGAGCGACAGGTGCAGTCGCTTGCGGGCGCGCGTGATGCCGACATAGAAGAGCCGGCGCTCCTCCTGCGGCCCACCGGGTTCTCCCGCCGAGATGCGGTGCGGGATCAGGTCTTCCTCGACACCCGTGACGAACACGGCGTCGTACTCGAGGCCCTTCGCCGTGTGCATGGTCATGAGAGACACCGAACCGGACTCGTCGTCGAGGTCGTCGGCGTCGGACACCAGCGCGACCTCGGTGAGGAAGTCGACGATCGTGCCCTCGGGGTTGTTGCGGGCGAAGTCGCGGGCGACGGCCACGAACTCGTCGAGGTTCTCGACACGGGCCTCGTCCTGCGGGTCGCGGCTGGCGCGCAGCGCGTCGAGGTAGCCGCTCTTGCCGAGCAACACGCCCAGACCGTCGGCCACGCTCGTGGGAGGCGGCACCTCGCCGGTGGCGGGAGTCAGGATCGCGGCAGCCTCGGCGAGCACGGCGTCGAGCTGTCCGATCGCGGCCTGGATCTTCGGGCCGACGCCGAGCTGCCCCGGCATCGACAGCGCGTCGCGGAAGCTGATGCCATGCTCTTCGGCGAAACGGGCGATGGCCGTCTCGGTCACATCTCCGATGCCGCGCCGCGGCTTGTTCAGGATGCGTCGCACCGACATCTCGTCGGCCGGGTTCGCGACCGACACCAGGTAGGCGAGCGCGTCCTTGATCTCGGCGCGGTCGTAGAACTTGGTGCCGCCCATGATCTTGTAGGGCACGGCCGAGCGGATGAAGATCTCTTCCAGCGCACGGGACTGCGAGTTCGTGCGGTAGAACACGGCCATCTCGGAGTACGGCATGCCCGCACGGTGCAGCGCCTCGACCTCGTCGGCGACGAACTGCGCCTCGTCGTGCTGCGAGTAGCCGGTGAAGCCGATGATGGCGTCGCCGTCGCCCTTGTCGCTCCAGAGCTTCTTGTCCTTGCGGTCGAAGTTGTTGCCGATCACGGCGTTGGCGGCGGAGAGGATGTTCTGCGTCGAGCGGTAGTTCTGCTCGAGCAGCACCACACGGGCGCCCGGGAAGTCGCGTTCGAACTCGCTGATGTTGCGGATGTCGGCACCGCGGAAGGCGTAGATCGACTGGTCGGAGTCGCCGACCACAGTGAGCGAGGCGCCCGGTTCGCCGGCATCCGCCGTGGGCGCGGGATCGGGCTCGAAGATCATCATGCCGTTGGAGGCATACGGGTCGGGGGCAGAGCCCGCAGCACCGGAGACGGGGCGCGTGAGCTCGTGGATGAGCGAGTACTGCGCGTGGTTCGTGTCCTGGTACTCGTCGACGAGGATGTGCCTGAACCGTCGGCGGTACGTGTCGGCGACCTGCGGGAAGGCGCGGAACAGGTAGACGGTCTGACCGATGAGGTCGTCGAAGTCGAAGGCGTTGGCCTTCTGCAGCTGCCGCTGATAGTCGGCGAAGACCTCGACGAAGACCCGCTCGGCCGGGTCGCTCATGTTGGCCTGCCGGGCGTAGGACTCGGCGTCGGACAGCTCGTTCTTCAGCTTGGAGATGCGCGACTGCACGGATGCCGGGGTGAGCCCGTAGGCGTCGGCCTCGTGCTCCTTGACCAGGCGCTTCAGCAGCGCACGCGAGTCGCCGGAGTCGTAGATCGTGAATGATTTCGTGTAGCCGAACTGCTGGGCCTCGCGCCGCAGGATGCGGACGCAGGCCGAGTGGAACGTCGAGATCCACATGCCGCGGGCGGCGTCGCCGATCAGTCCCTCGACGCGCTCCCGCATCTCACCGGCGGCCTTGTTGGTGAAGGTGATCGCGAGGATCTGACTCGGCCAGGCTTCACGCGCGTGGAGCAGCGAGGCGATGCGCCGGGTGAGGACGCTCGTCTTACCCGATCCGGCACCCGCGACGATGAGGAGCGCGGGCCCGCGATAGGTGACGGCCTCGAGCTGTTGCGGGTTCAGGCCGGCGAGGAGATCGTCCTGCCCCGGGGCCCCGGAGGAGCGGGGGCCGACGGATCCGGGGACGATGAGAGGAGCTTCGGTCATGGCCTTATGAGTCTAGGCGTCGGCACCGACACTGCGGCACGAGGAGGCGGCGCCCGGTGATGCTGCGGTGGGGTGCGCGGGCGAACCCGCGCACCCCTCCGATCTCAGACGGTGCGTGTGCGGCGGCGGCGGACCGCCACCCCTCCCGCGACCAGGAGCATCAGCGCCAGCGCGAGCGCGGCGACGGGGAACTCGGCACCGGTCGCGGCGAGCCCGCCTGCGCCCTCGGAGATGCGGATGTCGGCCCAGCCGAGCAGCGCCCCGTCGGCGTCGTACACCGCGATCCGATGTGCACCCAGCGCGGCATCGGTCGGGACCGTCACGGTGATCGACCCTGCCGCGGACAGCGCGCCTGTCGCGAGCTGCACCGGGTCGGAGTACATCCACACCGCGATGCCCTCCCCCGCCGCGTCCGCGCCGACGGTGACCGTGACCTTCTGTCCGCGGGTGGCGACCGCGGGATCGACCGTCACGCCGTTGCGGTTGCCGTCGACCAGGTCCGTGCCGGGCAGCGGCGGGTTCTCCCCACCGGGGTTCTCGCCGCCGGGGTTCTCGCCGCCGGGGTTCTCGCCGCCGGGGTTCTCACCGGCGACGCCCGGAAGCGTCCCGGTGCGCAGCGACTCGGAGGCGAAGCCGTCGGCGAACCACCACACCGGACGCTGACCGTCGACCGACAGCGAAGCCGGCGCAGTCGCGAAGCCCTCGTTGTTGATGTCGGGCATGCCGGCCGGACGCGCGTACTGGACGATGCCCGGCTGGGCGGTGCCGTTGAGGGAGATCTCGGCCGAACGGCCCTGGCAGCCGTCGTCGCAGACAGCCCACAGCGTGCCGCGCACGCTGTCGTAGTCGAGAGCCATCACGCCGGCGAGCCCGGGAGCGACCTCCGAGACGAGGGTGGCCGAGCCGTCACCGCCGAGCGCGAACGCATACACGTGGCCGTTGTCCTCGACCGCCACCAGGAACAGCCCGCCACCGTGGCCGGCATAGTCCGCGGGCTTGTACGCCGCACCGGTGTTGTCGTCGAAGAGCTTTCCGGCGAGCGCGGCATCCGGCACCCACTGCACGGCCTCCATACCGAGGTTCGCCCCGACGGAGGGCAGCAGCGCGGTGAGGTCCCACTCCTGCTGTGCGACGAGGTCGCCGTTCGACGCCTCGGGGTCGACCTTCAGGACCTTGTTCTGGTTCACGCCCTTGGCACTGTTGTCACGCTCCGAGGCCACGTACACGAAGCCGTTTCCGTCCACCGTGATGCCCTCGGTGTCCGGGCCTGCGGCACCCGCGTCAGCGGCGTCCTTCTGGAACCGGACGCGCTTGCCCGCATCCCAGCCGTCGACCTTCTCGACCGAGCCGTCGGCGTGCGCCTCGAGCTTCCAGATGCGGCCCTCGCCGTTGTCGACTGCCCAGAGGAACGCGCCGTCGGCGGTCTCCTGCACGTCGAGCCCCGAGCTGTCCTCGAGGAACGTCGGGATGCTGTCGAGCACGCGGACCTCGGCCGATCCGGGCCACGGCGAGACGGTGACCTCGCCGGCGCAGACGTTCGCGGCACCCTTCGAGGACTCTGTCGTCGCGGCGAACGCACCCGTCGTGTCGGGGCAGCGCCCCCAGGTGATGGCTGCGTGACCCTCGCCCCAGCTGGTCTCGTCGACGAGCAGCTCGCCGTCGAACAGCCGCACCGCGTCGCCGCCGCCCAGGCCGAAGCCGAGCTGCTCGCGCTCGATCACGAGGTACTCCCCCGCGCCGATCGTGGTTCCGGCCGGGATCGAGTACGCGTGGGTGTCGTCGTCGTCCTTCACCACGATGCCCGAGACGTCGAGGGCCGCGTCGGTCGGGTTCACCAGCTCCACCCAGTCGTCGGGCGAGCCGCCGTCGGACTCGACCTCGTTGAGGCGCACCGGATTGCCGCAGGCGTTGCGCAGCCCCTTGGTCGAGACCGCGACATCGACGAAGTCACCGGAGCCGTCGGCGCAGCGCGCCAGCACGCCCGCGGCGTGGGCGGTGTACACGTGCTCGTCGACGGTGTTGCCGTTCGCATCGCGGACCGTCACGGTGTCGCCGTTGCCGAGACCGAAGACGAAGTTCGCCGGCTGGTCGAAGACGAAGTATGCGCCCGGCTGCAACGTCGTGCCGGCCGGCAGCGGTGTGGTCTCACCCGCATGACCGCTGGGGTCGCTGTCCATGACGCTCCAGCCCGACAGATCGACGGCCGTGCTGCCGGTGTTCGCGACCTCGACCCAGTCGGTGGTGTCCCCGTTCGACTCGATCTCGTTGATCACGACGTCGGGCATGACGCACGAGTTGGCGGCTCCGGGCGTCGAATGAGCGAGCACGAACGCGCCGACACCGTCCGGGCAGCGTGCGAGCGTGGCGGCGGAGAAGTCTCCGTCGATCGCCGCGTGCCCCTCCCACGGGAGGGTGTCGTCGATCTGCGCTGCTGCCGCGTCGAACAGGCGGATGCGGTCGGCGCTGCCGATGCCGATGGGGTCGCGGAACGCGGCCTCGGCTCCTCCGACGAGACCGATCGTGCCCTCGTCGACGACGAGGAACTCGCCCGCTCCGATCTGCGTGCCGGCCAGGAACTGCCAGCGGTGATCGTCGGAGTTGTCGCGGATCTCGTAGCCCGAGATGTCGAGCGCCTCGGTTCCGGGGTTGTAGAACTCGACCCAGTCGGCGGGCTGCGAGTCGACCTCGTTGATCACGATCGAGCCGACGACGGGAGCGACCGTGCAGTCGTTCGCTGCGCCGGGGGTCGCTGTCGTGGCATGCGCCCACTCGCCCGTGCCGTCGGCGCACCGTGCCCACACCGACAGCGGCGCGGTGTTCTCGTAGGCATAGGAGTCGGCCTCGGCGCCGCTCGGGTCGAAGAGCATGACCTCGTCGCCCTTGCCGAGACCGAACGGGAAGTCGACGTCCTTCACGAGCACGAGGAACTCACCGGGGGCGAGCGACGTGCCCTCGGGCGCCGCGCCGAAGCTGTCGCGCTTCTCGTCGGCGACCTTCCAACCGGCGAGGTCGACCGTCTCGGTGCCCGCGTTGTAGATCTCGATCTGGTCGGCGAGGCCGGTCGCCGCGTCGTCGTAGACGATCTCGTTGAGCACGAGGCTCGGCGCGGCCGACACCGTCTCCGCCGGGCGGATGCCGGGAGAGGCGCCGATGGCGGCGGCGGGAGTGGCGAGCAGGGCGGCGGCGCTCAGTGCGCACACCGCCGCGACCGCGGCTGCGGATTGCAGGCGGGGCATGGAGGACTCCTGGGGGTCGGCCGGCAGACCCCAGGCGGGGCCCGACCGGGCTCAGTCGGGTACCAGCCCAGACCACCGATCCCGCGTGGCCGCGAAGAATCCTTCCGGTGCACGGAAGGTGAACGGGAGGTGGCGACTTCCCGTTCGCCCTTCCGTTCTCACATCCTCAGGCGATGCGGGTGCCCGGCGGCAGACGCTTCGCGGGCGTACGCGTACGTGCCCATGCCCCGGCGAACAGCGAGCCGGCGATGACGATCTGCACGCCGAGTCCCACGAACCAGCTGGGCACCGACGAGTCCATGATCTCCTCCGGCGTGCGGTAGCCGCCGTTCGGGTCGCACTCGTCCCAGCGCTGTTCGAGCGGCGACTGCTGCGCGCTGCGCACGCCGAGCTTGATCTGGCCGAACAGGTCGACCGGGTACCCCTCGGCCGAGAACTCCGTGGGGGTCGCATCGGCGAGCACGACGAACGGGTTGGCCGACAGCGCCCACCAGACGTAGTCGAATCGCGGCACCTCGTAGGTGGTGCCGACCTCCCACTCGTCGCAGATGGGGGCGCCGTTCGCGTCGTACGGGCGCGAGTATGTCGTCGCCTCGCTGCGCACGGCCATGCCGCCCAGCCCGAAGGCGATGAGCGTGCCGAACACGAGGCCGGCGACCACGAGATACGTCGCCGCGACCGAGAACAGCGGGCGGGCGATGAGTCCGCTCAGGCCGACGCCGATGGCCGCGACCACGATGATCTCGACCGCGAGCACGAGCAGCGAGACCAGCAGCACGAGCGCATCCGCTCCCCCGCCCAGGAGCGACAGGGCGAGGAACGGCACGGCGACGAGCAGGAAGGCGCCGCCGGTCGCGATGGCGGCGAGGAGCTTGCCGAGCATGATGTCGCCGGTCGACGCCGCGGTCACCTGGACCGCGGCGAGGGTCGCCGCATCACGGTCGCCGTTGATCGCGTTGCCGCTGAGGGTCGGTGACACCAGCACGACCAGCAGCAGCACGATGTTGACGACGATCGAATAGACGCCGGCGCCGACGAAGTCGCCCCACGAGTACACGGCGAACGCGAGTCCGGTGACCCCGAGCAGGATGAGGGCGAAGACACCCAGGAGGACGTACCAGCCGACGCTCCGCAGCCGCTGGGTCAGTTCGAGTCGGGCGATGATCCCGATGTTCGCGAGGCTCATGCTCCCGTCTCCGTTCCGGTCGGTGCTGCGGGGGCGGGTGGCGCCGGAGGCGCGGCGGGTGGTGCGGGTGGTGCGGCGGGCGAAGAGGGTGCAGGCGGTGCCGGATGCTGCGGGGTGGAAGCGGCGGTTTGCGGCAGCGGCGCATGCGACAGGTTGAGGAACGTGTGCTCCAGATCGCTCTGCGCCGGGGCGAACTCCGCTACCGGCAGGCCCGCTTCGACGAGCGTGCGCAATGACTGCGCCGCCGCATCCTCACCCGCGAATCCGACGAGTACCGCTCCGCGATCCGTGGCGAGGGAGTCCGGGGACAGACCGAGGTTCGATGCCACCTGCCAGGTGTCGGCGTTCAGACGTTCCGGCGTCGCGCCGGCCAGGCGCACGCGCCACGCGCGCACAGAGGTCTGCAGGGGAGCCGCGTCGACCACGGCACCGGCCACGAGGAAGACCGAATCGTCGACCACCTCTTCCAACTCCGAGAGGATGTGGCTCGAGATCAGCACCGTGCGCCCCTCGGCAGCCAGGCGACGCAGCAGCTCGCGCAGTTGGACACGCGCCTCGGGGTCGAGTCCGGATGCCGGCTCGTCGAGAAGCAGCACCTGGGGGTCGTGCACGAGGGCGCGGGCGAGGCCGAGCTTCTGCTTCTGCCCCCGCGACAGCACCTTCGCGGGCGAGTCCGCGAGCTCCCCAAGCCCGACGAGTGTGAGCAGCTGCTGCGCCCGCGCGGCGGCATCCGGCTTCTCGATGCCGTACAGGCGGGCGGTGGTGACGATGGTCTCCCGCGCCGTGAGCGACGGCCAGGCGCCGAGTGCGTCCGGCATCCAGCCCAGCAGACGCCGAGCCGCGAGCGGGTCGACCGAGGGGTCGACGCCGCCGATGCTGATCGTTCCGGAGTCGGGCGCGAGGAGCGAGGCGAGCATGAGGAGCAGCGTCGTCTTGCCCGCTCCGTTCGGCCCGACCAGCCCGGTCACGCGGCCCGGCTCGGCTCGCAGGGTGGCCCCTCGCACCGCCTGCACCGTTCCGAACGCTCTACTGACGTCTTGCACCACGATTCCGGTCATGCGGTCAGTCTGGCATCCGGACCGCCGCGCGCCCGGGACCTCGGGGCGGATGCTCAGACACCGAGCCTCGGGGGTGACACAATCTCCCCATGCGCACGATCCTCAACATCATCTGGGTCATCCTGGCCGGATGGGCCCTGTTCCTCGGGTACGTCCTGGCCGGCATCCTGCTGTGCATCCCGATCATCACGATCCCGTGGGCGATCGCCTCGTTCCGTATCGCCGCGTACGCGATCTGGCCGTTCGGGCGCGAGGTCATCAGCAAGCCGACGGCCGGCGTCGGCTCGTTCCTCGGCAACGTCCTGTGGGTGATCCTCGCCGGCTGGTGGCTCGCGATCGGCCACATCGTCTCCGGCATCCTGCTGTGCGTCACGATCATCGGCATCCCGATGGGAATCGCCGACTTCAAGATGGTCCCGATCTCGCTCATGCCGCTCGGCAAGGAGATCGTCTCCACCCGTCGCGGCGCGTTCGACCGCACCCTCTGACCCGGCCTCCGGTGGCTCCACTCAGCTGCGGAAGAACGCCACGCCCAGATCGGGGTGGTCCACGAACACGCCGTCGATACCCTGGCGCGCGATGACGCCCCACTCCGACTCGTAGTCCCCGAACGCCGAGCGTCCACCCGAGCCGCGGAACTCCGGCGACAGGAACGCGTTCTCCGGCCGGCACGTCCAGGTGAAGACCTGCAGGCCGCGCGCATGCGCATCGGCGACGATCGTGTTGCCGCGGTCGAGCAGCATCTTCTTGTTGACGCTGATGCCGTCGACACGTCCGACGAGGCCGTCGAGCCCCTGCGGGGTGACGGTCGCCTTGTACGTGAGCGCCTGCTTGCCCTCGGCCACCAGCCGGTCGTACGGGCGACCGGTCGCCTCGATCAGGTAGATGTACGACGCCGCGACGCCGCGCTCCCGCAGCTGCCCGAGCACCGTCGACTCGAAGCACTCGATCACCAGCGGCAGCTCTCCGTCGGCCCACCCCGCATCCCGCAGCTCACGCTCGATCAGCGGAGCCAGGTCGAGGCCGATGCTCGCGAAGTAGGTGGCGTGCTTGACCTCGAGCACCACGCCGATCTCCCGCCCGTGCTCGGTCGAACCGTCGCGCACGATGTCGAGCACGTCCCGCAGGCGGAGGATGGCCTGCGAGTCGTCGAAGCTCGCGCTCGAGACCCGCACCTCGGGCAGCCGCTCCCGCCCACGTAGGGTCGACAGCTCCGCCCAGGTGAAGTCCTCGGTGAACCAGCCGGTCAGCGCCTGTCCGTCGACACGCTTGGTCGTCTTGCGATCGGCGAACTCCGGATGCAGGGCGACGTCGGTCGTGCCCGAGATCTCGTTCTCGTGCCGTACGACGAGGACACCGTCCTTCGTCGCGACGACGTCGGGCTCCACGGCATCCACGCCCATCGCGAGCGCCAGTTCGTAGGAGGAGCGACTGTGCTCCGGGCGATAGCCGGGCGCACCGCGGTGCCCGATGACGAGGGGTGATTTCCTGGGCACGCTCTCAGCGTAGAACACGCCTGGAGCGGCACCACCCGAGTATCGTGGAGGCAAGAGACCTACAACCCCCTTTGGAGTGAGGCCCACCAATGAGCAACTTCGCTTTCAACAACCCTGCTTTCCAGCAGCAGGACCCGCGCAACGTCGCGACCTACCCGGGCGGACCTCAGGCTGCTCAGGGCGCGCAGAACGCCTCGCTCCAGCACGGGGCGATGGATGTCGCGGCCAACGCGCAGCTCGAGGGCATGTACGCGGCCCCGCCTGCCGGTGCGATCGAGACCGACCGGATGTCCGTCGAGGACACCGTCTGGAAGACCGCCGGCCTGTTCGCCATCCTGCTCGTCACCGCAGCCATCGGCTGGGTGTGGACGCTCGGTGGGATCGACGCTCCGCCGTACAACCCCCAGAACCCGGCGCCCGTCAACATGATGCCGTGGATCATCGGTGCGCTCGGCGGCTTCGTGCTCGCGATGGTCATCACCTTCACCTCGCGCAAGAAGGTGCGCCCCGCGCTGATCTTCGCCTACGCCGCGCTCGAGGGCCTCTTCATCGGTGGCATCTCGGCGTTCTTCGAGGTCATCTACCCCGGCATCGTGTTCCAGGCCACCCTCGCGACCGTCTCGGTCGTCGGCGTGACCCTGGCCCTCTTCGCAAGCGGCAAGATCCGCGCGTCGAAGAAGGCGACCAAGATCTTCATGATCGCGATGATCGGCTACCTGGTCTTCTCGCTGCTGAACCTCGTCCTCATGTGGACCGGCGTCCTGCCGCAGGATCAGGCGTTCGGCATGCTCAGCGCCACCATCATGGGCATCCCGCTCGGCGTCATCATCGGCGTCCTCGTCGTGATCATGGCCGCGTACTCGCTGGTGCTCGACTTCGACCAGATCCAGCAGGGCGTCCGCAACGGCGCTCCCCGCCAGTACGGCTGGCTCGGCGCCTTCGGCATCATGGTCACGGTCGTGTGGCTCTACGTCGAGATCCTGCGCATCATCGCGATCGTCCGCGGCAACAACTGACGCGAACCACCGTTCAAAAGGCCCGTCTCCCCCGTGGAGGCGGGCCTTTTGGCACACCCGGGGAGGTGTGCGCAAGGGGTTGTCGTGCGGTCGCGAAGACCGGCAGTGTGGGTGTCACGAGCCCTGGCCCCCCGGGGCTCCCGACACATAGGAGCTGACCATGAGTTTTCTCGGCTTTCTTCTCCTCGGCCTCATCGCCGGGGCCATCGCCAAGCTGATCCTGCCCGGCAAGCAGGGTGGCGGGTGGTTCATCACCCTCCTTCTCGGTGTCGTCGGCGCCCTGCTCGGCGGCTGGCTCGGCAGCCTGATCCTCAACCGCCCGCTGACCGAGTTCTGGGATCTGGGCACCTGGCTCCTCGCCATCGCCGGTTCGATCATCGTCCTGCTGATCTACGGCTTGATCGCGGGTCGCGGTCAGAAGGTCAACGACTGACGCTCCCGCATACTCGACGCCCGTCCCCTTCGGCAGCTTCGCGCTTCCCGAAGGGGGCGGGTCATTTCTCTGCCCCGGCAGCCTTCCGCTCGAGCAACGACCGTTCGCGATCGTTGCCCGCGAGGCCGGCGGCGACCGCGAACTCGCTCCGTGCCTCCTCTTCGCGCCCGAGCCGCCGCAGCAACTCCCCCCGGGTCGCGGGCAGCAGGTGGTACCCGCGCAGCGCTCCCGCGCTCGAGAGCTGATCGATGATGCGCAACGCGGATGCCGGGCCGGTCGCCATCGCGACAGCGGCGGCACGGTTGAGCTCCACGACCGGCGAGGGTGCGATCCGGCCGAGAGCCTCGTAGAGGAGCACGATGCGGTCCCAGTCGGTGTCGTCCACGGATGCCGCGGTCGCGTGGCACTCGGCGATCGCGGCCTGCAGGCAGTAGGCACCGCGACCGCGCCCGAGCGCGTCGGCCGTCCCCAGCGCCGCTCGACCGCGGGTGATGCGCCCGCGATCCCACCGCCCACGGTCTTGGTCGGCGAGCAGCACGGGGTCGCCGTTTCCGTCCACACGCGCGGCGAACCGGGCCGCCGTCAGCTCCATCAGCGCCAGCAGGCCGTGCACCTCGGGCTCGCGCGGCATCAGCGCTGCGAGCACCCTGCCGAGCCGGATGGCCTCGTCGCTCAGCTCGGGTCGCATCCATTCCGGCCCGCTGCTCGCCGCGTGCGCCTCGTTGAAGATGAGGTACAGCACGCCGAGGATCGCGCCCAGACGCGCGGCGTGCTCCTCGCGAGGCGGCACCTCGAAGGGCGCGTTCGCCGCCGCGAGCGTCTTCTTCGCCCGCACGATGCGCTGCTGCACGGTCGCCGTCGGTACGAGGAAGGCACGGGCGATCTCCTCGCTCGACAGGCCACCGACCACCCGCAGCGTCAGGGCGACCTGCGCCTCCTTCGACAGCACCGGGTGGCAGGCGATGAAGATCAGGCGCAGCACGTCGTCGTCGACGGCATCCGGGTCCCACAGCACGTCCGGAGACTCGGCCTGCTCCCGCTCCAGGTCGCGGGCGAGAGCGGCGACCCGGGCATCCAGACGCTCCGCCCGGCGCCATCCGTCGATCGCCTTGCGCTTCGCCACCGCCGTGAGCCAGGCCCCCGCGTTGCGCGGCACCCCCTCGACCGGCCACTGCCGGAGCGCATCGACCAGCGCCTCCTGGGCGAGGTCCTCCGCGAGCCCGAAATCGCCGACCATGCGGGTGAGCGCCCCCACGATGCGCGCGGACTCGATGCGCCATACCGCGGCGACCGCGCGCTCCGCCGACCCGTCATCGGGGGCGGAGCGCGCGGCCTCGTCGTTCGCGGATCCGTCCATCACTGCTGTGCGCGCTGGGCCTGCTCCTCGCGCCAGCCGGCTTCCTTCTCGATCCACTCGTTGTCGGCCGGGAAGTCCTCGACGCCGGTGACCCGGCGCACTTCGAGGAACGATCCGGCACCGAGGGGTGCACGGCTCGCCCATTCGGCAGCTTCCTCGCGCGACGAGACCTCGAGGATCCAGAAGCCGTTGAACAGCTCCTTGGTCTCTCCGTACGGGCCGTCGGTGATGAGCGGCTTCTCCGCGCTGAAGTCGACGACGAATCCCTCGGCGGCATCGGTCAGGCCCTCGCCCGCGACCAGCACGCCGGCCTTCATCATCGACTCGTTGTACTTGCCCATGGCCTCGATGACCTGCTCGAAGGGCATCTCCTTGTATGCCTCGACGGCGGTGTCGTCTGCGCGCATGATGAGCATGAACTTCATGATGTTCTCCTTGTTCGAAGGGCCGTCTCTCGACCCTCTCATTCCAGACGTCGAACGGGAATGCCGCGGATCGACATCGGCGACGGAAATCTTCGAGATTTCTTTCACGGTCGCGAGGAGCCCCTCGTCACGCCGACTCCGGCGCCAAGGAGAGCGGGGGTGTCAGCGACGCGGTGGCGCAGAGGCGACCGCAGCGATCACGGCGGTGAGGGCGTCGAGCGAGCGCTCCGGGCTCCACGCCGCGGCGACCGTCGGGGCCTCGGCGCTCAGCGCCGCGAGCCGATCCGGGTCGGTCAGCAGGGAACGGATCGCATCGCCCAGCGCGTCGACGTCTCCGCTCGGCACCAGGGCACCGCCGCCCTGCTGTAGCACGTCGCGGATGCCGTAGCGCACGTCGTACGAGATCACGGGACTGCCGTGCAGCAGCGCTTCGACCACGCCGAGGGGCTGCCCCTCGAAGGCCGTGGAGGTGACCAGGATCGACGCCCGGTCGAGAACCGTCGCGGGTGAGTCTGTGTATCCGGCGAGCACGACGCGGTCTCCGGCGTCGAGCTCCTCGATCAGCGCGTGCAGGCGCTCCTGCTCCGGGCCGCCGCCCCAGATCTCCATCCGGGCGCCGGGCACGTCGGCCGCGAGGAAGGCGCGGATCGCGTGATCGACGCGCTTGCCCGGTGCGAGGCGGCCCAGCACCACGACGAGGCCGTCTTCGCGCAGGTCGTCCCTACCCTCGACGGGAGCGATCGGATTGGGCACGACCGCGTGCAGAGCCGAATCCCCGAAGCGGGCCACGACGTCGTCACGCTGCGTGGCGGTGGGCCAGATCACGGCGTCGAAGCGGTCGGCCAGGCGGAACCACCGGGTCCAGAGCGTGTTCATCGACGCATCCGGCGTGTAGGGCGCCTCGACGTGCATGGTGTGAATGGTGTGGACGATGCGCACCCGCGGATCCGACCAGTCCGCGATGAGCTCGCCCAGCTGGCGGGACTCGCAGATCACGACGATGCGGCGGTCACCGAACGCGGCCGCCACATGATCGAGCCACGCGCGGTAGAGACCACGGAAACCGTGCAGCGCGCCGGAGACCTCGCCCGCGCCGTCGTAGACCAGGACCGGCTCCGCGGTGAGGTGCCAGTCGGGGTTACCCGGAATGACCGGGAGCGCCGCGAACGGGCGCCCGTCGGCATCGGTCAGCACACGGTACTCGACGTCGGGGTCGGCGGTGACGGCGGCATCCGCTGCCGCACGCAGCCATCCGGCCGCTCCCCCGTCGGACGCGACCGCTTCATCGAAGAGGTTGCGCATCCGGGACGGGTCGGTGAGCGCCCCCTGTTCCGCGAACGTCCTGCGGTGGGCAGCGTGATCGGCCGCGGTTCCCGGGTCGAACGTCAGGAGCTGCGGGCCGGCACCCTTCGCGACGCCGGCATCGGCCAGCTGCCGGGCGCGCGCGAGCGTAGCGATCGTGTACCCGCCGTCCAGACCCGGGATCAACCGGCTGGACAGCACCAGGTACTCGGCGTCGGGCAGAGCCGGCGCCGCATCGGGGAGCATGGTGCTCCCTACTCCCACTCGATCGTCCCCGGCGGCTTCGACGTGACGTCGAGCACGACGCGGTTGACGTCACGGACGCCGTTCGTGATGCGGTTCGAGATCTTCGACAGCACGTCGTACGGCAGACGCGTCCAGTCCGCCGTCATGGCGTCTTCGCTCGACACGGGGCGCAGCACGATCGGGTGACCGTAGGTGCGGCCGTCGCCCTGCACGCCCACCGAGCGCACGTCGGCCAGCAGCACGACGGGGCACTGCCAGATCTCCTGGTCGAGACCCGCCTTCGTCAGCTCTTCACGGGCGATGGCGTCGGCCTCACGCAGAATCTCAAGACGGTCAGCGGTGACCTCACCGATGATCCGGATGCCGAGACCGGGCCCCGGAAACGGCTGACGTCCGACGATCGTCTCGGGGATTCCCAGCTCGCGGCCGATCGCTCGCACCTCGTCCTTGAACAGCGCGCGCAGCGGCTCGATCAGCTCGAAGTCGAGGTCGTCGGGAAGGCCACCCACGTTGTGGTGCGACTTGATGTTCGCGGTGCCCGCACCGCCGCCGGACTCGACGACGTCGGGGTAGAGCGTGCCCTGCACGAGGAACTTCACCGGAGCGCCGCCCGAAGCCTTCGCCTCGGCGACGAGGTCGAGCTGCACCTTCTCGAACGCGCGGATGAACTCGCGGCCGATGATCTTGCGCTTCTCCTCCGGGTCGGTCACTCCCTCGAGGTGGCCGAGGAAGGTCTCTGCCGCGTCGACGGTGATGAGACGCACACCGGTGGACTCGACGTAGTCGTTCTCGACCTGCTCGCGCTCGCCCTTGCGGAGGAGGCCGTGGTCGACGAAGACGGCGGTCAGCTGGTCACCGATCGCCTTGTGCACGAGAGCCGTGGAGACCGCGGAATCGACCCCACCCGAGAGAGCGGAGATGACGCGGGCGTCACCGACCTGCTCGCGGATGCGCTCGATCTGCTCCGCGATCACGTTGCCGCTGTTCCAGTCGGAGGCGAGACCGGCACCCTTGTGCAGGAAGTTCTCGATCACGCGCTGGCCGTGGTCGGAGTGCTTGACCTCCGGGTGCCACTGCACGCCGTAGAACCCGCGCTCCTCGTTCGCGAACGCCGCGACCTTCGTGGCCTCGGTCGTGGCGAGCACGTCGAAGCCCTCCGGCGCCGTGGCGACCTGGTCACCGTGACTCATCCACACGTTCTGCTCCGCCGGCTGACCGCCGAGCAGCGTGCCGCCGTCGCCGGAGATCGCGGCATCCGTCGCGCCGTACTCGCGCAGTCCGGTGTGCGCGACCTCGCCGCCGAGCGTCTGAGCCATGTACTGGAAGCCGTAGCAGATGCCGAGCGTCGGGACGCCGAGGTCGAAGACCGCCGGGTCGAGCTTCGGCGCGCCCTCTTCGTACACGGACGAGGGCCCGCCGGAGAGGATGATCGCGACGGGGTTCTTGGCGGCGATCTCCTCGGCCGTGGCGGTGTGCGGCACGATCTCGCTGTACACACCCGCTTCGCGGACTCGACGGGCGATCAGCTGCGCGTACTGCGCGCCGAAGTCGACGACGAGCGCAGGACGCTGCTGGGTCTCGGACTGTTCGGTCAACGGACACCTTCCGGGGCGGGGGTGGAGGCCTCGGCGGCCTCTCGGGTGGCGAGATAGGTCTTGACCTCACGGGCGACGACCGCCTCCATGAAGAACGACAGCAGCGGGATGACACCGCCGAGCGCGAGGAGGATGAAGCGCGGGAAGCGCCAGCGCATCAGGCTCCACATGCGGAAGCACGCGAACAGGTAGACGACGTAGAACCAGCCGTGCGCCACCAGGATGAACAGCGAGAGGTTGAACCCGTCGCCCAGCGAGGTCATCTCGCAGGAGTTGGTCATCGGGGCGAACAGCGACCACCACTGGCAGTCGGGTCCGGCGAGCACGCCGGCGAACCACAGTGGTCCTCCGGAGCCTCCCAGGAAGAGCTCGAGGTGGATCGGCGTGTACTTCAGCACCATCTCGGTCAGCAGCAGGAGCAGCATGACTCCTGTGATGATCGACGCGATCTGGTAGAACTTCAGCGCACCGCGGATCGCCGGAAAGCTGGCGACTTTCGGTTCGGGCATGTGTCCAGTCTAGCCGCCGGGATCCGCCGCTCGATCCCCCGCGATCGCCCTCACGGCGCCGGGGGCCGCGCGATCAGGAGCTCGGCGTCACCGCTGACCTCGATCCCGCCGGCGGCGGCCGGGATGAGGACCGTGGCACCGGTCGGCAGCGCTTCGCCGTCGAGGTCGGCGGTGCCGTCGGCGATGATCATGATCGCGAACCCGGGTTCGATCACCGACGCTCCGCGCACCGGACGCCGCTCGAGTCGGAAATACCGATCCGCCGCGCGAGGGAAGACCGAACCCGACAGAGGCGCGGCACGCACGAGGGCGGCGAGCTCCGCCGGGCCTCGCGCGGCGGTCGTGACGGCGGCGAGTGCGAGATCGAAGCCCAGCCCCAGGTGCCCCTCGCCGGGACCGTCGATGGCGAAGCCCTCCCACTCCAGCAGGATCGACAGGTCCTCCGGCTGCTGCAGTTCGAGCAGCAGCACGCCGGCACCGATCGCATGGAGCTCGCCCGGTGGCACCCAGACGACGTCGCCGGGGCGGACCTCGACCTCGTGCAGCAGGCCGAGGAGCGCCGTCACATCCTGGCGCGAGACCAGGTCGGCGAGCGCTTCGACGCTCGTCTCCTCGCGCAGCCCGACGTGCACGACTCCTCCCTCGAGGATGTACCAGGCCTCCGCCTTGCCGTGCGTGCGGCCGAGATGCGAGGCGGCGAAGTCGTCGTGCGGGTGCGCGTGCACGGGCAGCCGCTGCCCCGCGTCGAGGAGCTTCACCAGCAGACGCGTGTCGGATCCCCACCGCTCGGCATGCACGGGACCGAGCCACGACACGGGATCCTCGGCGACCGCGTCGCGCAGCATCCGCCCGTCCGGGAGCGTCGTCAGCCCGAGTACCTGCTCGCCGCGGATCGTCGTGGTCGATCCGACCCAGTCCTCCGGTTCACGGGGTGCGGACTCGCGTTCCCCGCGGAAAGCGGCGATGCGGGCACCGCCGCGGTAGAAGCGTTCGGCCGGACGGTTCGACGCGAGCCGGATCGGTTTCACGGGTGCCCTCCGTCCTGAGCATGGGCGGCGAGGAACCCGCCGACGAAGGTGTCACCCAGGCCGATCGTGGTCGGGTGTTCGACCTCGAGGGCGAATGCCGGGACGCCGACGGCATCCGGCACGGCCGCCATGACAGCGGCGACGAGTGCCGTCCCGCCCGCATGTCGGGGCATGCGCGCCGTCTCGGCCGCCTGTGCCGCCGTGAATCCGTCACCGAGCCGATAGCGGGTGGCCGCCACGCGCACGGCACTCTCGAGCGCCGCACCGTGCCTGAAGGCCTCGGCGCCGATGGCGAGCGCCCAGTACCGCGTATGCACGACCAGCGCGGGGACGGGGATGATCCGGCGGATGTCTGCCAGGGCGCGGACGACATCCGCCGGATCGAGCAGGTCCACCGACCGCCCGACGTATTCCTGCAGTTCGTCCTCGTTCATGCCGTACACGTCGATGCCGGGGAGCAGCCGGATGCGTACCGTTTCCGCGAAGGCGCGCGTGTAGAAGCCGGCGTCCTCGTAGTAGACGAGAGCATCGTCGGGCAGTCGGAGCATCGCTTCGTGGAGCTGCTCCAGGCGCTGCTCGAGCAGGGCATGGTCCTGCATGGTGTTGAAGCCGGAGACGAGGAGCACGGACGCGGTGGCCAGCGTCTCCCCCAGCTCGGCAGCGAGACGCATCTCACGGTTCGGCGGATCGTTGGCGAAGATCAGCCGATTGGGTCCCGGCGAGAAGACATCCCCGTCGTGCAGCCGTATGCGTGCGCCGGCCGGATACTGCACGATCAGGTGCGGATCCAGGGTGTCCTGCGTCGCCGAGCACACGAAGGACACCCCGGGAGGCAGCAGCCGACGCACGTTGTCGTCGATGCTCACCAGATGCTGGATGCTGGGGATCCCCAGACTGTCCAGGACGAGCCCGGCCCGCACGCCGGTGCCGCCCAGGGTCACGGCGTACTCGAAGTGCGAGGAGAACGCCTCGATCACATCGGATGATGCGACGAAGCGCTCCGCGCCCGTACCGTCATCGACGAGGGCGAGGACGGCGACCAGGAGCGATCGCTCGTCGACGATGGGCGCGGTCGAGGTCAGCTCCTGCCGCCGCACGCGGTGCACGGAGGCCAGCCGCTCGAGCACCGCGGCATCCCACCGCAGTTCGTAGTCGACCGTTCCCCCGAGCCCGAGTACGAGCCGCCTGTCCTCGCCAGCGCTCATGCGCCGATCTCCCTCCCCTTCGAGATCCGCCGTCCGGTCAGTACAGGTCGGCCTTGCCGTCGGCGCCGAACAGCTCGATCTTCTCAGCCGCCGTGGCCTTCAGCGCGGCGATCGGCTCGGGCTGGATCGCGTTCGGCTCGCGCAGGCGCTCGTCGGTGCCGAGGATCTCACGCATGCGGTTGTGGTACGAGACCTTGATGTCGCTGGAGATGTTGATCTTGTTGATACCGAGCTCGACGGCGCGGCGAAGCTCGGAGTCGGGGTTCGCCGACCCGCCGTGGAGCACGAGGGGGATGCCGACCGCGGCCTTGATCTCCTGCAGGAGGTCGTGGCGGAGCTCCGGGTTCTTCTCGGCCGGGTACAGCCCGTGCGAGGTGCCGATCGCGATGGCGAGGCTGTCGACGCCGGTCTCCGCCACGAAACGCACGGCGTCGGCCGGGTTCGTGTAGATGATCTCGGCGGCGCCCGACTCGCCGTAGCTGTCGTTGGCGCCGATCGTGCCGAGCTCGCCCTCGACCTGGATGCCGACCGCGTGGGCGGCATCGACGACCTTCCGGGTGAGGGCGACGTTCTCGTCGAACGGCAGCAGGGAGGCGTCGATCATGACCGAGGTGAAGCCCGCCTTGATCGCGGTGATCATCTGCTCGTAGCTGCCACCGTGGTCCCAGTGGATGGCGACGGGGACGCTCGAACGGTGCGCACGGGAGTGCATCGCGGCGATCAGGTCGGTGGTGATGTGCGAGACCTCGTCGGGGTGGATCGCGATGATGACCGGGGCGGCCTTCTCCTCGCTGATGTCCATGACGCCGTTGAACATCGCCCAGTCGCTGATGTTGAACGCGGGGATCGCGAAGTTGTTCGCGTTGGCGACATCGAGGATGGATTTGCCGGTGTAGAGCACTTGTATCTCCTGTTTCGTGGTGGTCTGGGCCCCGGACGGGACGTCGTTCAGCTCTTCACGGACCCGGCCGTGAGGCCGCTGATGAAGTACCGCTGGAAGAAGAGGAAGAGGATGAGCACGGGGATCGACCCGAGCACGCTCATGGCCATGATCTGGTTCCACTCGTAGGAGTGCTGGCCCATGAGGAGCTGGATGCCGATCGGCACGGTGCGCATGTCGATCGTGCGCGTGAGCGTCAGCGCGAACAGGTACTCGTTCCACGCGATCATGAACGTGTAGATGCCGACCGAGACGATGCCGGGCACGGAGATCGGCACCAGGATGCGCCAGAGGGCCGTCATGGAGCCGGCACCGTCGACCCGCACGGCCTCGTCGAGCTCTTTCGGCAGGGTGTTGAAGTAGCCGGTCATCATGATGATCGCGTAGGGCAGGGTGAACACCATGTAGGTGAGGATCAGCCCCGCGTAGGAGTTGTAGAGACCCAGCCCGACCATGAGCCCGAAGTACGGGATGAGCAGGGTGATGGGCGGCACGGCCTGCACGCTCACGATCACGACGTTGAGGATCCGCTTGCCCCGGAAGTCGAAGCGGCTGAACGCATAGGCGGCCTGGATCGCGACGATCAGCGTGAGCACCGTGACAGAGCCGGCCACGATGTAGCTGTTCAGGAAGAACCGCATCGTCTCGGCGTTCGTGAAGATCGCGATGTAGGCGTCGAACGAGAACGTGTCGGTCAGCAGCCGCGGCGGCAGTTCGAAGATCTGCGTGTTCGACTTGAACGAGCTGGACAGCATCCACAGCACGGGCCCCGCGGCGAAGACCGCGCCGATGAGGAGTCCGATCATGAGTCCGGTCTTGCCGACCCGACGCTGGTTCTGGGCGGTGAGAGCCATGGTCAGTCCCTCGCTTTCTGATGACGGACGTAGAACACGGCGAGCACCATCGACATCAGCAGCACGAGCACGGCCGAGGTCGACGCGAGCGAGAAGTCGTACTTGGCGAAGGCGAGCTTGTAGGTGAAGGTGCTGAGCACCTCGGTCACATCGATCGGACCGCCGCCGGTGGTCATCCAGATGAGGGCGAACTGCTGCGAGGTCCAGATCAGATCGAGCAGCACGAGGCTCACGATGATGGGACGCAGCTGCGGGATCGTCACGTTCCAGAAGCGCTGCGTGGCGCTCGCACCGTCGACCGTGGCCGCCTCGTGGAGTTCGGCGGGAACCCCCTGGAGCCCGGCGAGCAGGCTCACCATGAAGAAGGGGTACCCCGCCCAGATGTTGATGAAGATGATCGTGCCCAGGGCGAGCTGGGGTGAGGCCAGCCACTCGATGTCGGTGTTGAGCAGGAAGTTGACCACGCCGTTCGGGGCGAGCAGCATGCGCCAGAGGACCGCGATGACCGCGACCGTGAACAGCCACGGCAGCACATAGAGGGCCCGGAAGAGCGACCGCGAGAACCGGCCGAGGAGCGGGCTGTTCAGCATCATCGCGAAGGCGAGGCCCAGTACGAGGTGGGCGGCGACGCTCGTCACCGTGAAGAGGATGGTGTTGCCCGTCGCCTTCCAGAAGCGCGGGTCGGAGAGGATCTCGACGTAGTTCGCGATGCCGACGAACTCGGGTGACTTGTTCAGGATCACGTTGTCCTGGAACGAGTAGCCGATCACCATGACGATCGGCACGATCATCAGCACGAACAGCAGGATGACCGTCGGCGAGAGGAAGGCGTACGACTCGGTGGTCTTGCGCAGCTGCCGTCGGCGCCGCGAGAGTGCGACCCCGGTGACGATCACCTCGGTGTCGTCGGATGTTCTGAGACTCATGGGAACTCGAGCTCCTTGGTTGGTCGGGTGCCGCATCGCGACCGCGATGCGGCACCCCGTTCAGGCGGGGAGGCGGGAGGTCAGAACTCCGCCTCCCACGAGGCCTGCGCCTTCTTGAGCGCGTCGGGGATCGACTGCTGCCCGTCGAGCGCGGCCTGGAGCTGCTCACCGAACTGGCGCATGAGGTCCTCGGCGACCGGGAGACCCGTGAACTCGTTCGCCGGGTAGCCGGCCTGGTAGATGTCGAACGCCGTCTTGAAGAGCTCGTCGTCGTTCACGAAGTCCGGGACCGACTTCGCGTTTCCGGGGAAGGCCTTGGCCATCGTGGAGAGCTCGGAGTTCGTCTGCTCGCTCATCAGGAACGACACCAGCTTGAACGCCGCTTCCTTGTGCTCGGAGTTCTCGGCGACGCCGATGCCCCAGGAGGCGTAGGGAATGCCGCGTTCACCGTCGTACCCGTCCTCGGCGGGGATCGCCGAGATCGAGAAGTTCAGATCGGGGTTCGTCTCGCGGATCAGGTTGATGTGCGCGAGCGAGTCGATCATCATGCCGGCGCGACCGTTGGTGAACTCCTCGACCTTGTCCTGCTCCTTCATGGTGAAGGAGCCCGAGGCGATGACGCCGTCGTCCCACAGCCCCCCGATGTACTCGACCGCGGAGGTGACGTCGTCGTTCGTGAGGTCGGGCTGACCGTCCTTGAGCATCGAGCCCCCGGACGCCCAGACCCACGACATGACGTCGTTCTGCACGCCGTTCGGCGATTCGAGGGACAGCGGGAGCACCCAGCCCGAGACGTCGCCGCCGAGCGCCGAGACCTTGGCCGCCGCGTCCGCGAACTCGGTGCGGGTCTGGGGCGGTGCGGTGACCCCGGCCTGCGCGAGCAGGTCGTCGTTCGTGAACATCGGGTAGACGAAGTTCACGACCGGGATCATGTACGTGCTGCCGTCGACCTGGATCTGGCTGGCCAGCTCGCTGTCGTCGTAGTCGTACTCCTCCATGAGCGCGCTCAGGTCGGCGATGACGCCTTGAGAGGCGAAGTCGTTCACCCACGCGCCGTCGAGGCCGACCACGTCGGGCATGGTGCCGGATGCCGCACCGGCGAAGAGCTGCTCCTTGGTGGACGCGTACGGCCCGCTGACCAGCTCGACCGTGATGTCGGGATTCGCCTCCTCGAACTGGTCGATGAGTGCGCGGAACTCGCCGTCGGGCAGTTCCGGCTCCCACCACTGCGCGAACTCGATGGTGACATTCCCGTCACCGCCGCTGTCGCCATCCGTGCCGGGCGTGCAACCCGCCAGGGCCAGAAGGGTAACCGCCGCGGTTCCGGCGCCGACGATGATTCGGGTTCGCCGCTGCCCTCTTCCGACTGTGCTCATCACTTCTCCTCGTTGAGATCGTGCCGCATCACGCGCTTCAATGCTTGTTCATGCGGTTTTGAGCCATGTTATGCCGTTGCCTGCCGATTCGTCAACCCTGTTCTTTCGCCTGCATCGCGTTGTGGCGCTGATTTTCCCCGCGCATCTGCGAGCAGCACCCGAATCAGCCATCTGCGGTTTTCTGCACGACTATGCCGCGTTCGTGCCGCTCCTGTGCTAGATATGGGTGCATGGATGCTTCAGCGACCGGACAGCGACGCCGCCTTCCGGCAGGTCGGAAGGCCGACCTCGCCACCTACGTCGAACAGACGGGACAGGTGACGGTGAGCGACCTGGCCGAGCACTTCTCCGTCTCGATCGACACGATCCGTCGAGACCTCGATCAACTCGATCGAGAGGGCGTACTGATCCGCACGCACGGCGGTGCGGTCAGCGCGGCCAGCGGACAGCTCAAGGACCGCGCCCTCGACGTGCGCCTGCGCATGCAGACGGAGGAGAAGGAGCGCATCGCGCGCATCGCCGCGGGCCTCGTCGAAGACGGCTCCGTCGTGATGCTCAATGCCGGGACGACGACGCTCGCCGTCGCCCGCGCGCTGCGCAATCATCACGATCTGACGATCGCCACGAACAACCTGCGCATCCCCGGCGAGCTGTCGCCGTCGGCCTTCCGCGACCTGTACGTGTTCGGCGGTGCGGTGCGATCCATCACGCAGGCGACGACAGGCCCCGTGACGTTCACGATGACCCCGGGCGGACCCGAGGTCGACATCCGCTGCGACCTCGCCCTGATCGCCGTCGGCGCGGTGGACGAAGCCGGGTATTCGACCTCGAACCTCGGCGATGCCGCCATGATGTCCGAGATGATCCAGCGAGCAGAGCGCACGGCCATCCTCGCGGACTCCACCAAGCTCGGCCGTCGGTTCTTCGCCCAGATCGCGCTCCTCGAGCGGGCGGACTACCTGATCACGGACGCTCCCCCTCCGCCCCGCATCGCCGCCGCTCTCGCGCAGGCCGACGTCCAGGTGCTCACGCCCTAGGGCCCGAGGCCTGCCCGCGCCCGAGCCGTCACGCTCGCCGAGTCGCGACAGCGACGACGAAGGCCGCCAGGATCGCTCCCGACGGCCTTCGTCTGTGTCATCCGACTAGCGGATCAGAACCGCTCTTCCCCGATCAGAACCACCGGGTGAGCAGCTCCCAGAGCCAGTCGAGGATCGCACCGATGATGCCGCCGGCGCGGTTGACGGTGACCGTGGCGGTCGCCGCATCCCCGTCGGCCTGAGACGCCGCCACGGTGTACTTCCCCGACGGCGCGCTCTTCGGCACGGTGACCTGGGTGCTGAACGTGCCGTCCGCCGCCACCTGGACGGTGCCGACCTGGACCGGCTTGCCCTTCTTCGGACGCAACTCGATGTTCACCGTCTCGCCGGGCACGTAGCCTTCGCCGGTGACCTTGAGGTTCTTGCCCGCCGCCACCTTGGACGATCCGAGGGCGATCGTGCCGGCGAACTCCTCCTCACCGGCGATCGCGAACGGCACCTGCACGGTCGTTCCGGTTCCGGCGACCGCGACGGTGAGCGACTGCTCACCGAAGACGCCCGAGGGAACAGTGAAGGTGAGGCTCGCGCGCCCGCCCTCATCGGTGGTGTCGACCACGGCCGGGTCGACGGCTCCGGTGGCGAGCACCGTGTCGCCCAGCGAGAGCGTCACCTCGCCCGGTGCCGGCTCACCCGCGCTGAAGGCCAGCGAGGAGAGCGACACCGTCACCTGGTCGCCGGCGCTGTAGCCGTCGGCATCCGCCGCGCTGACGGCGACACCGACTGCCCGCTGGGCGTAGTCCGGGCTCGCGGTCTTGTTCGCGTCGAACCAGTCGACCATCGACTGCAGGTCGATCTTGCCGGTGTCGCGCTTGCCCGCGCCCTCCTTGAAGGTGAAGAAGTTGTCTCCACCCGCGGCGAGGAACGAGTTGGCGGCGACCGCGTAGTTCGCCGCCGGGTCGACCGGCGTGCCGTTGAGCGTGATCGACGTGATCCGCGAGCCCTGTGCCGCGGCGGGGTCGTAGGTGTAGAGCAGACCCTCCGAGACTCCGAGCTTCAGGAACGGACGCGCCGAACCCGCCGGCTGCCACTGCTCCTCGAGCACGCCCTTCAGCTGCGCACCGGTGAGCGTCAGCGTCACCAGCGTGTTGGCGAACGGCTGTACCGTCGCCGCCTCGCGATAGGTGACGTTGCCTGCGGGATCGTTCGCGTTGGACGAGGCGTAGGTGAGGTTCGCGCGGATGCCGCCGGGGTTCATGAGCGCCAGGTCGGCGCCCGTGGACCACTGCTGCACGTCGGCGACGAAGTTGCCGATGGTGGACTCGCCGCCGCGGTTCTCCGTCTTGCCGTCGCCCTGGCGCGCCCGGTTGAAGTCGGCGGTGATGTCGCCGACCTTGATCGCGCCCAGGATGTCAGCCTCGGCCTTGGCCTGGTCGACGATCGCCTGCACCTCGGGCACCGCCGGGTACAGCGGCTTGCCGGCAGCGGTGAGAGGCTTGATCTCGTTGGTGATCGAGAGCAGGTCCGACGTCTCCGGGTCGACCTTGATGTTCATCAGGCCCAGGTTCTCGCCGTACTGCCCCGCGGAGACGACCGGGCGGCCGTCGATCACGTGGTTGTACGCGAGGTGGGTGTGCGCCGACACGATCGCGTCCACATCGTCGTCGACGCCGTAGACGATCTCGCCGAGGGGCGAATCCGGGGTGATGCTCGACAGCTCGACGCTGGATGCGCCCTCGTGCACGAGCAGGATGACGACATCCGCCTCCCCGTTGGACTCGTCGCCGTCGCGCAGATCGTCAGCCACCGCGTTCACGGAATCGACGATGCTGCGGACCTCGAGATCCTTGATGCCCTCGGGCGAGACGAGCGAGTCGAGGTCTTCGGTCACCGCTCCGACGAAGCCGACCTTCACGCCGTCGAGTTCCTTCACCCAGGCCGGTGCGAGCGCGGGCTCGCCGGTCTCGGTGACGAACACGTTCGACGAGATGTACTCCCAGTCCGCGCGCTCCTGCACGCGGTCGCGCAGATCTTCCCAGCCCTGGTCGAACTCGTGGTTGCCCGCAGCGCTGACATCGAGACCGGCCGCGTTCAGCGCGTCGATCGTCGGGTTGTCGTCGTTGATGAACGAGGTGAACGTCGACGCACCGATCAGGTCGCCGGCACCGGCGAAGATCGTGTTCGGGTTCGCGTCGCGGAACTGCTTCACTGCTCCCGCGAGGACGGCGGCACCGGCGGCGGCACCGTCGGCCTCGACCCGGCCGTGGAAGTCGTTGACCGTGACGACGTCGATGCTCACCGGCGGGATCTCCGAGGAGACGCCGACGATGATCGGGTCATGGTCGCTGGAGCGGTAGGGCGTGCCCTCCTCGGTGGCGCCGTACGCGTAGCCGCGGTCGCTCCACTCCGGCGAGTTGATGCCCCAGACGCCCGCGCCAGTGATCGACGACACGAGCGACGGCGACGCGATCACGTGGTCCAGCGAGCCGAGCTCGCCGTCGAACGTGTACGTGTACTGGCCATCGGTCTTGTCGGCGACGAGGTCGCTCCACCCGTTCGACGTGAACACATTGATCGGGTCTTCCTTGCCGTAGGCGTTGAAGTCGCCGATCAGCAGCATGTCGCTGCTGCCGGTCGTCGCCTCGAGCTCAGCGGTGAAGGCGAGGATCGCATTCGCCTGCTTCACGCGGTCGGCGTTGAAGAAGCCCTGGCCGTCGGCCGGCTCCGCGCCCGCCCCCTCGGGCGGCGACTTCGACTTCAGGTGGTTCGCCACCACGGTCACGACGCGACCGTCGATGTCGAACGCCTGCGCGATCGGCTCGCGGGCATTGCCCCACACGGTCTCGTCGGTGACCGTGGCACTGTCGCCCACGGTCTCGACGGCGTCTTTCTTGTAGATGATCGCGTTGGTGATGAAGTCGGTCGTCGCCGCGTCGTTCAGCGCGGCGGGCGTGGGAACGTAGCCCCACACGTCGCTGCCGGCGTCGGCGTTGAGGCCGGCGACCAGATCCTTGAGGGCCGTGTCGACGGGCTTGCCGAGCTTCACCGAGTTCTCGATCTCCATGAGGGAGACGATCTCGGCGTCGAGTCCGTTGATCGCCGCGACGATCTTGGACTTCTGGATCGCGAACTGCGCCGCGTTCGCGGCCCCGCGGGCGTTCGAGTTCTCACTCTTCAGCGTCGTGAAGTAGTTGTAGACGTTGAAGGACGCGACCTGCACGTCGCCGCCCACCTCGGGCGCGGACTCGGTGCGCGGGTTCGTCGCCTCGAAGCCGACCTTGAGGTCGGCGGACGAGGAGTCGTCGATCGGCACGACGGGCTGCAGACGCCAGTCGTTGAAGCCCCACTGCAGCACGTAGCCGTTGTCGCCGAAGTCGACCGTGTCGCCATTGCGGACGACGGCATCCTTCGTGAAGTACGGCTGCTCGCCCGGGTGTCCGCTGTTGGACACCTGGATGGACCAGCCGTCGTCGAGCAGGATGCGGTTGGCGCGGTTGGCCGCGGCGATCGCCGCCGCCTCGCCGCCGGGACGCGTGGTTTCCGTGCTCTTCACGGCGAGGTCTGCTCCGGCGTTCAGCCACAGCGTGCCGAAGTTGAAGAGCTGGTGGCTGGAGGCGAGACGGTAGCTGCCCTCGGGAGCCACGTACATGTTCTCGTACTGCTCGCGGTCGGCACCCTGCACCGTGGCGGGCAGCGGCGTGACGGCGGGAACGCCGACGCCGGCGGTCAGCACCTCGATGTCGGCTGCTGCGGCCGGGTTGAGCTGTGTCTGCCCGAAGTACTCGCTCACGGAGCCGGTGACCGAGACGAGGTCTCCGATCTCGAGGCTCGGAGACAGAGCGTTCAGAAAGACGAACACGCCGTCGGAGGCACCGGGAGTCGCGTCCGCCGCGCCGCCGGAGCCCTGCGTCTGGATGACGATGCCCTTGTAGCCGCCGGTGCGGTAGTCGGCCGTGACGACGCCTTCGACCTGCACGGTCTTGCCGCTCAGCGGAGAGACGTCGGTCGTGCCCTGCACCTCGGCGATCGTCGCCTTCGTCGGCTCGCCGCCCGGGTCCGTGCCCGGGTCGGTGTCGCCGGAGTTCTGCGGGGTGATCGTGGCCGAGAGTGTGAAGTCGGCGCTGTTGTCGTCGGTGTCGACGCCGTCGGTGCGGTTCAGCGACTTCACGTCGGTGTTGCCGGCGGGCGGGGTAGCCGCCTTGGTCTCGAACGTGTTGGAGGTGCCGTAGCCGAGCAGGTCGACCACGCCGTCGACGCCCACGACCGAACCGGGAGTGAGAGTCACCGCCGCCGTGCCCTCGACGAGCGCCAGCGTTCCTGTGGTGCCGCTCGGGGTCAGTGTGCTCGTGGCGTCCGGAGCGGGCAGTTCGGCGCCGTTCGCGCCGTTGCTGTTGCCCTGCACGAGGTAGTGGCCGCCGGCCGGGATCACGCCGGAGAGCGTGGCGACGCCGTTGGCGGCGCCGGTCCCGGTGCCGGAGCGGTACTGCAGCGACATGCCGTCGAGGGTGATCGGCGCCGAGGTCGGGTTGTAGAGCTCGACGAACTTGTTCTTGAACGCCGCCCCCGCGCTGCCGCCGGAGAGATACGCCTCGTTGATCACCACCCCCGTGCCGGTGGTGTCAGCGGTGGCGGGCACAGCGGCCAGCGAGCCGAGGCTCAACGCGGCGACGCAGGTCACGGCGAGAGCGCCGATGCGCCCCCGACTTCTACGGTGCGAGACGGAACCCATGCGGTTCTCGTCGTCTGGAGCGGACATCATCGGTGCTGTCTCCTCGGTCGGGTTCGACACTTCTCAGGACTGACGCTGCACACAGGGGAAACTCCCAGCATGCTCACATGGTGCGAGCATACGTAGCGGTCCGGACATCCTCAACGGAGTTTTCCGATTCGTCATCGAGCGCTCACCGGATGGCCTCGATGACCCCTGACGAAGGTCGCTATCGCGAGGCTGCAGCACGCAACTGCGCAGCGTGACGCGCGCGGATGCGCGGATCCATCAGACGGTTTCCGCCGCGGCCGCGTCTTCGAACTCTTCGACCTCGCGCTCCCAGGCATCCTTCGCGAGGCGATACCAGAGGTAGAACGCGAACCCCGCGAAGATCGCCCACTCCACCGCGTAGAAGACGTTGAGCCAGTTCACCGGCGACATCTCCTCGGGGGCCGGCGACGAGATGTCGACCAGACCGGCCGTCGCCGTCGTCGAGGCCAGGTAGGGGCGGTAGACGTCGAGCTGCTCGATGTCGTGCCAACGGCTGAGGAGGGCCGCGGGCGACATCCGATCCAGTTGCTCGGGATCGGAATGCGGCGGGACCTGGGGGCCCTCGTCCGAGATGATGCGCCCGGTGATATCGACAGGAGAGCCGTCGGCACCCGCCTCGAGCTCCTTCACCGCAGCGTCCGCGGTGGCCCGGTCCGGCGCCCAACCGATCGCGACCGCGATGGAGGTGCGCTCGTCGACGCGCAGCTGCCCGGTGACCCAGTAGCCCTGGACGTCGTCGTTGAACCGGCTCGACACGACGATGAAGTCCTCGGGAACCCAGACACCGGAGGTCTCCACACGCTGCCCCACGAGCGGCTCGGGAAGATACTGGCCCGGTTCGAGGACCTCGGTGAGCTGCTGCACCTGCTCGGTGGCGCCGGGGTCGGGCGGATCCGTCTCGATCGCACGCTCGAGCTGCCACTGCCCGAGCCAGGCGAACACGCCGGCGACGAGGAGGCAGAGCAGCAGCATGCCGATCCAGCGTCCCCGGAGCATGACCTCACGCAGGGTCGGGGGGAACAGAGCAGGAGTCGTCACGGTGGTGCGCTGAACCTCAGGCCTCGTACGGTGCGAGCACGACCTCGACCCGCTGGAACTCCTTGAGGTCGGAGTATCCGGTGGTCGCCATCGACTTGCGCAGCGCACCGATCAGGTTCGCGGTGCCGTCGGCGACCGGCGCGGGACCGTAGAGGATCTCTTCGAGCGTGCCGATGCCGCCGACCTCGACCCGACGACCACGCGGGAGCTTCGGGTGGTGGGCTTCGGGACCCCAGTGGAATCCACGGCCGGGCGCATCGGTGGCGCGGGCCAGCGCGACGCCGAGCATGACGGCGTCCGCCCCCATGGCGAGCGCCTTGACGATGTCGCCCGAGGTGCCGACGCCGCCGTCGGCGATCACGTGCACGTAGCGGCCACCGGATTCGTCGAGGTAGTCACGGCGCGCGGCGGCGACGTCGGAGACCGCGGTCGCCATCGGCGCATGGATGCCGAGGGTCGCGCGGGTCGTGGACGCCGCTCCCCCGCCGAAGCCGACGAGGACGCCGGCTGCTCCGGTGCGCATGAGATGCAGTGCCGCGGTGTAGGTGGCGGCTCCGCCGACGATGACGGGGACGTCGAGGTCGTAGATGAACTTCTTGAGGTTGAGGGGCTCGGCGACGCTGGACACGTGCTCGGCGGAGACCGTGGTGCCGCGGATGACGAACAGGTCGACGCCGGCGCGGGCGACGGTGTCGTAGAACTCCTGCGTGCGCTGCGGCGTGAGCGAGCCCGCCACCGTGACGCCGGCCTCGCGGATCTCCGCGAGGCGACGGGTGATGAGCTCGGGCTTGATCGGCTCGGCGTACAGCTCCTGCATGCGGACCGTGGCCGTGCCCTCGTCGAGACCGGCGATCTCGGCGAGCAGCGGCTCCGGGTTCTCGTACCGGGTCCACAGACCCTCGAGGTCGAGCACACCCAGTCCGCCCAGCTGGCCCAGCATGATCGCGGTCTGCGGGCTGACGACGGAATCCATGGGGGCTCCGAGCACCGGGATGCCGAAGCCGAAGGCGTCGATCGTCCAGGCGGTCGACACGTCCTCCGGGTTGCGCGTGCGCCGAGACGGCACCACCGCGATGTCATCGAACGTGTACGCGCGACGTGCGCGCTTTCCTCGGCCGAGCTCGATCTCCATGGTCACCCCTCCAGCCTACCCGGGCGCGGCGGTCGACTCGGGCAGAGCTCGAAGCGTCGCGGAACGGCGTCGGTGCTCGAAGACATCGAGCACCGGGTGCACCGCCTTTCACCCGGATGGGGGGATGACCGACCTTCCCATCGCCAGCGATCGTTGGCCTGCGGGATCCGAGCGGGTCCCGTACTTCCTTGTCTTCTTCCCGTTCCTCACCGCGCTGATCTACCTGATCGCCCGCGGTGGAGGGATGGCGGAACGCGGCGTCCGCGAAACGCAGGCCGCGCAATCCGCCGCCGCCGACTACATCAAGTCCGTGGCCGGCAGCAGCCCGAGCGACGAGATCGCGAAGGCGAAGGCCCTCCTCGACGGCGGCACCATCACCGCTGCGGAGTACGAGCAGATCAAGACGCGCGTGCTCGCGGGCTGATCCGAGGCGAAGCAGGGGCTCGTGGTCTCACGCGACGGCGAGCCCCTCCCCGTGTCGATCCGGTCAGAGCAGACCGACACGGCGAGCAGCCTCGACCGCCTCGGCACGTCCGTTGACCTGGAGCTTGCTGTAGATGCTTCGCAGCTGTGACTTGACCGTGTTGGCGCTGACGTACCGACGCCCTGCGATCTCGGCGATGCTCTGGTGGGCGGGAAGCTCCCGCAGCAACTCCTGTTCCCGCGCCGTGAGCTTCGCGATCGTGACGGTCGCGGCCTTCTCCGGCATCGCCATGTCCGGATGCGCGAGGATCTCCTCTGCCACAGGCCGCCACGCCCCCAACCGTTGGATGCGTGCACGCAGCACGACCGACGGCTCGTTCCCCTCCTGGAGGAACGGCCGCACGGCCCCCAGCGGCGCCGCGCACATCAGCGCGTTCAGGATCGCCGCGGTCGCCGACGCGTCGCGTCTGTGGCGGTGCGCGTGAACGGCAAGAGCCACCCAGGCAGAGGCCAGAGCCAGCGGGGTGAATCGTGGAGCACCGCCCGCCAAGGCCTCACGGAGGACGTGATCGCCCTCACGGTTCGGATGCCGGAGGAAAGCGGCTGTCGCCGATTCGACGCTGTATTCGCCGAGAACACGACGACAGCGCGCCAGGAGCCGGTCTGCCAGCGGCACGTCACCCTGGCGGATGGCGGACCCGATCGCAGGAACCACGGCATAGGCGAGGCTGGAGACCGTGTCGGAGAGGTCGTTCTCGATCAGAGCCACCACCCGCGCGAGCGCGGCGCCGCCTCCACGGCGGGTGAGCTCGTCGAGCGCGAGGAGCATCTGCGTCAAGTGGTCGAGGCGTGCGCCGGCACGAGGACTCCAGTGCTCCAGCACGCTCGTCGAGAGAGGGTCGGCCCGGTGATAGGCACGCGTCGCCTGGAGGCAGACGGCGCGCGCAGCCACGGTATCCCGCTCATCGGCGCCACTGAGCCAGTCACGTTCGATCTGGAGGAGGACAGGCTCCATGTCGACCCGACTCGGCGCCCGGGAGACGATCGACAGCGCACTCTCCAGGATGAGCATCCGCAACCACCGCAGTTCCGAGGTGTCGGCGGTCGGCGAGCCGAGGTGCACGAGCGCCGCGCTCATGTTGTCGTTCATCTCGCCATCCACCCCGCCCGTGGTCCACACCTGCACATACTCGAGAAGGAGTGCGGTTCCGCGGGAGCAGGACGCGTCGACGGCTAGTGGCGGCCGGTCCCGCATGTCGCCCCGCCGCCGATTCGCGTGCGCCCACAGCGCGTCCACGATCTCGTCCACGGCGGTCCGCTCAGCCCTCCGCTGGGCGTGGGTGCGGACACGGAGGAGCTGCGCTGCCCCTGGGCGATCGGGGAAGTGCGGAATCGCGAGAAGCAGCCCCATATCCGCCTCCAGCCTCTCGCGGTCCCGGGGCGCGACCGCGCGAACGGCACGCATCACCGGGCCGGATTCGCCTTGGAAGATCAACTCGTAGCCGTGCTGATCGAGGAAGGCGGCGAGCGCGGCCGCGTCTGCGGCCCGGACCGTCTGAGCGAGGGCGCTGCGCAGATCGCCCCTCGCCGAGAACCACCGCGCCGCTGCTGCGTGGGCGCTGTTCGCCCGTGGGAGATCGCGTCGTCGCTGCTCTGCGGCGAGAAACGCCCAGAGGATGGGATGGAACCGATAGGAATCCGCGTCCTGTCGCATCACGAGCGAGTTGGCACAGGCGAGCTGCTCGAGAACACGACCGGCGTCGGGACTCCCCGTCACCGTGACGGCGAGTGCTGCCGACACCGTCGGCGCGACAGCCGACCAGACGAGCACTTCTTCCTGCTCCGGATCGAGAGCGGACAGCACCTCGGTGACGAGATAGTCGGCGACAGGGCGACTGTCGCCGTCGAACCGATCCACCACCGAGCCGTCGCCCGTCTCCCGCAGACGGCGCACGAGCACGAGTGCGGTCGCCCACCCACCGGTGCGGGCGAGGAGACCGCGGAGCTGCTTCCCGGTGGGGGCTGTCACATCCGCGAGAAGGCTGGTCGCCTCGTCGGCGGTGAAGGCGAGATCGGCACCGGAGATCTCGCTGGTTCGCGCCCACCTGGCGGGCGACACCGGAAGTGCATCGAATCTGCCGGCGAGAACCACCCGAAGGCGGACACCGCCGCTGTCGACCGCCGCCGCGATGGCCTCCCGCGCTTGCGCCGACGACCGATCCAGCTGGTCGATCACGAGATACACCCGGGAGGCACCTGCCGCCCTGCTCCGCTGGATCGCGTCGAACACCTGCGCCTCATCGGCGGCATCTGCGAAACACACCAGGCCGTCGACGGTGGCCATCCACTGCCGGAGAAGCACGGACTTGCCCGAGCCGGCGGGAGCCCAGATACCCACGACCCTGATCTCACGCTCGAAGGCGTCGAAGATCCGCCGCAACCGAGGTCGGTCGACCAGGCCGCTCCGTTGCAGGAGCGCAACCACTGATCCGCGTGCGTGAGTGATGTCCCCGAGATCTATCATCTCGGTATTATTTCACCCTTTACCCGCGGACTCGCGTCGGTCGTGGTTCTGCTCTCGTCAGCGCGTCCGAGCGACCCGCTTCTCGTCCCACACGGGCTCGTCCGATTCGTAGACGTCGCCATCCGACCCGAAGACCAGGAAACGGTCGAACGACCGGGCGAACCAGCGGTCGTGCGTCACCGCCAGCACGGTCCCCTCGAATCGCGCCAGGGCGTGCTCCAGCGCCTCGGCCGATTCCAGGTCGAGGTTGTCGGTGGGTTCGTCCAGCAGCAGCAGCGTCGCCCCGGAGAGCTCGAGCAGCAGCACCTGGAACCGCGCCTGCTGCCCGCCCGACAGCGAGTCGAACGTCTGCTGCGCCTGCCGCACGAGGCCGTACCGATCGAGCGCCGAACTCGCGGCATCCCGCGGCATCCCCGCCCGACGGTCATCGCCGCGGTGCAGGATCTCCAGCAACGTGCGCCCGACGAACTCCGGATGCGCGTGAGTCTGGGCGAACAGTCCGGGCACGACGCGTGCGCCGAGAGTCGCCGTGCCGGTGTGCGCCACCGTGGTCACCTGCTCTCCTGTCGACGTGACGTGACCGAGCGTGGCATCAGGGTCGCTGCCGCCACGGGCGAGCAACCGCAGGAAGTGCGACTTGCCCGATCCGTTGGAACCGAGCACCGCGACCCGGTCGCCGTACCAGACCTCCGCGTCGAAGGGACGCATGAGCCCGGTCAGCTCGAGACGCTGTGCGACCACGGCCCGCTTGCCGGTGCGTGCGCCGCGCAGACGCATGTCGAAGTCCTGCGCGGGCGGTCGCTCCTCGGGCGGGCCCGCCTCCTCGAACTTGCGCAGGCGCGTCTGTGCCGCCTGATAGCGCGACGCGAACCCGTCGTTCGCCGACGCCTTGACTTTGAGGTTCGCGACGAGGGTGCGCAGCTTCTCGTGCTGCTCGTCCCAGCGCCGACGCAGCTCGTCCAGTCGGTCCATCCGGTCGGTCCGCGCCTGCTGATACGTCGAGAAGCCTCCGCCGTGCACCCATGCCGTGGCACCGGCGCCGCCGGGCTCCAGTGTGATCA
Organism: Microbacterium sp. Cr-K20; assembly: GCF_000708325.1. Classification (NCBI taxonomy): domain Bacteria; kingdom Bacillati; phylum Actinomycetota; class Actinomycetes; order Micrococcales; family Microbacteriaceae; genus Microbacterium; species Microbacterium sp. Cr-K20. The sequence goes on along the minus strand of NZ_JARE01000059.1, from coordinate 35,615 downwards.
GCCGGTCGACGGCGCGTGCGAGCAACTCGCGGTCGTGCGACACAAGCAGCACGGTCTTCGGCGTCTGACGCAGCTGCTCCTCCAGCCACCGCTTCGTCGGCACGTCGAGGTAGTTGTCCGGCTCGTCGAGCAGCAGCACCTCATCGGGTCCGCGCAGCAGGGCTTCGAGCGCGAGCCGCTTCTGCTCACCCCCCGAGAGGGTGGTGAGCTCGCGATACCGCGCCCGCTCGAACGGCACGCCGAGCGCCGCGACCGTGCACTGATCCCAGACGGTCTCGTGTTCGTATCCACCGGCATCCGCGTACTCGGCGATCGCCGTGGCGTAGGCCATCTGCGTGTCGTGCTCGTCGCGTTCGATCAGCGCGTTCTCGGCGGCCTCGAGAGCCTCGGCCGCCGCGCGGATGCGAGCCGGCGCGACGCGCACCAGCAGCTGGTGCACGGTCTCGCCCGCCTCGCCGTGACCGACGAACTGGTCCATGACACCGAGACCGCCATCGATCGTGACCACGCCGTCATCGGCGGGCTGATCACCGCGGATGATGCGCAGCAGAGTGGTCTTGCCCGCCCCGTTCGGTCCGATCAGGGCGCTGGTGGAGCCTGCACCCACCCGGAACGTCGCCTCGTCGAGAAGCGGTCTGCCGTCGGGGAGCGTCAGTGAGACGCTGGAGACATCGATGTAGCCCACGGTGCGTGGCCGTCCTTCCGCCCGCGCATGCCGAGCCGACCAGGCTATCAGGCGCGGGTGCCGCGCACCGAACCGCGCTCAGCCGAGAGCGCTCGATGTCGGCACCGGCGCCGCGAAGAGATCGAACACGGGGCAGTGCGCATCGACGACGGTGCGCAGGTTCTCGTACTGCTCGGCGCTGTCCGGGCCCGTGATGTCGACCGAGACCCGGACATCATGGAAGCCCGCCCTCCCCGACTCGTCGATGCCGAAGAGCGTGCGCACATCGAGGTCGCCCTCCGCGGTGATCTCGATTTCATCGATCGTGAGACCGAGCGCCTGCGCGTAGAGACGGTACACGACCACCTGACAGGAGATGAGCGCCCCCAGCGCGTACTCGACGGGGCTCGCCGCCACGTCGTCTCCGGCCAGCGCGCCGGGCTCGTCGACCAGGAAGCGGTGCTTCCCTGCGCGGATCTCGGTGGCGACGGAGCCGATGCCCCGCCCGCTCACGCGGTAGGTGAGCTGTGCGTTCGCGGCGTCCGCGGCGATCCGCTCGTTCCACGCGGTTCCGGCGTCGGTGAGTCGCCGAGCGCGTTCGGCGGGAGTGACATCGGCGATACCGGCGAGCTGGTCCTGGAGGAGAGTCATGGCCCGACGGTAGCGATCCCTGCGCTCGGGCGGCATGAGGACCGTCATCCGGCTTCACACCCGGAAACGGAGCGTCACGGATGCGACGCTCCGCCGTTCAGATCACCGCCGGAGCTGCTCGACGCGTTCAGATTCGCCCCAGGCGCGATCCGCCGTGAGCGCGACCGCGTCGAGACGCGCCGCCACCGCGAGGCACAGCCGATCGCCGAGCGAGAGGCCGCTCCCACGCTTCCACAGCCGGGCCGCCTCCTCGGCGTCACGGTGCGACACCGGCTCGACGCGCAATCGATAGCTGAGCAGCAGTCCGGACGCCACGCCCCAGTCGGCACCGGATGCGCGCACCTTCTGCGCGACCTCGGACCAGTTCGCCGCTCCGACCACCGCATCGTCGAGAACCTCCTCCACGCGATCGGCTCCGGGTTCGCCCTGCAGGAATGCGAGGAGTGCGGACGCATCCAGGACGATCACGCAGCGGCGTCCTCGGAGCTCGCGGCCGCCCGACGTTCGGCGAGGAGCGATTTCAGAACGTCTTTGCCTTCGAGCTGAGACCTGACAAGGGCCTTGGCCTGCTCGCGGGTGACCAGGATGACCCCACCCACAGTCTCGATCATCAGCAGCGGCACGCCCTGCTCCCAATGCTGGCGGCTGCGGAGCTCAGCGGGGATGACCAGCCGACCGCGATCACCCATCGGCGCGACGAAGGTGGTATCCATGGATCCACGGTACCACTCATGCGCACGCAGTGGGATGTCAGTCGGCGCGGCTCAGGCTCGTCAGCACCTCGGTGCGGGGTGCCGACGGGAGGACGAAGCGGAACTCGGTGCCCACGCCCTCCTGACTCGTCACGTCCATGCTCCCGCCGTGTGCCAGGACGATCGCCCGGGTGATCGTGAGCCCGAGCCCGACACCCGGCACGGCATTGCGCGTCGCGGTCGACGCACGGAAGAACCGGGTGAACAGCATCCCCTGTTCGTCTTCCGGGATCCCGACGCCCGTGTCCTGCACGGCCAGCTCCACTCCCCCGTCGACCGGACGGACGCGGGCGTTGACGCGCCCGCCACGCGGGGTGAACTTGATCGCGTTGGACAGCAGATTGTCGAGAGCCTGACCGATCCGCCCGGAGTCGATCAGGAGAGGAATGGCGTCAGCACCGACCTCCGCCGCGATCTCTATGCCCTCGCGCTGCGCGTGCGGACCCGCCGAGACAACCGCCGATCGGACGAGCTCGGCGATATCGACCTCTTCGCGCTCGAGCGGGAACCGCCCGGACTCGACCTGCGCGGTGAAGAGCAGATCGCCGACGAGGTTGAGCAGACGCTTCGCATTGCGCTCGATGATGCCGACGAACTCCTGCTGGTCCTCGGTGAGAGGCTGGCCTGGATCGTTCTGCAGCAGATCGAGGAAGCCGATGATCGCGCTCAGCGGCGTGCGCAGCTCGTGGGAGATCATCCCCACGAACTCGTCCTTCATGCGCGCGACCTCGACCGCCCTGGTCTCGTCGGTGAGCACGAACAGGTATCCCTGCTGCGCGCCGGCGCCGTCCTTGTGCGGGGTGACGGTGACCCGGGCGGGAACCGTCGTACCGCCCGCCGTCGTCACCTCAACGTCCCCGTCGACCGGGAGCCCGGCGTCAGCCTGCGAGAACAGCGCCTGGATTCCGGGCGAGAGCTCCGCGTAGCCGGGCAGAAGCTCGTGCTCCGAGCCGGGACGGTCGACGTTGTCGGCGGCCAGCATCGACAGGACCGCCGTCGAGAAGAAGCGGTCGATGCGCACGTCGTCGCGGGCCTCCTCCGCCGAGAGTCCCAGCAGGCGTTCCGCTCCGGGATTCCAGGCCGTGATCTTCCCGCTACAGTCCGTCGCGATCACCGCCTGCGCCGTGATCGACGCCCACAGGCTCTCGAACGAGTCCAGCAGCTCGCGGTACTGACGTTCCTTGTCGCGGAGCTGCACGATCATCGCGACGTTCTCCGACAACGCTCGCGTGCGTTCGACGACGAGCTCCTCCGCCTGGTCGACGCGCATGCGCTGCTGTCGGGACAGCTCATTGACGACGGCCGCGACCGCGGAGAACACCAGCGGCCCGATGACCCCGCGCAGCCACTCCACCGACGTCGAGGGCGGATCGGCGAAGTACGGCAGGAGCAGGGCGATGGAGGTGAGTCCGCCGACCACGAAGACCCAGCGGATGCCGGGGGCGGCCGCGATCCACACCACAGGCAGGATGACCAGCGAACCGAAGATGGACGAGGCGCCTCCCGTGCCGGCCCGGAAGAAACCGAACCCGATGATGTCGATCATCGGGACGAGCAGCACGACCCAGCCGTCATAGACGTGACGGGCGCTGAGCACCGCAGCCTGCAGCGTCGCAGCGAGGAGAAGGCCGATGCCGAGGAGGGCGACGCCGAGGTTCGTGAAAGGCAGGTCCGCGTTCCCCCATGACAGCAGCGCCGCGATGACAATCGCGGCCGCCGACGGCAGCTGCTTGACCAGCGGGCTCGGGTTGTCGAACATCCGGTACCACCGGCTCTCGGCCCGGTCGATCGGGGTCGCCCTCACCGCTTCACCTGCTCCACGATGCGATGCAGGTCGGCGCCCGTGATCGGTTTCGGCAGCGCGGCATCCGCCGGCGGGTAGTCAGCGGCATCGAGCACCGAGCTGATCACGAGGAAGCAGTCGGGGAATCGCTCCTGCACCAGGCGCGCGCAGGCCTGCCCGGAGATCCCCGGGAGCAGCAGATCGAGCACGGCGACCACCGGATCGATGTCCGGGAAGGCCGCGATCGCCGACTCGGCGTCGTGCGCGATGAAGACATCGAAGCCCTCACGATCGAGATAACGCCGCAGGAGCGCAGCCTGGTCGGGAGCGTCCTCGACGACGAGGGCCAACGGCCTCCCGGTCATCGAAGGAACAGCTCTCGCACGACGACGACCACGACGACGACGACGAGCGCGAGAACAGCCTGCGGGATCAGTCGTCGCTCGCGCCGGGCATCCGCGACGATCTCCTCCCGCTCGGCTTCGGGTGACGGTGCAGCGTTCATGAGTCGACGCGTCCGATCTTCTCGGTCTTGATCCAGGAGGCGTCGGCACGACGCCACTCTTTGATGTATGAGTCCACGGTGATCGCGCACAGCAGGGAGCCGTAGCCGCAGATGTAGAGCAGGAGCCCGGCGAAGAAACGCCCGCCCGGAAGCTTCTCGACCGCGCGCGCGAGCCAGATCCCGAGCATCGAGATCGGGCCCCAGAGGTAGAAGATCACGGCCCAGAGGATGCGCGTCTCGTCGGTGAGATCCAGTCCGACGGCCTCGAGACCCGATTCGAATGCCCACGGGAAGAGGGCGATCGCCATCAGGAGGAGCGCACCCAGCCCCGGGAACATGATCGCCTCGCGCCAGGAGTGCCGGCCCGTACGGGGATCGAGCTGCACCGCGTACAGCATCGAGTACAGGTAGATGCAGGCCGCCGAGATCCACATGAAGCGGAAGACGAACTCCGCGATGTCGCTGTGCAGCACGAGCAGAGCGAGCATTCCCGCCGCGGCGAGCAGCATGAACGCGGGCAGCAGGAGGATGGTGAACCAGGCCAGTCCGAACGAGAAGCTGCCCAGGTTGTGCTCGCGGCTCGGACGGAACCACAGCTTGCGGTAGATCGACGTCAGCTGCACGTTGCCGCGGGCCCAGCGCAGTCGCTGCTTCCAGAGGCTGTCGATCGTCCGCGGCTCTTCGGCGAGCACGACGGCGTGCGGCTCGAAGACCATCCGGCGACCCTTGAGCTGGCCCTCGAACGTGGTCATCGTGTCTTCGGCGAGAGTCCCCGTCGGGATCCGCCCGCCGATCGCCTCGAGGTTGGCCCGCGAATGCAGCTGGGCGCCGCCGGCGAGACAGGCGATCGCGCCGCCGACGTTCTGCACCCGACGGGCGGAGAGCTGGCCGATCACGTACTCGATCGCGATGAACCGCGTGAGGTAGTTGCGGTCGCGGCTGCCCTCGGCGATGTAGGCGGTCACCGCCCCGACCTTGTCGTCGGCGAGATGCCGGCTGAGTTTGCGCAGGGAGTCGCGCGCGAAGATCACGTCGGCGTCCATGATGAGCACGGCTTCGGTCCAGACGTCGGCGAGCACCACATCCAGGCCGTGGTTGAGCGTGTGAGCCTTGCCCTCGCCACCCTTCTCGCGCCGCAGGTGCACGACCCGTCCGGGGTGGGCATCGGCCTTGGCCCCGACGATGGCGGGGGTGTCGTCGGTGGACGCGTCGTCGACGACGAACACGCGCAGGCGATCGGCGGGGTACTCCAGCTGGAGCAGCCGCTCGATCGCCGGGCCGATGACAGCCCCCTCGTTCCACGCCGGGATGATGACGGCGACGTTCGGATGGTACGGCGCGGCCTTGCCGTAGTGGTTGCGGAACGCATGCACCGGCAGCATGAGGAACTGCAGTCCCGTGTTGATCACCGGCAGCGTGCCGACCAGAACGCACAGCAGGAGGATGACCACGAACACGGTCTGCAGCCAGGTCAGATCGGCCATCAGGCGGCCTCCACCGCATCGAGCAGCGGAATCACCCGCGAGTAGCGGCCGACCTCGGCGGCGTCGTGGCTGTCCGTGGAGGCGACGATCACTCCCCCGGCGCGGCGGAGGGCCGACAGCGCTTCGACGCCGGGGCACCCCCACTTCTCATTGACCTCGACCAGGGTGTCGGTCTGCGCCGCGGCGAGCGCCCACGCCTGCGTGCGCTCCGGGCCGAGATCGAACTCGGACAGACCGATCTTGGGGAGGATCGAGAAGCAGTGCGCGAGCTGATTCCCGGGATGCCGACGCATCGTCGCGATGAGCGCGTCGACGAACTGATCCAGCACGTCGTCCGGGGCCCAACCCGCGGCGATCCGATCGCGCACGGTCGAGGGGCCGAGGGGGCCGTCCGTTCCCGGGAACTGGTGATCGGCGATCAGGATCCGGTCGATGCCCTCCGGCAGCACCGGGATGTCGAGCGCCCCCGCGGCATCGAGGATCTTGGCCTCGACGCCCGAGAGCACGGTGAGTCCATCGGGCACCCGCAGCGCGCGCACGGCGGCCAGGTACTCGGGCACCCACGTGGTGCTCTGACGCACGTGGTCGACGAGACGCAGCGTGGTCAACCCGGCCGCGACCGCGGCATCGACGTTCTGGGCCAGCGTCGAGACGGCATCGTCCGAGAAGGTCGAGTGCACGTGATGGTCGCCGCGCAGTACGGCGTGGGTCACAGCTCCTCCTGATGACCCGCGTGCTCGGAGGCCAGCAGGTCATCCACCTCGACGATCACGTCCTCCAGGAAACGCACCGACGCGACCTCCCGGAACGGGACGTGCACCGGCAGCTCGCGTCCGAGGAACAGGTCGGCCACGAGTGACGGGATGTCGACACCGGCCGCGATCGTCAGCGGCAGCGCGCCGGGGAAGCGCGGATTGACCTCGAGCAGCACGGCCCGGCCGGCGCGGTCCCGGCGCAGCTGCACGTTCGCGACGCCGACGAGTCCGATGGCGCGGGCGATCGATGCCGCCGCCTCCTCCAGCTCCGGGTCCTGCACGGTGCGTCCGGCGATGGCGACCCCGGAATCGACCCGGGCACGGGTGCGGGGCACCGCGGCGACCACGTGACCCGTCGCATCCGCGATGACGTCGACCGAGTACTCCTCCCCCGGAAGGAAGTCCTGCACGATCAGCCCCTCATCCGTGGGGAGTGCCTCGAGTGCCGTCCGATCGGGCACGAGACGCACGCCCCGGCTGCCGGCGCCCTGGCGGGGCTTGGCGAAGACCGGGAACTCCCAGTCGACGGCCTGCGCGTCGGGTCCGGCGAGGACCGTGCGGGGAGTGAGACCGGTGGGAGCGCACCGTTCGGCGAGCGCGAGCTTGTCCAGCGCGGTGTTCAGCGTGTCCGCCGACGGTGCGGCGAGCACGGCGGGTGCCAGTTCGTCCCGTCGCTCGGCCAGAGCGATGAGCTCGACGTCGACCGTGGAGATCACGAGATCGAGCCGATCGGCCTCGACCATCCGCGCGATCGCCGGCACGAAGTCGTCGTCCCTTCCCGGGGGGACCAGGCGACGCTGGGCCGGAGGCACCAGATAGATGCCGCTCGCCCAGCCGTCCATGTCGGCGGCGAACACCGTCAGGTCGGATCGACGGAGGAGGGATCGGATCACGGCGACTCCGGCCGGTCCACCCGCTCCGGTCACCAGCACACGCTTGGTCATCAGCTCTCCCGTCGGCTGAGTTCGTGGGCGCCGATGAACTCGGCCGTCTCGCGCACCACTTCGAGGGGTTCCACGGCTGTTCCGCCACCGAACCGCGACCAGTACCGCGCGGTCGCGGTGACGAACTCGGGAGCCAGGTAGTCGCGATTCGCCGTCTGCGATCCGAAACGCTCCAGCAGCCGGAGCTTGTCGTCGAGGTACTGATCGATGCGCACGAACCGGGTGGGACGGAAGTCGATCGTCGACGACGGGCTCTGATAGCAGGCGACCGTGCCGACACGGCGGGTCGCCACGATCGTGGCCTCGCTCACGGCGCGGTGGTCCTGGTGCCGGTCGTTGCTCGAGTGCGTGTAGACGATGGTCGGCTGGATCTCCTGCACGACCTCTTCGATGAGGCGCACCGTCGATCCGCCGCCCGAGATCTCGGTGTCCACGAGATCCTTCAGGAACAGCCGGGCACCGAGCATCTCCGCCGAGGCCAGCGACTCGTCCTGTCGGCTCGCGGCATCACCGCCGCGCGCCCCGCGGGAGAGGGTGAGGATCGTGATCTCGTCCTGCGCCCGGGAGTGAGCGGCGAGAAGCCCGCCGACACCGATCTCGACGTCGTCGGGATGGGCGCCGATCGCGAGCACGCGCTCCGTCGGGCGCGCGTCCTCCCGGCGACGGCGTCCTTCTTCGACCAGTCGGGTGACCGACTCGACGAGCTTGGCGTTGTCGAGCGGCTTGGTGAGGAACTCATCCGCCTGTGCGCGCAAGGCCGAGACCGCGTACTCGACCGACACGTGGGCGGTCATCACCACGACGGGCACGGTGGGCACCGTGCGGCGGAGTTCGGCGAGGAGCTCGAGTCCGTTGAGTCCGGGCATCTCGATGTCGGTCACGACGACGTCAGGGCGCACCTGCGCCACGCGTTCGACAGCGGCCCGCCCGTCTTCGGCGACGTCGACGATGCAGCCGGCCCGCCTCTCGAGCACGGTCTTCACGAGCAGGGCGACGTCGGCGTCGTCGTCGACGACGAGGACTCTGGGAGCATCCTCAGGCATGTGTACAGCTCTCCTTGGGGAGGTTCCCTGACCGATGGGGATCGGCGAGTGCGATCTCGGCGCCTTCAACACCGGGACCGCAGGGAAAGTCGAGCGGGGTATGTCGATTCTGGCATAGCCCGTTCGCCACCCGGGCCCGCGCGGATCACGACCTCGCGGCAGCGGCCTTCTTCTCCTGCTGGAAGACGCGGATGGCCTCGTAGCGGTCGGCCGAGCGGGCGCGGCGCTTGGCCGCCTCGTCGTCGCGATTCTTCGGCGGGGCGGTCGTGACCAGTTCATCCAACAGGGCACGGGTCGCCTGCGCGATCTCGGCGACCGCGCGGTCGAACACAGCCCGATTGGCACGCGACGGCGCGTTCGCTCCGGAGATCTTCCGGACGAACTGGAGGGCCGCCTCGTGGCACTCGTCGTCGGTCGCGGCGGGCTCGAGGTTGTTCAGCGGAACGATGTTTCGGCACATACCGGCACGGTACGCCGGGCCGTCGACAGACGGAAGGGGCCGGATGCGCACGGCATCCGGCCCCTCTGCGAAGATCCCGTCGGGATCCGACGTCACTTCTTGTAGTTCGGTGCTTCCACGACGATCTGCACGTCGTGCGGGTGCGACTCCTTGAGCCCCGCCGAGGTGATGCGCACGAACTTGCCGCGCGTCTTGAGCTCTTCGATCGTGCGCGCTCCGACGTAGAACATCGACTGACGGAGACCGCCGACCAGCTGATAGGCGACGGCGGCGAGCGGGCCGCGATACGGCACCTGCCCCTCGATGCCCTCAGGGATCAGCTTGTCGTCGCTGGGGACGTCGGCCTGGAAGTAGCGGTCCTTGGAATACGAGGTCTGCTTGCCGCGGGTCTGCATCGCGCCGAGCGAACCCATTCCGCGGTACTGCTTGAACTGCTTACCGGACTGGAAGACGATCTCGCCCGGGGACTCGTCGGTTCCGGCCAGGAGCGAGCCGAGCATGACGGCGTCGGCACCGGCGACGAGAGCCTTGGCGATGTCACCGGAGTACTGCAGTCCCCCGTCGGCGATCACGGGCACGCCCGCCGGACGGGCCGCCAGCGAAGCCTCGTAGACGGCCGTGACCTGGGGTACACCCACACCTGCGACGACGCGTGTGGTGCAGATCGACCCGGGACCCACGCCGACCTTGACCGCGTCGACGCCCGCATCGACCAGAGCCTGGGCGCCCTCGCGGGTCGCGACGTTGCCGCCGACGATGTCGATGTGCTCGAACGACGCGTCGGCCTTCAGGCGGCGGACGAGGTCGATGACGCCCTGGGACTGCCCGTTGGCGGTGTCGACGACGAGCACGTCGACACCGGCGTCGCGCAGCGCCTCGGCACGCTCCCACGCGTCTCCGAAGAAGCCGATCGCGGCACCGACGCGCAGGCGGCCCTGGTCGTCCTTGGTGGCGAGGGGGTACTTCTCGCTCTTGTCGAAGTCCTTGATGGTGATGAGGCCTGCGAGCTTGCCGTTGTCATCGATGAGCGGCAGCTTCTCGACGCGGTGCTTCGCGAACAGCGCGATGACCTCTCCGGCGGCCACCCCGACCGGCGCGGTGACGAGGTTCTCGCTCGTCATGACGTCTTTCACGAAAGTGCTCTGACGCTCGAAGCCCGACACGAAGCGCATGTCGCGGTTGGTGATGATGCCGACCAGCTTGCCGTCGTCGTCGACCACGGGCAGCCCCGAGATGCGGTACTTGGCGCACAGGTTGTCGACCTCTTCGACGGTCGCGTCCTGGGTCGTGGTGATCGGGTCGGTGATCATGCCGGACTCGCTGCGCTTGACGCGGTCGACGTGCGCGGCCTGGTCGGCGATGGACAGGTTGCGGTGCAGGATGCCGATGCCGCCCTCGCGCGCCATGGCGATCGCCATGCGGGATTCGGTGACCGTGTCCATCGCGCTCGACAGCAGCGGGGTGGCGACCGAGATGCGGCGGGTGATCCGCGACGAGGTGTCCGCTTCGCTGGGGATGACGTCGGTGTGCCCCGGCAGGAGCAGCACATCGTCGTACGTCAGTCCGACGAAGCCGAAGGGATCGTGCTGTTCCATGGATTCTCCTTCTGCGCGAGTCGCGCATGTCCGAGTGCGAGGGGGTGGTCGACGTCGGCCTTTGCGGGGCCACGGCCCGTATGAAGATTCTAAGCGCGACGCACCCGAGAACATTCCCGGAGCCCGCCGTTACCGGACCGTTGACCGCGACGGTAGGTGATTCGGGGATCGCACACTACGCTCAAATGCGTCGTCCATCCCTGCGGTTCATACCCGATGCCGCAGTGACAGCACTCACAGTGGAGGTTGCGTGGGACCCACAACAATCGCCGTGCAGCGAAGGCGCCCCTGGGCCGTCATCTGCCTCGGTATCCTCATGGCGCTCATGGCGTTCCTGTTCCTGCCCCCCTCATCGGCCTCGGCCGAGACGACGGACGACGGGCAGGAGGTCACGGACTTCTACTTCGCCGGTGTCGTCACCAATGCGGATGAGCCGGTCGAAGGCGTCGTCATGTCCATCGAGGGCAACGGCTTCGAAGCCGAGACCGAGACCGACGCCGAAGGCAAGTGGCGCCTCTACGTGCCGGAGATGGAGACGTACACCCTCACGGTGGACGAGTCCACGCTGCCGAAGGGCGTCATCGTCGACGCGACCCAGCTCCCCGAGGGCATCCAGCCCGTCTCGGGGACCACCGCGTCGTTCGAGCTCGAATTCGGCCTCACCGGCACCAAGATCGTCAACTTCTTCCTCGGAGCGGGCGAGCGGGTCACCGTGTCGTTCCTCGATCAACTCCTGTCGCGCATCGTCGGCGGCCTGAACTTCGGGCTCCTCCTCGGACTCGCCTCCATGGGCGCCGCGCTCATCTACGGCACCACCCGCCTGTCCAACTTCGCCCACGGCGAGATGGTCACCTGGGGCGCGGTCGTCGCGCTGCTGTGCACGACGTTCTGGCACCTGCCGCTCTGGCTCGGCATCATCGCCGCCGTCATCGGCGGAGCCGCGCTCGGGTGGGCGCTGGATGCCGGGATCTGGAAACCCCTGCGGCGAAGAGGCCTCGGGGTGGTCCAGCTCATGATCGTGAGCATCGGGCTCTCCCTCGCGCTCCGGTACGGCATGCAGTACTTCATCGGCGGCAACACGTACCAGCTTCCGGGAGCGAGCCCCGAGCCCATCCGCCTCGGACCCATCTCGCTGTCGTACATCGACATGATCGCGATGGGGACGAGCATCGTCGTGATCCTCGGTGTCGCGTTCTTCCTCACCAGGACCCGCACCGGAAAGGCGACCAGGGCCATCTCGGACAACCCGCAGCTGGCCGCGGCATCCGGCATCGACGTCGACAAGGTCATCCGCACGGTGTGGATCCTCGCGGGCGCTCTCGCCGCGATCTCCGGCATCCTGTGGGCGTACTTCCGCCCCGGTGTGAAGTGGGACATGGGTATGCAGATGCTGCTGCTGATGTTCTGCGCGATCACCCTCGGTGGCCTCGGCTCCGCGATCGGCGCCCTGATCGGCTCGATCATCGTCGGCCTCGCCGTCGAGGTGTCGACCCTGCTGGGTGTGCCGTCCGACCTCAAGTACGCCACGGCACTCGTCGCGCTGATCATCATTCTGCTGGTGCGACCGCAAGGCATCCTCGGACGCAAGGAAAGGTTGGGCTGACGCATGGACTTCGGAAGCATCTTCGGCAACACCGCCTCCTATCTCTTCAGCCCGACGACGATCGCCTACGCCCTGGCGGCGACCGGCCTCGCCGTGCACTTCGGCTACACCGGCCTGCTCAACTTCGGCATGGCCGCGTTCATGGCCATCGGCGGCTACGGCTATGCGATCTCGATCCTGACCTTCGGGTTCCCGTGGTGGGCCGGCGTCCTCGTCGGCATGCTGGGCGGCGCGGCATTCGCTCTGATCCTGGGCATTCCGACCCTGCGTCTTCGTGCTGACTACCTCGCCATCGCGACCATCGCCGCCGCCGAGGTGGTGCGGCTCATGTTCGTCACCGAGCTCTTCAAGGACTGGACGAACTCCGCCGGCGGACTCTCCGGGTACCACCAGAGCTTCCGCGACTCGAATCCCTTCCCACCGGGCACCTACGGCTTCGGCCCGTGGACCTACAACGCGACCGATCTGTGGGTGCGGGTCGTCGGACTGATCGCCCTCGTGATCGCCGTGCTCGTGGTCTGGGCGCTCATGCGCAGCCCATGGGGTCGGGTGCTCAAGGGCATCCGTGAGGACGAGGATGCGGTGCGCTCGCTCGGCAAGAACGTCTTCGCCTACAAGATGCAGGCGCTCGTGGTCGGTGGTGTGATCGGCGCAGTCGGCGGCATCGTCTTCATCCTGCCGTCCGCGGTGATCCCCGGCAGCTACTCCACGTCGCTGACGTTCTTCCTGTGGACGATCCTCCTGCTCGGCGGCGCGGCCACCGTGCTCGGCCCGACGCTCGGCGCGGTGCTGTTCTGGGTGGTGTTCGCCTTCCTCGGTGCGCTCCTCCCTGCCATGGCGAACGCCGGCTACCTGCCCATGTCCGGCGCACAGGCCGACGTCGTGCGGTACATCGTGATCGGCGTCGTGCTGATGCTGATCGTCATTTTCCGCCCGCAGGGCATCCTCGGAAACAAGAGGGAGATGACCTTTGTCAAGTAATGACGACGCGGTGGTCACGCCCGCGAAGAGCACGCCCCGCGCCAAGACCGGGGGCCTGGCCGCCGGTCCCGCCGCGCCCGGCGTCAAGAAGGTCGACCCGATCCTCATCGTCGATGCGGTGGAGCGCCGTTTCGGCGGTCTCACCGCGGTCGATGTCGACCACCTGGAGATCCCGCGCGGAGCCATCACCGCTCTGATCGGCCCGAACGGCGCCGGCAAGACGACCCTGTTCAACCTGCTGTGCGGCTTCGACAAGCCGAACGCCGGCACCTGGTCGTTCGACGGGAAGAACCTCTCCGGCATCCCCTCGTTCAAGGTCGCACGGATGGGACAGGTGCGCACGTTCCAGCTCACGAAGTCGCTGTCGCTGCTGACCGTGCTCGAGAACATGAAGCTCGGCGCGAAGGACCAGCGCGGCGAAGGCTTCTGGGCGGGGCTGTTCCCCTTCCTCTGGCGCAAGCAGGATCAGGAGATCGAGGCGCGCGCGCACGAGCTGCTCACCCGCTTCAAGCTCGACGCCAAGGAGCAGGACTTCGCCGCATCGCTCTCGGGCGGTCAGCGCAAGCTCCTCGAGATGGCCCGCGCGCTCATGAGCGATCCGACCCTGGTGATGCTCGACGAGCCCATGGCCGGCGTGAACCCCGCGCTCACGCAGTCGCTGCTCGAGCACATCCTCGACCTCAAGGATCTGGGGATGACGGTGCTGTTCGTCGAGCACGACATGCACATGGTCCGCCACATCGCCGACTGGGTGGTCGTGATGGCGGAGGGGCGTGTGGTCGCCGAGGGTCCGCCCGACCAGGTCATGGAGGATCCGGCCGTCGTGGACGCCTACCTCGGTGCACACCAGGACGTCGACCTCGGGGCCGTCACCGGTCGTCTTCCGGTGATCTCGGAAGAGGACGCGGTCCGCATCCGGGAGCAGATCGAGACCGAGGTCGAGGCCGAAGTCGAGGCCGAAGACGTCGAGGAGGAGAAGGCATGACCGACGCATCCGCCCCCACGCCCGCGCCCGCTCCCGCGGAGCGCAACGAGATCAAGAACGACGACGTGATCGTCGAGCTGACCGATGTGCACGCCGGATACCTGCCCGGGGTGAACATCCTCAACGGCGCGAACCTCGTGGCCCACAAGGGTGAGCTGATCGGCATCATCGGCCCGAACGGCGCCGGCAAGTCGACGCTGCTCAAGGCGATCTTCGGCATGGTCGAGATCCGCTCGGGCGATGTCACGGTGAAGGGCGAGAGTATCGTCGGGCTCAAGGCCGACAAGCTCGTGCGCCGCGGCGTGGCCTTCGTGCCGCAGACGAACAACGTGTTCCCGTCGCTCACGATCCAGGAGAACCTGGAGATGGGGCTCTACCAGAACCCCAAGATCTTCGCCGAGCGCCTGGAGTTCGTCAGCAGCATCTTCGGTGAGCTGGGCAAGCGCCTCAAGCAGCGCGCAGGTTCCCTCTCCGGCGGTGAGCGGCAGATGGTCGCGATGTCGCGCGCGCTGATGATGGATCCGTCGGTGCTGCTGCTCGACGAGCCGTCGGCTGGCCTCTCCCCCGTGCGTCAGGACGATGCCTTCATCCGTGTCTCCGACATCAACAAGGCGGGCGTGACGACGATCATGGTCGAGCAGAACGCGCGCCGCTGCCTGCAGATCTGCGACCGCGGCTATGTGCTCGATCAGGGCAAGGACGCCTATGAGGGCACCGGGCGCGAGCTGCTGAACGACCCCAAGGTCATCGGCCTCTACCTCGGCACGCTCGGCACCGACGCCGCCTGAACGCGTTCACGCAGGAGGGGGATGCCACGCGGCATTCCCCTCCTGCGTGCATGGCGGGCATCCGTCGGCTCTCGGCGCGGGCATCCGTCGGGAGTTCGTGCATCCGTCGGGTCCTCGCCCGGCGTTTCTCCCGACATCCGTGCGAGCTCCCGACGGATGAACCGGGACGGGACGGGGCGGGGCGGGGACGACGAAGGCCCCGGATGCTGAGCATCCGGGGCCTCGTCTGTGCGCTTACTTGAGGCGCGTGGTGGTGTTGTCGGCGCCGAACTCGTAGACGCCGATCGCGGCGCCCTTCGGGTCGTTGTTCTCGTCGAACGTGATCTCGCCGGAGAGGCCGTCGTAGTCCGCCGTGCCGCCGCCGTTGATGATGTCGGCGCACTCGGCGTACGTGGTGCACTTCTCGCCCTCGTCGCCACCGCCGGACACGGTGCCCATCTGCTCGGCCATGTCGGCGCCCTCGACGGAGCCGGCAGCCAGAGCCGACAGCGCCATGAGGATGACGGCGTCGTAGGCCTCAGCCGAGTAGGTCACGGCGTCGATCGGGTCGTTGCCGTCGGCGGTCCAGACCTCGTTGAGCTGGTCGAGGAAGTCCTGCGGCAGCTCAGCGCCGGCGCGGGTGCCCTTCGAGCCCTCGAGGTTGACCGAGACGTCGGTGCCCCAGTCCTTCAGGTTGCCGTCGACGAGGTACAGCGAGCCCGTGTCGACGCCCGCGTTGCCGAGCAGCGGCGCGATGGTCGCGAACTGGTCGTACGAGACGACCGCGACCGCGTCGGGCTTGGCGGCCGCGATCTCGGAGACCTGAGCGTTGAACTGGCCGTCGCCCTGGTTGAACGATGCATCCGCGACGACCTCGCCGCCGGTGCCCTCGAACGTCGACTTGATGGCTTCGAACAGGCCCGTGCCGTAGGGGTCGTTCTGGTAGATGATGCCGAGGGTCTTGTGACCGTCTTCAGCGATCTGGTTGCCGAGGACCTCGCCCTGCAGGTTGTCGCTCGGTGCCGTGCGGAAGTACAGCGGGTTGATGCCCGAGAAGTCCGGCGACGTGTTCGACGGCGAGACGGTGAGGATGCCCGCGCCGGCGTTGCCGTCGAGGATGAGCTTGGTGACGCTCGACGACGCGGCGCCGACCATCGCGGTGATGCCCTCGTTCTGGAGGTTGGTGATCGAGGTCTCGTACGCCTTGTTGTCGAGGTCACCCTCGTCGGCGGTGGTGAGGTCGATGGTCACGCCGGCGTCGGCCTCGTTGATCTCGTTGACAGCCAGCTGGACGCCGGCTTCCATCGGAGCGCCGAGGAAGGCGAGCGAGCCGGTCGCGGGAAGCAGCGAGCCGAGCTTGAGCGTCAGATCGACGGCCGGCTTCTCACCACCTTCGCTGGGCTCAGCGTTCGGCGTGCTGCTGCAGCCGGCGATGACGATGGCGGATGCGCTGATCAAAGCGATCCCTGCGAAGACCTTCGCGGTGCGCGAACCCTTCATTGCGTTCATGGTGCTCCCTTGCGTAACTGAACGTGGATTGTGACCACGGGCGGGTGCTCTAACACTAGGGCGTGATACCCGTCCGCAGGGGGTGCAAGTATCTCGGTGCGTTAACGATCCGATACCGGGATTCCGGGCCGGAGAACCGCGGGTTCAGACGAGTTCGGGCGGGGCGATCCGGCGCCCTCGGCGGGCGGCGATCAGCAGGTCGACGACGAAGACCCCGATCGCGATCCACACGATGACGAACCCGGCCCAGCGCTCCGGCGGCATGGGCTCGTGCAGGATCGCGACGCCGATGAGGAACTGCATCACCGGGGTGATGAACTGGATCATCCCGATCACCGTGAGGTTGATCCGGCGGGTTCCCGCCGCGAACAGCAGCAGGGGCACGGCCGTCGCCACACCGGCGAAGGCCAGCAGCACGGCGTGCACCCACCCGTTCCCTCCCATCGTGATGCCCGCGGGAGTCGTCGCGACCACGATCAGCTGCACGACGGCGATCGGGATCAGCCAGAACGATTCGAGGGTGAGACCGCTGACGGCGTCCACCGCCGGACCGATCTTCTTCTTGATGAGCCCGTAGACACCGAACGACGCGGTCAGCGAGAGCGCGATCCACGGGAAGGCACGGTAGGCCACGATGATCACGACGACCGCGATCGTGGCGATGGCGATCGCGGCCCACTGCAGCTTCCGGATGCGCTCCTTCAAGACGAAGACGCCCAGCAGCACGGTGGTGATGGGGTTGATGAAGTAGCCCAGACTCGTCTCGACCACGTTGTCGCTGAGGGTTCCGATGAGGAACACCTGCCAGTTGACGTAGATCAGGAGACCGGCGAGCGCGGTCCAGCCCAGCAGCTTCGGCTGCCGCAGGATCACACCGAACGGCGCCCAGCCGCGCGTGACCGTGAGCAGCAGGATGCAGAAGACGAACGACAGCAGCACCCGCCACGCGACGACCTCCCACGGACCGGTCGGCACCAGGAGGAGGAAGTAGAGCGGGAGCACGCCCCAGAGGAGGTAAGCGGATCCGGCGTAGGCGACTCCGGCCGTCTGCGTTGCGCGGGTCGTCTCGGGGGTCACCGCACAACACTATGCCCGCACCGGCGGCCCGGAGAGCGGCGGCCCGTCGCCGCGCGGAGATCGGCAGGAATCGGATGCCTGATGGCGGGATGCAGAAGGGGGCTCGGATGCCGAAGCATCCGAGCCCCCTTCGAGGACCTGGGCACCACTCTTCGAGAGGGGCGGAACCCGGTTCCGCAGATCAGCGGACGACGACCGCCAGGACGTCGCGAGCGGACAGGACGAGGTACTCGTCTGCGCCGAACTTGACCTCGGTGCCGCCGTACTTGCTGTACAGGACACGGTCGCCGACAGCGACGTCGATCGGAACGCGGTTGCCGTTGTCGTCGATGCGGCCGGGGCCGACGGCCACGACCTCGCCCTCCTGGGGCTTCTCCTTGGCGGTGTCGGGGATGACCAGGCCACTCGCGGTGGTCTGCTCGGCCTCGACCTGCTGGATGACGATGCGGTCTTCGAGCGGCTTGATGGAAACCGACACGGTCTACCTCTTCTTTCTTGACACTGACACGAAAGACTTGTTCGCACTCTCAACCCGAGAGTGCTAATCCAGTCTATGCGCTGGGCTGGCACTCATGCAATGCGAGTGCCAACGCACGCCGTGATTCAGTGATGCGAGCGGGAATTAGGCTGAGGACGTGGAGATGTCCGAGCTGCGTGCCCTGCTGACCCCCGCCGGTCTCGAACTGCTCGACACGGTCGGGACGATCGGGTCGACCGCCGACGTCGCCCGCGCCGTGTCACGGCTGCGTGCCGCCGGGCACTCCCCCGAGCTGGTCTCGGCGGTGGTCGGCCAGGCGCACCTGCGGTCCAAGGCGTCGGCGAAGTTCGGCCCCTTCGCCGCGCGGATGCTGTTCACCCGAGCCGGGCTCGAGCAGGCGACGCGGCTCGGTGTGGCCGCACGACACGCCCAGCGGATCCGCAGCGCGGGGTTCACCACCGTTGCCGACCTCGGCTGCGGGATCGGCGGCGACGCCCTCGCGTTCGCCGGAGCCGGACTCGATGTGCTCGCCGTCGATGCCGACGAGGTCACCGCCGCCATCGCGGCCTACAACCTCGCGCCCTTCGGAGAGGGCGCGGTGGTTCGGCACAGCACGGCGGAAGACGCCTTCGAGGGCTCGGATGCTTCGAACGCACGCGCGATCTGGATGGATCCCGCCCGGCGCACCTCCGGGCACAGTGAGACCCGCCGCGTCTCTGCAGACGACTACTCCCCCTCGCTGGACTGGGCCTTCGACGTCGCGGCGCGCGTGCCGACGGGCATCAAGCTCGGCCCCGCGCACGACCGCGACGCTCTTCCCGCCGACGCCGAGGCGCAGTGGGTGAGCGCCGACGGCAGCGTCGTCGAGCTGGTCGTGTGGAGCGGCGCCCTCGCCCGAGAAGGCGTGCGACGCTCGGCGCTCGTGATCCGCGGCGACCGATCGCACGAGATGACCGCACCGGCCGACGTGGCCGATGAGCCCGTGCGCGAGCTCGGCGCCTTCGTGCACGAGCCGGACGGCGCCGTGATCCGCGCCCGCCTGATCGGCGATGTGGCCCGGAGCCTCGATGCCGGGATGCTCGACGAGCACATCGCCTATCTCACCTCGGATGCCGCGCTGACGAGCCCGTTCGTGCAGTCGTTCCGCGTGCGCGAGACCCTGCCCGCCAACCCCAAGGCGATCAACGCCGCTCTCCAGGCGCACTGCGTCGGTCGCATCGAGATCAAGAAGCGCGGTGTCGACATCGACCCTGCGGCGTTCCGGAAGAAGCTCACGCTGCGCGGTGATCAGGAGGCCACGCTGATCCTCGCGCGTATCGGCGATCAGCGGCGGGCGATCCTCGCCGATCGGGTTCCTGCCGCCGGCTGACCGTCGCCGAGCCCCGCCGGGATCAGCCGCCGTCGCTCGGGTCCTCGACCTCGATCTGCTCACCCGGCGACACCGGGATCACGACGGGGTCGTTCTCGACGCCGGGCGCTGCGGAGTCGACGGAGACAGTCAGGTACGGCGTCTGCTGGTTCGTGAACTGCAGGTCCAACGCCGCGGTCGCGACCCGCGCACCCGAGGGGTCGACGGTCTCGAGTTTCACGGTGAGGCCCTCCGCGAACGCGGTCTCGAAGCCCTTGCAGACGACCGGCCCGGCGGCATCCACGATCAGGCACCGCTCGGTGGCGCCCTGTTCCGATAGCCGATCCCCCAGCCACACCGGCGCGTCCCGGAAGACACCGACGAGCGAGAGACCGAGCTCGAACCCCTCCGTGGTCAGTGATTCCGCCCGGTCGCGCACGTCTTCGGGGAACTGGGCCAGGAGCGAATCGACCCCGCCCCACCGTTGGATCGCGACCAGCGGCTCCCCCGCTGTCGAGAGGAGCATCGTGGCCTGGATGATGTCGGAGCCCGTCTCCCCCGGGAGCGACAATGACGCCGACAGTCCGCGCTCCGACTCCTCCGCGGCGAGACAGTTCGTCTGCGACTGCACGCCGACGTCGAGGACCAGGCAGGCGGCCGATCCCTCGTCCTTCGTCGCGTACCAGACGAGGGCATCACCATCCTGCGCGACCGCGCGGACCGAACCGGGATCGAACGCCTCGGTGACCAGCTCTCCGAGGCGCTGCTGCTGCTCCGCCGTCAGCGGGATGCCGCCGGCTCGCGGCGCGAACAGCCCCCAGCCGATGCCGACGCCGAGCGCGAGCAGGACGGCGGACACGGCGACCAGCGTCGCCACCACCTGCCGGCGCATCGAGCCTCGAGCCGGGGTCGGGGGCGTCGGCTGCGGCGTCGGCGATGCCTGCGCATCCGGAGCACGCTGCGTGAGCGCTGCGGAGGGAACCTCGGCCGCGTCAGAGGCCGTGTTCGCCGCGAACGCTTCGTCGACGGGCCCGATCGCCACCTCCGTCTGGTCCCGCCTCATGGATCCGCCACCGCCGTCGGTACCGTGGCCGGCCTCCGACCGCTCCGGGGACGCGGCCGCGGCGTGCGAGCGACGCGAATCCTCGAGCGCGCGCAGCCGCTGCGATTCCGTTGCGGTCAGCAGCCCTCCTCGGCCGTAGGCCTTCCGCTGCAGTGCCCGTAACTCTTCGGCCTCAGTCTCCGACGGCACCCGAGGCATCTCCCTCCCGGGTGATGGTCAGATACCCGGGCCCCCGATTCGACATCATCTCCAGGTGCGTCACGCCGCCCGTCTCCGTGTCGACGACGTTGAGCACGAGGCTCGAGGCCTGCTCCTGCATGGTCTGCGGGTCGGCGCAGGTGACCGGAGCCTCATCGGTCGATCCGTCGTAGATGAGGCACTGGTTCTGCGACTCGGTCTGCGAGGCCATCCAGATCGGCACGTCGCCGTCGTAGCCGACGACCCAGAGCGAGCCGGCGTCGAAGCCGTTCTCCGCCAACCGGGCCGCCGTCTCCGATTCGGCCTCGTTCGCGTAGGTGATGCCGCTCTCCGTCGGGTCGTAGTCGTAGACGCTCACCGCGACAGCGGGTTCGCCCGATGCGGTGAACAGCATCTGCGCGCTGACCTCGCGCTGCAGGCCCTTGTGACCCTTGACCGAGATCGAGCCGTAGATCCCGGTTTCGGCGATCATCTCCGTACGGTCACAGGACGGAACCGTCGCCTCACCCGTGCCGAGGATCAGGCAGGTGCGCTCCTTCGTGTCCTTCGTCGCCGTCCAGATGACCACGTCCTCCTCGACGCTGAGCGCGCGTATCGAACCGGGATCGTACACGCCGGCCGCGACGAGATCGTTCTGCCATCCCTGCTGGTCGGCGGTCAGCTCCACCGCCGCGGCTCCGGATCGGCCGAACGCGAGCCAGCCGACCCCCACCCCGATCGCGAGCACCGCGACGGCCACCAGGGCGACCGGCCGCCAGCGCGTGCGGAGCAGCGAGAAAAGGGAGCGCCAGGACGACGATGCGGGCGAGAGGGCGTCGACCGCGTCGTCTGCCGCGTCTTCCCCCGCGGACACTCGGCCCTCGTCGGCGGGCGCGGCTTCGGAGACGGCGACCGCGGTATCGGGCTCGGCGGCGGCGCTCCGCTCCACTTCGCCCGGGTGTGCGGCGGGGGCAGCCTCGGCGACCGGTGCGAGCCTGAGGTCCTCCAGCTCGCGGAGGCGTTCGGCTTCGGCCGATGTCAGCGAGGAATCGCGACCATACGCCCGCGCCTGCAGGGAACGCAGCTCCTCCGACTCCTCCGGCTCGAGCATCCGGTCAGCCGAGCTTCTCGAACTGCATGCCTGCCCAGACCAACCAGCCCAGGCTGTACGCGGTCGCGCAGAGGCCCAGCACGAGCGCCCACAGCGCGATGGAACGGCTCTCGAGCGGACGACGCAGCGACATGATCGCGGCGATCACCGCGACGACCGCGACGGGGATCCCCCAGCCGACGAAGAACGATGCTCCGAGGGCGACGATCGCGGCGAGCAGGGCCCACGGCGCGAGGCGGGTGTCGTCGACCGGGATGGCCCCGGTCGTCGGCTCCCACTCCGCCTCACCCGGGGCATCGATGTCGGGCCCGCTCACCACCACGGGCTCGATGCCGACGGGGCCGGTGGGCAGTTTCGTGTAGCCCTCGCGACGGGCGCCGGGAAGCCGCGGCGCCGCCCCGGGATGCTGCTCGACCTCGTCACTGGCGCGTTCGACGCGCGCCGGCGGAGTCCGGGGGGTCTTCGCGTCGGACGAGCCGGAGACGTCGCTCATGCGGGCACCGCCTCGGCGATCTGGATCTCGGTGACCGGAAGGGTGGAGTCCGCCCCGAACGCCAGAGTCGAGGGGCGCCGGCCCGAGGAGATCAGCTCGGCGGCCAGCGCGGCGATCATCGCGCCGTTGTCGGTGCACAGCGAGAGGGGCGGGATACGCACCGTGACTCCCGCCTCATCGGCACGCCGGAGGGCGACCTCGCGCAGCCGACGGTTCGCGATCACGCCGCCGCCCAGCAGCAGGCGCGGCACCCCGAGGTCGGCGCAGGCCGCGAGTGCCTTGGTCACCAGCACGTCGACGACCGCCTCGCGGAAGCTCGCGGCGACATCGGCCACCGGCACCTCGATCCCGTCGGCCTCGCAGCGCTCGACCCACCGCGCGACGGCGGTCTTCAGACCCGAGAACGAGAAGTCGTACCGATGCTTCGCCAGATCCGATGCCCGGGAGAGACCGCGCGGGAACCGGATCGCGTCCGGGTCGCCGTCGGCCGCCGCCCGGTCGATCTCGGGACCGCCGGGGTACGGCAGCGACAGGAGCCGGGCGACCTTGTCGAAGGCTTCGCCGGCGGCGTCGTCCATCGTCTCGCCGAGCAGCTCGACGTCGGTGGTGAGGTCGCGGACGTGCAGCAGCGAGGTGTGACCACCGGAGACGAGCAGCGCGATGGTCGGGTACTCGAGCGGCGCGGAATCGGCCGTGAGGATGTCGGCGGCGATGTGGCCGACGAGGTGGTTGACGGCGTACAGCGGCTTGTCGATCGATACGGCCAGGCCCTTGGCGGCGCCCACTCCGACCATGAGCGCGCCCGCGAGGCCGGGGCCGCTCGTGACGGCGACCGCGTCGAGGTCGTCGAGACCCACGCCCGCTTCGGCGAGTGCCGCGTCGATCGCGGGCTGCATCGCCTCGAGGTGCGCCCGCGCGGCGACCTCGGGCACGACGCCGCCGTATCGGGCGTGCTCGTCCATGCTCGACGCGATGGTGTTGGAGAGCAGGGTGCGCCCGCGGACGATGCCGATCCCGGTCTCGTCGCAGCTCGTCTCGATGCCGAGGACCAGCGGTTCGCTCATGCCTTCGCCTCCTCGGTCGTGTCGTGCGATGCCGGGTGGCGGCGCAGTTCCAGACGCATCACGATCGCGTCCACGTCGTCCGGCTGATAGTAGCGGGGGCGACGGCCGATCTCCTCGAACCCCTCCGCGAGGTACAGGCCTTCCGCCGCGGGGTTGTCGGCCCTGACCTCGAGGAACACCTCACGGGCACCGCGCTCGGCCGCGGCGGCCAGGAGAGCACGCAGGAGCGCGCGGCCCCGACCCTGCCCGCGGTGCTCAGCGAGGAGCGCGATGGTCTGGATGTCGGCGTCGGCACTGCCACGCAGCGCGCGCACGCCGCCGTAGCCGATGACCGCGCCGTCGTGGTCGTCGACGAGGTAGCGGCCGTGGACGCTCGCGAGCTCGGCGGCCATCGTCTCGCGGCTCCACGCGTCGGTCGGGAAGGACCGCTCCTCGATCGCCATGATCGCGTCGAGGTCGTCCGCGGTGGCGTCGCGCAGGGTCATGAGCCGACCTTCTTCGGTGCACCGGGCACCGTCACGTCGGGGTGGCGCATGTAGAGCGGCTCGTCACCCGTGAGCGTGCGACCGGCTGCCAGGGCGCGTGTTCCGACGCGCGCCAGGTCCGCCGCCGACAGGGTGGCGACATCGATGCGGCGGATGCCGTCGAGGTGCGCGTCGGCATCGGCCGCCCGCACCAGGACGGTGTCGGCGACGATGTGCGGGATCCCATCGGCATCCAGCCCGTCGAAGACGGTGATCGCGACCTCTCGTCGGCGGGCATCGGTGACGATCGCGAACGGCTGCGACTCGGTCTCGAGCGCGGTGAGCGCGGCGGCGAGATGGCTGGGGACCGGGACGATCGGGATGCCGCGTCCGAGGGCGAAGGTGCGGGCCGCGGCGATGCCGATGCGGAGCCCGGTGAAGGGTCCGGGGCCCATGCCTGCCACGACATGCGTCACCTCGCCGTCACCCGCATCGCTGAGCGCTGCGACGAGCAGGTCGCCGATCACCTCGGCGTGGCCCAGCGGGTCGGTGGCGGCGGCTTCGGCGCGTCGCGCCCCGTCGGCATCGATGAGGGCGACAGCGGTGCCCAGGGAGGTGTCGACGGCAAGGATCACGTCTCCAGGGTAGCCGTGGTCGCGCTGTGAGAGAGGCCCGGAGTGCCCGCGGCTCGCGCCTCAGCCCAGCGGAGCGCGGAGCGGGTAGTCCTGATCCTCGAGGATCACCTGCGACGCGGCTCCCGTGGTGCGATTGACGATCACGGGCGCCATCAGGTTCACGCTCACGCCTTCCGTGGAGGGGTGGGCGACCACGAGGACCAGTGCATCGTCGGCCGAGGCGAGCGCGAGGCTCTCGGCCTGGTCGTCGGTGAGGATCGGCGCATACTCGCCGAGCACGGTGCTCGGGTCGACGAGGTACAGGCGCAGATCCGCGTCGTCCACGGCTCGCATCGAGAACAGACCGTCCGCACCGTCGACCGGTGCGAGAGCGAAGTCGACGTGCGGCGCGAGTCCCGGAGGGGGCGTGAGGAAGCTGAGTGCCGCGGTCATCGCAGGAAGTCCATCAGCGAGGGCTGGAGAACGCGCGCGTTCACCGCGAGCGCGGAGCGGTACACGAGCTCCTGCGCCTGCAACCGCACGAGCACCTCGATCGAATCGACGTCCTCGACCGCCGTGCGGCGGGACTCGAGGGACACGGAATTCTGCACTGCCGCCTCCTTGGCGCGTTCGATCTGAGACTGGCGGGTTCCGACGGAGCCCTGCACTCCGAGCATGGCGGTGCGTCGATCGTCGATCTCCGCGAGACGGGGGCCGACGTTCGTACCGGAACGGAGGTCGGCGACGATCTTGTCGACGAGGGCGAACACCGAGTCGTCGCCGGTGCCGAAGACCGCGGCGCCGTCGGTGTCGACGCGGACGGATGCCGCGTCGGAGACGCGGCGGCTGACTTCGGAGCCCGCCACGCCGCTGTACGAGTAGTCCGCGGCGAACGCCGCCGTGTCCGAGGTGCCGGCGAACACCGAGCGACCGAGGAGTCGGGTGTTGGCCTGGGACAGGAGCTCCTTGCGGATGCCCTCGAGCTCGACGGCCAGGGCCTCCTTGGCGGTGGCATCCAACGCACCGTCGTTCGCCCCCTGGGCGGTGAGGTCGCGGACCCGGCCCAGCAGCGAGGTGCTCGCGGTGATCGCGACATCCGCCGCCGTGACCCACGCGAGCCCGTCGTCGATGTTGCGTGCGTACTGGTCGTTGCGGCGCTGCTCCGCATGCAGGGCGAGGGCCGCGGCCGCGGCTGCCGGGTCTTCGGACGGAGTGGCGAAAGCGCGCTGCGAGGTCGCCTGCTCCTGCAGACGCGCCAGCTCGGTGAGGTTGGACTGCAGCTGGCGCATCG
Source organism: Microbacterium sp. Cr-K20 (assembly GCF_000708325.1). Taxonomy (NCBI): domain Bacteria; kingdom Bacillati; phylum Actinomycetota; class Actinomycetes; order Micrococcales; family Microbacteriaceae; genus Microbacterium; species Microbacterium sp. Cr-K20. Next base: position 9,954 of record NZ_JARE01000059.1, on the reverse strand, counting down.
CCGTCTGCGTCATGGATGACGATGTCACTCGAGAGATCACGGTGCTCCTTTATCAGCGTCCGACGAGACCCGTGCGGTTGATGAGGACGTCGAGCGCCTCGTCCACCGCCGTCATCACGCGGGCTGCGGCCTGGTAGGCGGTCTGGTAGGTGAGCAGGCTGATCGTCTCCTCGTCGCCGTCGACGGCGGCGACGGACTGCTGCGCCCCGACCGCGGCGACCGCCGCCGAATCGGAGACCTTCGCCCGCTGCACATCGGCGGCCGTCGCCACCCCGAAGCGCGTGACGTGGTCGGACCAGAGGGCGTCGGGCGAGGTGGCGCCGCGCCCGATCTGCGAGATCAGGTCGGCGTTGGTCGCATCCAGCGCACCGGCACCCGGTGCGGCGAGCGCCAGCTCGGACGGGGTCGTCACGGCGACCCGCAGGCCGAGCGCGGCCGACCCGGTCGTCGGAAGGGTGAAGAAGTCGCCGCCCGGCTGCCCGGACGAGGTGACACCCGCGCGGTGCTGCGCGTTCAGCGCACCGGCCAGGGCTGTCGCCACCGCGTCGTAGGTCGACGCGAGCTGCGCGAGCATGCCGCCGTCGGCTGCAGGTGCGAGCACGGCGAGCGAGCCGCCGAGCTCGCCGCCGTCGATCGAGGCCGGGAGATCGGGGGCGGATTCCCACGAGACGGTGAAGCGCTGCCCCGCGTCGATCGTGGCCGGGCCGTTGAGGACGAGATGGCGGGAATCGGATCCGGAGACCAGTGCGTTGCCGCCGACGCGGAGGGTCATCGACCCGTCGCTCTCGATGGTGGCCGCCGCCCCGGACATGCGGGCGACGTTCTGTGCGAGCACGCTGCGCTGATCCATGAGCTCGTTCGCCGAGCGCCCGGAGGCGAGGGCGTCGCGGATCTCGCCGTTGAGCACCGCGATCTGGTCGGCGGCGGCATTGACCTGCGTGACGGTGCGCTCGGCGGTGGCCCGCGCGTCGCTCCACTGGGTGGCCACGGTGCGGTAGCCGCCGGCGATGTGGGAGGCGAGCTCTTTGGCGGATTCGAGGATGGTGGATGCCGCTGCACCGGAGTCCGGTGTGTTGGCGAGATCTTGCCAGCCGGACCAGAACTTCGACAGTCGCGCTGCCAGTCCGTTCTCGGTGGGCTCGGCGAGCGAGGCCTCGATCGTGGTCGCGGCGACCGCGCGCGTGGACCAGAAGCCCGATGCGGCGAGCGAATCGCGGACGCGGGCGTCGAGCAGGGCATCGCCGAGACGGGCGACGCCGTCGATCGAGACGCCGTGTCCCGGCAGAGCGCCGACGCTGAATCGGCCGGTCTGGGCGATCGCGGCGATGGCCGAGGTCTGGACCCGCTGGCGCGTATACCCCTCGGTCTTCTGGTTGGCGATGTTCTGCCCGACCACGTCCATGCCGCGTCGGGCGGCCGCGAGTCCGCTGGCCGCAGTGTTCAATCCGCTGAAGGTCGACATGATCCCCTTCCGGTCACATCTCGGTATCGATGATGCGCGCGGCGTCGTCGCGCGCGCGGTCACCGTTCGTCGTGTATTCGCCCGTCTCGTGCCCCAGCGCGGCGAGCGTCTCCTGAGTGGCACGGAGCACGCCGCTGAGCTGCTCCGTGTTCGCGTCGCGCAGCTGCTCGACCTCGGCGGCGAGCTTCGTCAGCGCGCGCATGTGGTCAGCGAACACCTCTTGCCACGCGCCCTCCGGCGCGTGTGCGACCAGTTCGCGGATCGTCGCGCCCTCCGGAGCCCCCCACTCCTCGGCGACCGCGGCGACCTCGACCGTGCGCGCGAGTCCCGCGCCACGCAGGCGATCGAGGACCTGATCGATCTCACGCGCGGCGAACTGAATCCATTGGGATCGCCCGGCTGCGAGCAGCAGCTGCTGTTCGTCTAGTTTGAAGAGCAGCATCTCGAGCAGTTCACGCTCGCGCCACAGCTGTATCGATAGTTCGTTGGCTCCCATGATCCCCTTTTCCCCAGTGATCGCCACGCCTGTTAACGCGGCCAAAGGTCACTATCGGCTGCCGCGCCCCTAAGGTTACTATGTGGAACGGCGATGGGTAGTTCTCCCCATGTACAGATCACAAGAAGTGTGATACGTGCATCTACTCGTCTCCTTGGAGCTTCCGGAGTGAATCCAGAGAGGTGGATCATCCCCCATGTCGTCGCGCGCTGAGCGCAATCTGCTCATCGAGAGCAACCTCCCCCTGGTCGGCTACCTCGCCTCCGAAACACACGCCCGAGCAACCCATATCCCCCGCGACGAGCTCGCGGCCGTCGGAGCGCTCGCGCTCGTGACCGCCGCGGACGCGTTCGACCCGTCGCTGGGCGTCCCCTTCGGCGCTTACGCGCGCCGCCGCATCCTCGGGGCATTCGCCGATGAGATGCGTTCCATGGACTGGGCCTCCCGCGGCATCCGCAAGCGCATCAAAGAGACGGTCGCCGTGCGCGAGACCCTCACCGCAGGACTCGGCAGAACGGCGACGGCGGCCGAGGTCGCCACCACGATGGGCGTCGCGAAGGACATCGTCCTCGAAGCCCTCGGCGATGCCGCCCGCACCGTCACCACACTGGAAGACCCCGCCGCCCGCGATGTGACCGCCGACATCCTGCTGCCCGAGGAATCGGCGCTCGTCGGTGAGCGCCGCGAGGTGCTCGAGCAGGCCGTCGCCGCGCTGCCGGAGCGCATGCGCCGGATCGTGCAGGGCGTCTACTTCGAAGAACGCCCCGTCAAGGAGATCGCCGAAGAGCTCGGCGTGACCCATTCCGCCGTGTCGCAGCAGAGGTCGGAGGCCATCCGCCTGCTGCGCGACGCCCTGGACCGGTACTTCGCCGAAGGCGCCGCCCCCGCCACGACGACCCGGGTGTCGGCCGGAGCGCGGGACGCCTACTTCACACGGATCGCCGACGCGGCCAGCGCGCGGATCGCCGGCGTCTTCCGCGAATCGGCCCCCGCCTAGCCTGCTTTCCCCGACGCGCCCGGCTAACGCCGGCGCCGCCTCCGCCGATAGGTGTGTGCGGGAGACCACGGATGGTCTCCCGCACAACGAAATTCACGGAGGAGAACCCTTATGGGTATGCAGATCAACACCAACGTGTCGGCGCTCAACGCCTACCGCAACCTGTCCAGCACGCAGAACGACCTGTCGAAGTCGCTCGAGAAGCTCTCGAGCGGTCTGCGGATCAACCGTGCAGCGGACGACGCCGCCGGCCTCGCGATCTCCGAGGGCCTGCGCTCGCAGGTCAACGGCCTGAACGTGGCGGCGCGCAACGCCCAGGACGGCATCTCGGTCATCCAGACCGCGGAAGGCGCCCTGACCGAGGTCCACTCGATCCTGCAGCGCGTTCGCGACCTGACCGCTCAGGGCGCGAACGACTCGAACAACGCGAAGTCGCGCGAAGCGATCCAGAAGGAGATCAACACCCTGGGTGATGAGCTCACCCGGATCGCCGAGAGCACGAACTTCAACGGCATCAAGCTGCTCTCGGGTGGCACGACGCTGACGTTCCAGGTCGGTGCGGGCGCGGTCGCCGCCGAGGACCAGATCTCGGTCGGCCTGACCAACTTCGCCACCCTCGGAGCAGACATCAAGGACTACGCGGCGACGATGACGGATGCGGCCACCTACGGTGCCGCGCTCGCTGACATCGACACGGAGATCCAGGCGGTCTCGACCGCACGTGCCGGTTACGGTGCGCTGCAGAACCGCTTCGAGTCGACCATCAACAGCCTCAACGTGTCGGCGGAGAACCTGTCCGCCGCCGAGAGCCGTATCCGCGACACCGACATGGCGTCCGAGATGGTCAAGTTCACCTCGGCGAACATCCTGTCGCAGGCGGGCACGGCCATGCTGGCCCAGGCGAACCAGTCCAACCAGGGCGTTCTCCAGCTCCTGCGCTGAACCACGCCATAGGGTCCGGGCGGCGGCTGCGACCGTCGCCCGGACCCTGTCCGCTCCCGACCTGCAAAGGCGATCATGTCTCTCTCGCTCGACGGCCTCGTCTCCGGCCTGAAGACCACAGAGGTCATCAAGGCCCTGATGGACGTGCACGCCATCCCGCGCTCTCTGCTCAAGGCGAAGATGGATGACAAGAACGGCATCGTCACCCAACTGCAGACGCTGAACACCGCGATCCAGAACCTCGCCACCGCCGCCGAGAAGGCCGCGTCGCGCGACGGGCTCGCCCGGTTCACGACATCGTCGTCGTCGAACACCGTCACGGTCGCCACCCGCACCGGCGCCGCCCCGGTCTCGGCGGAGATCGTCGTCGACAAGGTCGCCAAGAACCACACCATCGTCTCGGCCGCGTCGAACGGATGGCCCGTCGACCCGCCGGTGATCACCCTCGAGAACGCCAAAGGCGAGCGTCTGCAGATCGAGGCCGACGGCGCCTCGATGCAGGAGGTCGCCCAGGCCATCAACGAAGCGGGCTTCGGAGTCGTCGCGTCAGCAGTGCCCGCGGGCCGCGACGCCGACGGCAACCCGCTGCACCGCCTGCAGCTGCGCGCGGCCGACTCGGGCGAGGGCGGCCAGTTCCGCGCCTATCGCGGTGACGTCGCCGCCGTCGAGGCCGGCACCGCATCCGACATCGCCACCGAAGCCGGGGCGGCCGTGATCGCGGTGGGCGCCGACGCACAGTTGCGGCTGTGGGCGGGCACCAGCGCCGAACAGGTGCTGACCTCGTCGAGCAACACCTTCACCGATCTGTTCGACGGCGTCGATGTGACGGTGTCCGCGGCATCCGCCGACCCGATCACGATCGGCGTGACCATCGACACCGAGGCCCGCACCAAGGCCTCCGCGGAGTTCATCGCCGCAGTCAAAGACATCCTGACGCGCATCGACAACGGGTCGAAGGCCACCGTCGCCGCGAACCAGGGCGACAAGACCACCCTGGGCGTCTTCACGGGCGACAGCACCGTCCGATCGCTGCGGACGGCGATCGCCGATGCCATCCAGCATCCGGTCGACGGCGTGTCTCCCTCGTCGATCGGCATCGAGACCGACATGTACGGCGTGCTGAGCTTCGACGAGGAGAAGTTCGCCGAAGCCCTCGCGAAGGACCCGGATGCGGTCGCCGGACTATTCTCCGACGTCGCCTCGCGCGTGCAGGACACCGCGAAGGTGTACTCCGACAAGTACGACGGCCTGCTCACCTCCCGCATCACCGGCCAGGAGAGCGAGGTCAAGAGCCTCGGCGAGCAGATGGAGCGCTGGGACGTGCGCCTCGCCCAGCGGAAGGCGACGCTCGAGCGCACCTACGCCCGCCTCGAGGTGATGCTGTCGCAACTGCAGTCGCAGTCGACCTACCTGTCGTCGCAGATCGCCGCCCTTCCGACCTCGAGCTCGGGGAAGTGAGCATGAACGCCGCCCTGCGTGCGCAGCAGCGCTACCGTGACGATGCCGTGCTGTCGGCACCGCCCGAGCGTCTCGTGACGCTGCTGTACGACCGGCTGCTGCTCGACATCGAGCGCGGCGAGGCCGCACAGCGAGCCGAGGACTGGACCGAGGCGAATGCCCAACTGCAGCACGCGCAGGCCATCGTGTCGGAGCTGACCTCGTCGTTGACCGACGACTGGAACGGCAGCGCGGGCCTCCGCTCGGTGTACGTCTTCCTGTCGCAGACCCTGATCGGCGCCAACATCGGCCGCGATCCCGAGCGCACCCGTGCGTGCCACGGGATCGTCGCCCCGCTGCGGGACGCCTGGCACGAAGCCGCCAGGACCGTCGCGGAGACCCGGTCGTGAGCGCCGACGACGTGACGGCGGAGTGGACCGAACTGCTGGATCGCCTCGAGCTCGACGCCGACCGCATCCTCACGGCTACCCCCGGAACCGCCGACACGGCCGTCATCGAACCGTGGACGCCGCCCTCCACTCCCCTGCCCATGCATCTCGCCGATCGCGCCCGCCGGGTGGTCGAGCGTCAGCGCCTCGCGATGGAGCGCGCCCGCACCGATCTCGACGACCTCCGACAGCACCTCGGCGCGGTGGACCGGATCCCGGGGACCCGTCGCCCCGATGCTCCCGCGTTCCTCGACGTGGACGGCTGAGACCGCTCCCTAACGTCGTGCGCGACCCTGCCGATAGGACAGGGAGAGCACGGATGGCTCGCAAGACTCGGCCATGGATCGGCCACACCACCACACACGGGGAGCGGTCGTGTTCGATTCTGTGACCATCAACGCGCTGACGAGCGCGCTCGACGGCCTCGCGCTGCGCCAGCGGGCGATCGCCGACAACATCGCCAACATCAACACCCCCGACTATCACGCCAAGCGGGTGCGCTTCGAAGAGGCGCTCGCGGACTCGGTCCAGGCGGGTGACGGACGGGTCGGCTCGACGGTCGGCACCTCGCTCGAGCCCACGCGCCTGAACGGCAACAACGTCAACCTCGACACCGAGACCCTGTCCAGTGTCGACACGATGCTGCGCTACCAGTTCGCCACGCAGGCCGTGAACGGCTCGTTCGCGTCGATGCGCGCGGCGATGAGGACCTCATGACCTTCGACGCGATCGGCATCGCGAGCACCGGCCTGACCGTGCACCGCAAGTGGCTCGACGCCATCAGCGACAACATCGCGAACATCAACACCGTGACGGCGACCGACGGCGCCGCCTTCCGTGCGCGGTACATCACCGCCCAGACCAGCGACCAGTCGCCGGGTGTGTATGTCGCCGGCGCCGTGCAGGGCAGTGCGGAGGGGCGGCTCGTGCATCAGCCCGACCACCCGCTCGCCGACGCCGACGGCTACGTCCGCTACCCCGACATCGACCTCGGCGACCAGATGAGCCAGCTCATCCTCGCGCAGCGCGGCTACCAGGCCAGTGCCGCGATCGTGGACCGTGCCCGCAACGCCTACGAATCCGCCCTCCAGATCGGACGCAGCTGATGGATCCCCTCTCCGGCGTCGAGGGCATCTCCTCGGCGTTCACCCTCGCCCCGCCCACCGCTCCGGCGAAGGCGGCCGACGACACCGCCTTCGCGAACAGCGTCACCGGGGCGATCGACGAGCTGCGCTCCCTGCAGTCCGAATCCGACGCGCTCAAGGTCGCCGCCGTCACGGGTGACCTCGACGACATCCACTCGGCCATGATCGCCTCCTCGCGCGCGTCGGTCACCCTCGAACTCGTCGCCGCCGTGCGCAACAAGGGCGTCGACGCGTTCAACGAGATCATGCGGATGCAAGCCTGATGCCCCAGGCCGTCACCAACGTCTTCCAGCGGATCGGACGCGTGATCGCGGGCTTCACGCTCGCGCAGCGCACCATCGCGATCATCGGCGTGGCCGTGCTCGCGCTCGGGATCGTCGCGCTCTCCAGCTGGCTGACCCGCCCGACCTACACCCCGCTGTTCTCGGGGATGAGCGCCTCCGATGCGAACGCCGTCGTCGAGCAGCTGCGATCGTCTTCCGTCCCCTACGAGCTCGCCGACGGCGGTGCCACCGTGCTCGTGCCGGAGAAGGACGTCTACGACCAGCGGCTCGCCGCCGCCTCCGCAGGTCTCCCCGGTGCGAGCTCCGGCGGGTACTCACTGCTCGACGACATGGGCGTGACCACCTCGGAGTTCCAGCAGTCCGTGACCTACAAGCGCGCCATCGAGGGTGAGCTCGCCGCGACCATCTCGTCGATCGAGGGCGTCACGGCGGCCTCGGTGCAGCTCGCCATCCCGGAGGAGAGCGTCTTCGTCTCGGAGACCGTCGACGCCACCGCATCGGTGTTCGTGGAGACGTCGGGCAGTGCGTCGCTCACCTCGAAGCAGGTCGAGGCGATCGTGCACCTGACCTCCGCCGCGGTCAGCGGCATGAAGCCCGAGAACGTCGCCGTCGTGGACCAGAGCGGCCAGACCCTCTCGGCCGCCGGCGTCGGGGCGATCGGCGGCGTCGACCAGCAGGCCGGCGACTACGAGGCACGGGTGACCGCGAGCGTGCAGCAGATGCTCGACACCGTCGTCGGCCCCGGCAATGCGACCGTGACGGTGGTCGCCGAGATCGACCGCTCGGTCAACGAGCGTGTCGAAGAGACCTACACCCCGGCGGAGGGCGCGCCTCCGCTGACCGAGCAGTCCCGAACGGACACGCAGAACGGCTCGAGCTCCAACGCCGGTGTGCTCGGACCCGACAACATCGCGGTGCCGTCGGCCGGCGCGGACGGCACCTCCGAATCCACGGAGACCTCGAAGACCAACGCCGTCAACAAGAGCACGCAGAGCACCTCGACCCCCGCCGGCAACGTGCTGCGCCAGTCGGTCTCGGTCGCGGTCGACGCGGGTGCCGGTGGCGACCTGAGCACCGCGCAGCTGACCGAGCTGGTCGAGACCGCCGCCGGGATCGACACCGCACGCGGCGACTCCATCGCCGTCGAACTCGTCTCGTTCAGTCAGACGGATGCCGAAGCCGCACAGGCCGCCCTCCAGGCCGCCAAGGACGCGGAGGCGGCCGAGCGTCAGGCCGTGCTCCTGAACACCGCCATCATCGCCGCCGCGATCGCACTGCCCCTGCTGCTAGCTGTCATCGCCGCCCTCGTGCGGATGCGGCGCCGCGCCAACTCGGCGACCGAGTTCGACCAGTTGTTCGGCGACCGGCCGGCTCCGCTGTCGGCGGCCCTCGGCCCCGGTGCGGCCACCGTCGCCATCGACCAGGCGGCCACGACCCCGCTGGCCTTCCTCGAGACGACACCCGATCCCGAGCCGGAGCCCGACCCCGAGCCCGCGCAGGTGAGCCTCGAGCGCCGCCGCGCGGAGATCGACTCCCTCACGCGGCAGGACCCGAAGCGCACAGCCGAGCTGCTGCGGACCCTCATCGACGACAGGCAGCACGTATGAGCGGGTTGACCGACCGGCAGACGGCGGCCGTCGTGCTGATGAACCTCGACCGCGCGCAGGCGATCGAGGTGATGAAGCACCTCTCGGAGTCGGAGGCCGAGGCCGTCGCCGCCGAGATCATCGAGCTGCAGGACCTGGACGCCGCCACCACCGCCCAGGCGCTCGGACAGTTCCACCGGATCGCGACCGGACACCTGCCGCCCGCCCGCGGTGGTCGTGACCTCGCGGCCGGTCTGCTGGAGGCATCGTTCGGCGCGGAACGTGCCGCGGCAGTGCTCGGCCGGGTGGGTTCGACGTCGATGAATTCGTCGTTCGAGTTCCTCGGCTCCGCCGACCCGGCACAGCTGGCGACCCTGCTCGACGGCGAGCTTCCGCAGACCGTCGCCCTCGTGCTCGCACACCTGCCCACCGACCGCGCGGCGGCCGTGCTGGCAGCGCTCCCCGACCCGACCCGCACCGATGTCGCCCACGCGATCGCGACCATGGGCACCGCGTCGCAGGAGGCGATCGCGATCGTGGCCGACGCGTTGAAGACCCGCACCGGGAGCTTCGCGAGCCGCGACGCCCCGGAGACCCTCGGCGGCGTCGAACCGCTCGTCGAGATCATCGCCCGCTCCGGGGCGACCGTCGAGAAGGCACTGCTCGCGAGCATCGAGGACCGCGACAGCGCCCTCGCCGAAGACATCCGCTCGCGCATGTTCACCTTCGCCGACATCGTCAAGCTCGACGACCGCGACACGCAGCGGGTGCTGCGCGGCATGGACATCCGCTCGCTGGCTCTGGCGCTGAAGGGCGCCAACCAGGCGATCGCCGATCTCATCCGCCGCAACGTCTCCGAGCGCAACCGGGAGAACCTCGATGAGGAGGCACGGACCCTCGGTCCGGTGCGCGTCTCACAGGTCGAGGAGGCCAGAGCCGAGATCGTCCGCACCATCCGCGCCCTGGAGGCGGCGGGCGACATCACGGTGCAGCGCACCGACGAGGACGAGTATGTCTACTGACGCGTTCTCTCCGGTGCTGTTCCCTCGTCTCGACGGACGCGCGGACGGCGCGGAGCATGCGCGCGCCCGGATGCGGGGCTACGCCGAGGGACACGCGGAGGGCTTCCGCGCCGGACTCGCCGAGGCCGAGTCGG
>NZ_JARE01000058.1:29192-39196 GCF_000708325.1 Microbacterium sp. Cr-K20 | reverse complement strand
CTCGCCGTCGCGCACGACCGTGACCGAGCGCTGCACCACGTCGTCGAAGTCGATCACCAGACGGCCGTCCTTCGCGGGGGTCAGCAGCGCGACGAGGTTGGCGAGGTTCGTGCCGTAGAGCTGCGAGGCCTGGGCGGCCAGGCGCGAGGCCAGGTCGGTGTAACCCAGAATGATCACCCCGTTGTCGGTGACGACGCGCTCGCCGGCGACCGCGCCCTCGACGTTGCCGCCCTGGCCCGCCGCCATGTCGACGATCACGCTGCCCGGCTTCATCTGCGCGACATCGGATGCCGTGATGAGGCGAGGCGCCGCGCGCCCGGGAATCAGCGCGGTCGTGATGATGATGTCGACGTCGGCGGCCTGCTCGGTGTAGATCTCGGCAGCCCGGCGGTCGTAGTCGGCGCTGGTCGCCTTCGCGTAGCCGTCGGTGGAGGCGGCGACCTCGACGTCGACCGGGAGGTAGGTCCCGCCGATCGAGGTGACCTGGTCGGCGACCTCGGGGCGCGGATCGGTGGCACGGACGATCGCACCGAGGCTCGACGCGGCACCGATGGCGGCGAGTCCGGCGACGCCGGCTCCCGCCACCAGCACCTTCGCCGGCGGCACCTTGCCCGCGGCGGTCACCTGTCCCGTGAAGAAGCGCCCGAACTCGTGGGCGGCCTCGACGACGGCCCGATACCCGGCGATGTTCGCCATCGAGCTGAGCACGTCCATCGACTGCGCGCGCGAGATGCGCGGCACTGCGTCGAGCGCGACGGCCGTGATCCCGCGCTGGGCGAGAGACTCGACCAGGTCGGGGCGGAGGGCGGGTGACAGCAGCGCGATGAGGGTCGCGCCGTCGGCCAGGAGGGCGATCTCGTCGGGGCCGGGCGCTGTGATGGCGAGCACGATCTCGCTGCCCCATGCCTCTGCGCGCTCGACGAGTGCGGCTCCGGCCGCCTCATACTCGGCGTCGGGGTACGAGGCCGCAGCGCCCGCTCCCCGTTCCACTCTGACCGTGTGGCCCAGCTTCCCGAGCGACGCGATCGTCGCCGGGGTGGCCGAGACCCGCGCTTCGCCCGCAGGCTCCCGCACGATGCCGATGACTGCCACTGCATCCTCCTCCGCCCGTCGACGTCGACGGGGCCGCTCCGGGGCGTCTCTGCCCCTGGCTTTCGCTCAGAGTACTGAGCACGGCTCCGGGAACACCCCTTCTTCGCCCGCATGACGCGGAAAGAAGTCTCGTTCTTGCGGAAAGCAGAGGAGCGATCAGCCGCGCGCGCGGTCCTAAGCTGTTGCCGTGACCACGACGCCGCCGGAGAGCCCCGCCCAGGGGCAGGATCCGGCCGTCACCGCGGCGAACGCGAGCGCGAGGGCGAAGGTCCTCGGCTGGGCGCGACGCAGCATCGACCTGATCCCGACGTCCTGGCTCATCACCGGCGCCGGAGCCGTGCTGCTCGCGACCACCGCCGTCTTCGGCGGACTCGAGGCCGCGGCCGTCGATCCCACGCCGGTCGTCGAGGTCGGCGAGACCTTCGCGGGCTCCGATCTCGAGATGACCGTGCTCGGGGTCGAGCTGCGCGACGAGCTGAGCGCGGAGAGCGGTCGAACCCTGGTCTTCCCGGACGAGGAGAAGAGCGAGCGAATCCTGGTCGTCACGGTCGACGTCGTCAACACGTTCGACAAGCCGCGACCGTCGACGGCGAACCCCCCGCAATCCCCGGTGCTCGACGGCATCCGCATCGAGGGTCTCGATCAGAAGGGCGACGTCTTCCGTGCCGACGACGGCGAGCGCGCGCCCCGGTTGCAGCCTGACGTCCCCGCCCGCATGCTGCTCACCTGGACCGTCGGGCCGGACGACTTCCACGACGGCGACGAGATCACTGTCACCCTCCCCGAGTCGGACCACTACGTCGGGCAGAGCGTGATGCGCGGCGACTACTGGGTGGACGTCCGCGTCGGAGCGACGCTGACGGCGACCATCGACGAGGTGCCGCTGCCGTGAAGAAGCACATCCTGATCTGGGTCGCCACTGTGGCGTTGCTCGTCTGTGCGTGGGGCGTCTCGAAGGCGACGCTTCCCGACGACGCCCCGAATGCCGCGTTCGCCTCGGTCGCGCAGATCGGCGAACAGGCCTCCACCCGCAACCTGGTCGCTACCGTGACCGACGTGCACCTCGCGGATCGGGTCACGGATGCGGAGGGCTGGTCGGCCGACGGCACCTGGCTCGTCGTCGATCTCGAGGCCGCCACCGGCGTGACGCAGGATCAGAGCGGCTCACGGCTCGCGGAACTCACGATCGGCGACCGTACGTTCAGCGCGACGGATCGCGGCACCAGCTTCGTCGATCAGCGGCTGGTCACCGGTGTCCCCCGCTCCGGAAGCCTCGCGTTCGAGCTCCCGGACGACGTGACCGGCGACCGCGCGACGCTCCGCCTGGGCATGCCGGGGTCCGGCCTCGGAGAGGTGGTGCGCGACACCGTGATCGAGCTGTCGATCGACCTCGCCGCGCTGCCCGTCGAGGCCGAGGTGCTCCTGGACGAGAACGGCTGGGCCCGATGACCATCCCCCTCCCTCCGGTACCGCCCGCGCCTCGGGAAGACGCGGAGGCCGCCGCTGCCCCGGCGAAGCCGCCCTCCTGGTGGCGCCGCAACACTCTGGCTCTGGTCGCACTCGTCGTGCTGCTGCCGGCGACCGCCATCGCGGTCGGGTGGCAGGAGTGGTACCAGTTCTTCGGATTCGGCTCCCGCGCGGTCACTCCCGTGGTGGTCGTCGAGGACGAGACGACCGATCTCGCCGGCGCGACCTGGGGTCCGGTGCGCGGTGGGGAGATCGAAGACCTCGCGGGTCTCGACGTCCCTCCGAACACACGCCTGATCGCCGTCGGGGTGCCTGTGGATCCTGATGCCGAGGGGATCGGGTGCGAGACGCCGACCCTCGTGGAGCAGTCCACGGGGCGGGAGTGGGGTCCCGTCCGCGCGGAGATCGGGCTGGACTGGAGCGCGGACGAACCGGAGACCTGCCTCAGCGAGCAGGCCGGCGCCTACGAGCTGATCGTGCCGTTCGTGGTGCCGGAAGATGTCGAGGGCCCTTTCTGGGTCGACGTGCGCCCCTACGACGCCGGCGGGTCCTTCGTGAGGTTCGAGTTCGAGCCCTGACCCTCGACGCTGTCCCTGGCGGGGGCGGTGACCATCGCGGCGGCGACGGCATCCACCGATGACGGCAGGAGTCCGGCGGCATCGGCGACGGCACGCATCTCCCCTTCCGCCTCCGAGACGCCCACCGTGTCGGTGCGGTCCTGCTGCCGCTTGCGCAGCCGCGCCAGAGTGGCGTCGTACGCCCCGCTGATCACCGCGATGCGCACCGGCTCCATGAGCAGCAGCGGCACGAGCGACACGAGCGGCGCGGCGATCGCCCAGAACACGTACTCCTGTGGGCCGACCAGCCGGGTGATGCCGAAGCCGAGGTACGACTCGAGCGCCTTCACGATGACGTAGAGCAGCGCGTAGGAGCCGACGAGGAGTGGCCCTGCGCGCCACATGAGCAGCAGCGCTCGTCCGATCGGGCGGAAGCGGGCGCCGAGCTCTTCGCCGAGATCCTTGAGTCGGCGCACGAGCGGGTTGGGGATCACGGCCGCGTGTTCGCGCACGCGGGCGATCAGCTCGCTCTCCACACGCAGCTTCTCGGCGACGATCGCCTGGCCGAACACGACGCCGGCGATGGTCAGCCACGCCAGCGGAGCGAGGAGCACGGGACCTGCTTCGGTGAGCACCCACCCGATGGCCTCCCAGAGCCAGCGCAGTGGGGCGACGGCATCCAGGATCTGTTCTCTGACCGTCTCGAAGAAGGCCATGGCCGCGCGGCTGTCGACCCACGCCTTGATCGTGTCGAAGATGTCGCCGAGCACCATCACCGAGAAGAAGACCCAGACGACCTCGAAGTAGACCGCGACCGGCGACAGCCACTTCGCGAGCTTCGCCGACCACTTCGACCACGCCCAGCGACCGGCGAACGCGAGCACGATGATCGAGATGGTCCATACGTTGATCGGCAGGTTCAGCACGGTGTCGACCGAGCTCACGGGACCTTCGCCGTTGGCAGCCGCCGTCCAGATGATTCCGTTGCGCACCTCGAGGGCGCGCAGCGAGTACGCCCGCACGTCTTCGCCCAGCAGACCCTGCGCCCAGTAGACCGCGAAGAAGGGGAGGATGCCGGCGAGCAGCGCCGAGAGGAAGGTGCGGCGGCGGTCCGCGGCCGCCTCGGGCAGCGGCGCGACCTCCTGCAGGTTGCGCAGACCGTCACGCAGCACCAGGAACATCGCGACCAGGCTGATCAACCGCGCGAGGATCCCGATCGGAAGGACGAGGAACCCGAGGGTGGCGGAGTACGCGCCGATGAATCCGGCGACCTCGGTGATCACGTAGTGCACCAGGACGCCGGCCAGATACCACGCCATGAGCGCGGGCCAGTGTCGCCACAGCACGCGCCCGGTGGTCTTCAGGATCGCCAGCACACGGTCAATATATCGTTGCCGCCGGCCAGCGCTGCCGACGGGGTCAGCCCCAGATGCTCGGCGCCTTCACCCGCACGGGCGGGAGGGCGGATGCCGCGGCCCAGTCGTGCACCCACGCGTCGATCTCCGGCACGCCCTCGGGCTTGCCGACCGCGGCGAACAGCTCTTCGTTGCTGACCGTGCCGCCGGTGCGGCGCAGCATGCGCGCCCGCACGATCGCCCGGGCGTAGACCTCGCCGTCGACCACGGCGCGGTGCTCCAGGAACAGCGCCTTCTCGTCGTGCCCGATGAACCGCGACTGCACCTCGAACCGCTGCCACAGCTGCAGCGACTTGCGGAACGTGATCGTCTCGCTCGAGACGACCGCGTACCACCCCTGAGCCTTCATGGCATCGAACAGTCCGGTGCGGATGAGCTGGTCCCAGCGTCCGAGGTCGAACAGCGACAGGTAGCGACCATTGTTCATGTGCCGCAGGATGTCGAGGTCGGTCGGCAGAGTGGTGATGGTGATGCTGCCCACCGCCGTCGGGTCGAGGGTCTTCCCCCGACGCACGCGGCGTCGGGCGCCGAGGATCACCAGGAGGGTCCGCCAGATCACGTTCACGAGGATCGATCGTAGCCAGGCGTGCACGATTCGCGAACATCGTTGTACGAACCCTCCAGGCCGGCACGCCGAGCGTCATCGAACATCCACTCGATTTCTCCTTCGCGGATGCCGCGCGTAGAGTCACGATCATGAGCGCCGAAGCCCAGCCTGAAGTCATCGTCCGCCCGGTCCGTGATGTGGATGCGGAAGCCCTCGGTCGCGTGCATGCCCAGTGCTGGCATGAGACCTACGACCACCTGATCAGCAAGGCTGCGCTCGAGAAGGTCTCCCCCCGGCGCATGGCCGAGCTGTGGACGCACTGGGCCTCGCAGGGTCCCGAGTTCAAGATGAACGCCGCGCTCGTCGACGGCGAGATCGTCGGGTTCGTCGGCTCCGGCCCCGCCCGCGACAAGGATGCTCCGGCATTCCGCGAGCTGTACTTCATCTACCTGCTCGACGCGCTGCACGGCACCGGCATCGGCCAGAAGCTGTTCGACGCCGCGGTCGAGACCGACGAGCCCCTGTACCTGTGGGTCGCCGAGGACAACCCCCGCGCGCACCGCTTCTACACGCGCAACGGGTTCACGCTCGACGGCGCGACGCACACCGAGCCGTTCCTCGGCGAGACGCTGACCGAGGTCCGCTTCGTCCGTCCCTGACGAATCCGGGCACCGTGCACCGGAACGGGTGACGGCCATGACCGCCTCCACCCTGGTCGGGCTCACCGGCGGCATCGCCGCGGGTAAAAGTACGGTCGCACGCGCACTCGCGACCCACGGCGCCCGCATCGTGGACGGCGATGCCGCCGCACGCGACATCGTCGACCCGCGGACACCCGGCGGGGCGGCGCTCCTGCCCCGCATCGCCGCGCTGCTGGGCGACGAGGTGCTCGCCCCGGATGGGGCGCTCGACCGGGCGGCCGTGGCGGCACGGGTGTTCGGCGACGACGCACTGCGTGGTCAGTACAACGCGCTGCTGCGCCCGGCGATCCTCGACGAGGTGGCCCGGCGCATCGCGGAGGCCCGGCGCGATCCCGGAGTCGTCGTGCACGAGATCCCGCTGCTCAACCGCACCACCGCACCATTGCCCTGGACCTACGACCTGGTGGTGACGGTCGAGGCCGTGGCGTCGACACGGTTGCAGCGCCTGCAGAGGGAACGCGGCCATGACGCGGCCGAAGCGGAGCGCCGTCTACGGGCACAGGGCGAGGAGGCCGATCGCGTCGCGATCGCCGATGTCGTGCTGCGCACCGACGGCACCCTCGACGAGACGCTGCGCGCGACGGCTTCGCTGTGGGCGCAGCTCAGCGCAGAGCGTCCACCGCGGTGACGATCTCGGCCAGCGCGCGTTCCACGTCGTCGCGCGCGTAGCCGAGCAGCGCCGTCTCAGCCGGATCGGGCTCATAGGCGATCACCGCGCCACGCCCCTGGACGATGAATCGGTCGGGCTGGAACGGATGCTCCTCGTCGCGCTCCTCGATCACGTGCGCGCTCCCTGCAGCATCCGCCAGCAGCTGGAAGTAGCCGCGGTAGGTGAGGTTGCGGTCGCCGACGAGGTAGGCGCGACCGCCCTCCCCGGCGTCGAGCGCGCCCCGCACAGCCTGCGAGAGCGACCGCACCGACATGTAGTTCGTGCCGCCGGGAGGGGCGAACAGCTCGGGCTCGTCGAGCTCGCCGCGCGTCCACGCGATCATTCGGGCGAATCGGCGCACCCCGCGCTCGTCGGCGCCGACGATCGACGGCGGGTTCAGTGTCATCGCCGCGAAGCCGTCGTCACTCAGCGCCCGGGTGCGCTCATCCGCATCACGGCGGGCGGCGACGTACGGGATGCGCTCCGCCCACTCGGGATGCAGCTGGTGGTAGTAGCTGCCGATCTGCACGAAGCGACCGACCCCGGCAGCCTTGGCGAGCGCCGCGAACCGCGGCACCCCGACGCTCTGCGTGCGGTCCCAGAACGTGTCGTCCTCTTGATCGGCCGGCACGTGACGGATGTCGTTGCCGGCCGCGAACACGATCGCGTCGAAGCCCTCCAACATGCGCGGCGAGGCCTCGGCGTCGGTGTAGTCACCTCGGAGCCGCGGCATCCCGTGGACCGCACGCGGATCACGGTCGGACGGATCGCGGCGGGCCATCACGGTGACCTCGTCCCCGTGCGCGGCGAGGTCGGCGGCGACATGGCTGCCGATCATCCCGGTCGCACCGACGACCAGCACCCGGCTCACGCGAACACCGCCCGACCGTCGGAGATCACGGAGACCCCGTCGCGGCGCAGCTCGAAAGCGCCGTCGGGCCAGGACTCGAGGTCGAGCGCGTCGCCCGGGATCACGGGTCCGCTGAAGCGGCCCTGGAGTGCGATCAGATCGGCCGGATGCGCGCCCTGCTCGGCGGCGAGCGCGAGCGTGGTCGCGGCGAGGGTGCACAGCCCCTGCAGGATGGGGGTCGGGTGTCCGATCCGGGCCGACGCTTCGGGGTCGATGTGGATGTGATGGCGGTCACCGGTCAACCGGTACAGGGCCGCCTGGGTCGCGAAGGTCTGCACCACGGAGCGCCTGCCCACCGGCCGCTCGGCGGATGCCGCTTGCGCGGGCCCCCGCTCTCCGCCGAAGCCACCGAATCCGGGGGCGAACAGCGACCACGTCGCCGTGAACTCGTCGCACTCCACGATCACGTCGAAGATCGCCGCGGAGCCCTTGTCCCAGACGTCCCCCACCCGGGCCGAGAGGCGCAGTTCGCCGGTACGGGGCAGCGGACGGTGCACCTCGAGCGTCTGCGAACCGTGCACGGCACGGTCGTCGAAGGCCCCCGCTGCGGCGAGGACGTCGGGCGCCCACTGCGCGAGCGTGAGACCGAAGGTCGGCAGCACCCGCAGCCGATCCTCGAACACGAGGTCGAGGTCGGTGGCCGCCGCACCCACGGCGAGGGCGTAGAGGATGGCATCCTTCTCGTCATAGGCGACGGTCCGCTCACCGAGATCGCGGCCCGCCCAGTCCGCCGCACTCATGCGCCGTACACCGGCTCGGGGTCGACACTCTCGGCGACGAGAGCGCGCACGGCATCGCCGACCTCTGCGGCCGACCACCGCCGATCGAGCTCGCGCACCGGGCCGTGGCGCCAGCCTTCCTCCAGGCAGATGCGCCCACCCTCGACCTCGATGACGCGGCCGCTGATCGTGCAGTCCGCACTCGCGAGCCACGCGACCACGGGAGAGACGTTCGCGGGATCCATCCGGTCGAAGCCGTCTTCGGGCGCGGCCATCGCGTCGGCGAAGGGGCCCTCGGTCATCCGGGTGCGCGCAGACGGGGCGATCGCGTTGACCGCGACGCAGTAGCGTCCCAGCTCGGCGGCCGCGACCAGGGTCAGGGAGGCGATGCCGCCCTTCGCCGCGGAGTACGCCGCCTGCCCGATGCTGCCCTGGAGCCCTGCACCCGACGAGGTGTTGACCACCCGGGCCAGGGGCTGCCTGCCTTCTTTCGCCTCGGCGCGCCAGTAGGCGCTCGCGTGGCGCAGCGGGGCGAAGTGCCCCTTGAGGTGCACGCGGATGACGGCGTCCCATTCATCCTCGCCGGCGTTGACGAGCATCCGGTCGCGCACGAAACCGGCGTTGTTGACGAGGATGTCGAGGCGACCGAACGCGGAGATCGCCTGGTCGACGAGCTCTGCGGCCTGAGCGAAATCGGCGATGTCGGCTCCGTTGGCCACGGCTTCGCCACCCGACGCGCGGATGATGTCGACGACCTCCTGCGCAGGCCCGACTGACACGCCTGCGCCGTCGAGCGTCGTGCCGAGGTCGTTGACGACGACTGCCGCGCCCTGCCGGGCGAGTTCGAGCGCATGCTCGCGCCCGAGACCACGACCGGCGCCGGTCACGATCGCGACGCGACCTTCGAGGATTCCTGCCATGGATCGACTCTCCTTTGAGACTGTCCGGCTGATGAGCCGGCACCGACTGCGCGCGACGGGAGTGCGGTCGCGGATGACGATGCGCATGATCCTACCAACCAAGCAATTGCTAGGGCAAATGCAGCGAAGGGGTTATGAGCCAAACCAAGCAAGTGCTAGGGTGCCTTGAGCAAACGTTAGGTTAGGTGTCCGATGACGATCACTTCCACCCTGCATCCTTCCGGTGTCCGCACCGTGACGATGGACTACCCGCCGGTGAACGCCCTGCCCGTCGCCGGATGGTTCGACGTCGCCGCCGCGATGCACGAGGCCACCGCCGATGCGGCGACGCGCGTCGTGATCCTCCGGGCGGAGGGCCGCGGGTTCAACGCGGGCGTCGACATCAAGGAGATGCAGCGCATCGAGGGCTTCTCCGGCATCCTCGGCGCCAACCGCGGATGCTACGAAGCGTTCAAGGCGATCTACGAATGTGCGGTCCCCGTGATCGCGGCCGTCAACGGCTTCTGCCTGGGCGGCGGGGTCGGGCTCGTCGGCAACAGCGACGTGATCGTCGCCTCCGACGACGCGGCCTTCGGCGTTCCCGAGGTCGACCGCGGCGCACTCGGAGCGGCCACGCACCTCTCCCGCCTCGTCCCGCAGCACATGCTCCGTTCGATGTACTACACGAGCCGCACGGTCACGGCCCAGCGGCTCGAGGAGTTCGGCTCCGTGACCGCGGTCGTGCCGCGAGCCGAACTCGACGACGCCGCGCTCGCGATCGCCGAGGAGATCGCAGCCAAGGATCCGCGCGTCATCCGCGCAGCCAAGGAGGCGCTGAACGGCATCGACCCGATCGACGTCAACCGCAGCTACCGGTTCGAGCAGGGCTTCACGTTCGAGCTCAACCTCGCCGGAGTCGCGGATCAGCACCGCGACGCCTTCGTCGCGACCGGCGAGAACCTGTCGACATGACCATCGTGGCCTCCCCTCTCCCGGAGGTCGCCTCGCTGATCCACGACGGGATGACGATCGGGATCGGCGGGTGGGG
>NZ_JARE01000058.1:0-29181 GCF_000708325.1 Microbacterium sp. Cr-K20 | reverse complement strand
CAAGCCGATGGCGCTGGTGCGCCAGATCGTGCGGTCGGGCGCTCGCGACCTGCGCATCGTCAGCTTCGGCGGCCCCGACGTCGGCATCCTGTGCGCCACCGGGCAGGCGGCCGAGGTGGCGCACGGCTTCGTGTCGCTCGACAGCATCGCGATCGATCCGCACTTCGCGGCCGCCCGCCAGTCCGGTTCCGTGCGCAACGTCGAGTACGACGAGGGGATGCTGGTCGCCGGACTCCGGGCCGCCTCCCGGCGACTCCCGTTCGAGATCACCCGGTCCGGAGCGGGCTCGGACGCCGTGACCCGCAACCCGGACATCCAGACGATCACCTCCCCCTACGCCGACGCGGAGGTGCTGGTCGCGATGCCCGCCGTGCCCCTCGATCTCGCGGTGCTCCACCTCGACCGCGCGGATGCCGCGGGCACGGCCGTCTGCCTCGGCCCCGACCTCTTCTTCGACGACCTGTTCGCGGGGGCGGCGGCGCGCACCGTGGTCAGTGTCGAAGCCGTGGTGGACACCGCCGAGCTGCTCGCGGATGCCGGGCCCACGGCATCCGTCCTCGACCGCACGCTCACCGACCTGATCGTCGCGTCGCCGGGCGGAGCCGGGTTCACTGCGCACCCTCCGCACTCCTCCCGCGATGAGCGGCTGCAACGGGCGTACGTGGAGGCCGCCGCGTCGCCCAGCGCCTGGGCCGACTTCCGCGCCCGGTTCCTCGACGTCGACGATGACGCCTACCGCGCGGGCGTGGCCGCCTTCCACGCCGAGGCGGCATCATGACCGCCACCCGCGCCGAGGTCGCCGTCGTCGCCTGCAGCGACCTGTTCCGCGGGGCGGGCGCGATCCTCGCGAGCACGGTGGGCGTCGTCCCGACCATCGGCGCACGGCTCGCTCGGCTGACCCACGCGCCCGAGCTCCTGCTCAGCGACGGTGAGGCGACGCTGCATGCCGACACCCCGGCCGTCGACGAGCCCTTCCGCGAGCCGGAGGCGCCGTTCCCGTACGCGCGGCTGTTCGAGCTGATCGCCCGGGGTCGTCGGCACGTGGTCATGGGAGCAGCCCAGATCGACCGGCACGGGAACCAGAACCTCTCGGCGATCGGCGACCGCGAACACCCCACCCGGCAGCTGCTCGGTGCCCGCGCGGCGGCCACCAACACGGTCAACCACGCCACCAGCTATTGGATCGCCCGGCACGGTCCCCGCGTGTTCGTGGATCAGGTCGATGTGGTGACGGGGGTCGGTCCGGCTCGCGCGCGGGCGAACGGCGCCGACCGGTTCCAGGATCTTCGCCGCATCGTCACCGACCTCGCCGTGCTCGACTTCACCGGACCGGACGGTGCGGTCGCGCTCGCGAGCCTTCATCCGGGCGTGACACTCGACCGGGTCGTCGATGCCACCGACTTCCCCCTGCACATCCCCGCCGGCGTCTCCGAGACCCGGCTTCCCACCGACGAAGAGCTCCGCCTCGTGCGCGAGCGACTGGACCCGCGCGCACTCCGCGACCGAGAGGTGACCGCATCATGACGACTCCCCCGCAACTCGCCACACCGCTCACGCGACTCACCGGCGTCGACCACCCGATCGTGCAGACCGGCATGGGGTGGGTCGCCGGAGCCCGCCTGGTCTCCGCCACTGCGGAAGCCGGCGCCCTCGGCATCCTCGCGTCGGCGACCATGACGTACGACGAGCTCGAGCGGCAAATCATCGAGGTCGCCGAGCGCACCGATCGCCCCTTCGGAGTGAACCTGCGTGCGGATGCCGGCGACGCGACCGAGCGTGTCGAGCTGTTGATCCGGCACGGGGTGAAGGTCGCGAGCTTCGCCCTCGCTCCCCGCCGCGAACTGATCGAACGCCTCAAGGACAACGGCGTGGTCGTGATCCCCTCGATCGGCGCGGTGCGTCATGCCGAGAAGGTGGCGGCGTGGGGCGCGGACGCGGTGATGGTCCAGGGCGGAGAGGGCGGCGGCCACACCGGCGCCGTACCCACCTCGATCCTGCTGCCCTCGGTGGTCGCCGCGGTCGACATCCCGGTGATCGCGGCCGGCGGTTTCCATGACGGCCGCGGCCTCGCCGCCGCACTCGCCTACGGTGCCGCGGGGGTGGGCATGGGGACCCGCTTCCTGCTCACGAGCGACAGTTCGGTGCCCGAGGCGATCAAGCAGCGTTACCTCGGCTTCGGTCTGGACGGCACCGTCGTGACGACCAAGGCCGACGGCATGCCGCACCGGCTGCTGCGCACCGAGTTCGTCGAAGGCCTCGAAGGCGGCAACGCTCTCACGCGACTCGGGCCGACGCTGCGGCGCTCCCTCGAGTTCAAGAAGATGTCGGGGCTGAGCTGGCCGCAGATGGTGAAGGATGCTGTCTCGATGAAGAAGGCGACCGGGCGCTCGTGGGCGCAGATGACCCTCGCCGCGAACACCCCGATGCTGCTCAAGGCCGGTCTCGTCGACGGGGACACCCACGCCGGGATGCTCGCGGCCGGTCAGGTGGTCGGCATGATCGACGACCTGCCCAGCTGCGAGGAGCTCGTCGACCGTGTGGTGCGGGACGCCGTCGCGCAGCTGCGCGCCGCGGCATCCTGCCTGATCGACTGAGCACGACGAGAACGGGCCGCCCCTCGCGGAGGGGCGGCCCGTTCTCGACACCCGCGTCAGAGGCGCTCGATGATCGTGGCGTTCGCCAGACCGCCGCCCTCGCACATGACCTGCATGCCGTAGCGGCCGCCGGTGCGCTCCAGCTCGTTCAGCAAGGTCGTCATCAGCCGGGTGCCGGTCGCGCCGATCGGGTGTCCGAGCGCGATGCCGCCGCCGTTGACGTTGAGCTTCTCGCGGGGCACCCCGGTCTCCTGCTGCCAGGCGAGCACGACCGAGGCGAAGGCCTCGTTGACCTCGAACAGGTCGATGTCGTCGAGCGTCATGCCCGAGCGCTCCATCGCGTAGGCCGTCGCGGGGATGGGCGCGGTGAGCATGAACACGGGACTGTCGCCACGCACCGACATGTGGTGGATGCGCGCCCGCGGGGTGAGGCCGTGGTCCTTCACGGCCTGCGCGCTCGCGATCAGCACCGCGCTGGAGGCGTCGCTGATCTGCGAGGCCACGGCCGCGGTCAGTCGCCCGCCCGGGGTCAGTGTCTGCAACCCGGCCATGCGCTCGAGCGAGGTGTCGCGGCGCACACCCTCGTCGTGGTCGAGTCCGTTCAACGGGGCGATCTCATTCGCGAAGCGGCCCTCGTCCTGGGCGACTGCCGCACGCTGGTGGCTCTCCAGCGCGAACTGCTCCATCTCCTCGCGGGAGATGTCCCACTTCTCGGCGATCATCTCGGCGCCGACGAACTGCGAGATCTCCTGGTCGGGGTAGCGTGCCTGCCAGCCGGGCGACTCGGCGAACGGCGTCGTGAACCCGTAGGCCTCTCCGGCGACCATGGCCGACGAGATCGGCAGCTGCGACATGTTCTGCAGCCCACCCGCGATCACCAGGTCGTTCACGCCGCTCATCACGGCCTGCGCGGCGAAGTGCACGGCCTGCTGGCTCGACCCGCACTGCCGGTCGATCGTGACACCCGGCACGTGCTCGGGGAAGCCGGCGACCAGCACGGCCGAGCGCCCGACGTTGCCGGACTGCCCGCCGATCGTGTCGGTCGCGCCGATGATGACGTCGTCGATGGCGCCGGGATCGATGCCCGTGCGCTCGACCAGCGCCTTGAGGCTGTGCGCCCCGAGGTCGGCCGGATGGATGCCCGAGAGCGAGCCGCCGCGCTTGCCGACCGGGGAACGGACCGCGTCGACGATGTATGCCTCTGCCATGTTCTTCCTTCTCTCTGAACTCACGCGTGCTGACTGCTGACGGCGACGACCTCGCCGGTCATATAGGAGGAGTATGCGCTGGCGAGGAACACCATGACGTTGGCGACCTCCCAGGGTTCCGCCGCCCGCCCGAACGCCTCGCGGGCCTTGAGCTGCTCGAGCATCTCGGGAGAGGTGACCTTCTCCAGGAACGGATGCATCGCCAGGCTCGGCGAGACGGCGTTGACGCGGATGCCGTGCGGGGCGAGGTCCATCGCGGCACTGCGGGTGAGCGCCATCACCCCCGCCTTGGCTGCGGCATAGTGGGCCTGCTCGACCTGGGCGCGCCAGCCGATGACGGAGGCGTTGTTCACGATGACCCCCGCGGTACCGGCGGCGACCATGCGCCGGCCGACGGCGCGGATGCAGCGGAAGGTGCCGGTGAGCGTGACATCGAGGACCTTGCCCCACTGCTCGTCGGTCATGTCGAGGATCGAGACCGAGCCGCCCAGGCCCGCGTTGTTGATCATGACATCGATGGGCCCGCCCTCTTCCGCGAGGTCGAGGAAGGCGGTGATATGGTCCTCGACGGTCACGTCGCACACGGCCGTGCGCACCCGGTCCGCGCCGAAGCGGTCGCCGAGCTCCTGCTGCGTCTCGGCGAGGCGACCGGCGTGGGTGTCACCGAGCACGACGAGCGCAGCACCCTCCTCCAGGCAGCGGATCGCGGCGGCCTGGCCGATGCCGGCACCCGCGGCGGCGGTGATGACGATGCGCTTGCCGGTCAGAAGACCGTGGCCGGGAACGTACTCGGGGGCGGTGGAGCTCATGGGCGGGCCTCTCGGGGCAGGCCGAGCACGCGCTCGGCGATGACGTTGCGTTGGATCTCGTCCGAACCGCCGTAGATGGTGTCGGAACGACTGAACAGGAACAGGGCCTGCAGGTCGTCGAGCGCGTAGTCCGCCCCGACGAGGAGGGACGCGGGGCCGGCGACGTCCATCGCGAGCTCACCCAGCGAGCGGTGCCAGTTCGACCACAGCAGCTTCGTCACCGAGGCACTGTCGCCCTGCTCGCCACCCAGGGTGCGCAGGGCATGCTGGCGGATCACCTCGAGCTCCATCCGGGCGCGCACCAGCCGGTCGCGGAGCACGGCGTCGTCGATCGCGCCGGTTCGGGTGGCCGTGTCGATCACGGCATCCAGCTCCCGGCGGAATGCGATCTGCTGGGCCAGGGTTGACACGCCACGTTCGAAGCCGAGCGTCGCCATGGCGACCTTGAACCCGTTGCCCTCGCCGCCGACGACCAGGTCGACCGCGGTGCGGGCATCGTCGAAGAAGACCTCGTTGAACTCGCTGGTCGCGGTCAGCTGCAGGATCGGCCGCACCTCGACGCCCGGCTGATCCATCGGCACGAGCAGGTACGACAGCCCCTGGTGGCGGGCGGAGCCGGGTTCGGTACGCGCGATCACGAAGCACCAGTCGGCGTGCTGCGCGAGCGAGGTCCAGACCTTCTGTCCCGTGATCGACCATTCCTCCCCCACGCGCTGCGCCTTGGTCGACACGGCGGCGAGGTCGGACCCGGCGCCCGGCTCGGAGTATCCCTGGCACCAGAGCTCCTCGACCGCGACGATGCCCGGGAGGAAGCGGGCCTGCTGCTCGGGGGTGCCGTGGGCGATGAGGGTCGGTCCGAGCAGCTCCTCCCCGAGGTGGGTGACCCTGGCCGGAGCATCCGCTCTGGCGTACTCCTCATGGAAGATGACCTGCTGCGCGATGCTGAGCCCGCGGCCGCCGTGCTCGACGGGCCACGCGACGCACGTCCATCCGGCGGCGGCCATGTGGCGGTTCCATTCGAGCCGTGCCTCGAAGTCCTCGTGCTCACGTCCGGAGCCTCCGCGGCCGCGCAGATCGGCGAAGCGGCCGGTGAGGTTCTCGTCCAGCCATCCGCGGATCTCGGCACGGAACCGCTCATCCGCGTCGTGCTGCGTCGCGTCCATCTGTGCTCCTCATCGAGTCGTGGTCTTCGGCTTGCCGTTCACGTATAGTATCAATAAACCAAGCGATTGTTTGGTTGACTGCTGGAGTTCAGAGAGGAACCCGTCATGACCGTCGAATCCGCCGACGCCGTGGTCACCTACGAGGTGCGCGGGTCGACAGCGATCATCCGATTGAACCGCCCTCAGTATCGCAACGCGCAGAACTCCCGGGTCACCTACGCGCTCGACGCCGCCTTCACCCGCGCCGTCGACGACGACACCGTCAAGGTCATCGTGCTCGGCGGCAATGGCAAGCACTTCTGCGCGGGTCACGACATCGGCACCCCCGAGCGCGACATCGACCGGAGCTTCGAACGCAAGGCCGTCATCTGGTGGGACCACGTGGGCGCCCAGGGCGTCGACTCCCGCTTCGCACGCGAGTCTGAGGTGTACCTCGGCATGTGCCGGCGCTGGCGCGAGATCCCCAAGCCGGTCATCGCGATGGTGCAGGGCGCGTGCATCGCCGGCGGTCTCATGCTCGCCTGGTCGTGCGACTTCATCATCGCCGCCGACGATGCCTTCTTCCAGGACCCTGTGGTGTCGATGGGCATCCCCGGCGTCGAGTTCTTCGCGCACCCGTGGGTGACCAATCCCCGCGCCGCGAAGGAGATGCTCTACACCGGAGACCGGATGCCGGCCGCCCGCGCGCACGAGCTCGGCATGGTGAACCACGTCGTTCCCCTCGACGAGCTCGAGGAGCGGACCCTCGAGATCGCGGAGCGCATCGGACGGATGCCGCGCCTCGGACTCGCTCTGACCAAGAAGGCCGTGAACCAGGCCGAAGACCTGCAGGGGATGCGGGCCGGAATGGACTCGGCCTTCGGTCTGCATCACGCCGCACACGCGCACAACGCCGAGGTCGGCGGCGACTCCCTCGGCGGGGTCGACGTGCGCTCGATCAAAGCCGACACGAAGGGGGCCACGCCGTGAACCTCGACCTGACCTCCGAGCAGCAGGCGTTCGCCGCAGAGGCACGTGCCTGGCTCGCAGAGAACGTCCCGCGGACCCCGCTGCCCTCGATGGACACCGAGTCCGGCTTCGCCGCGCACCGGGAGTGGGAGGCGACGCTCGCCGCCGGCCGATGGTCGGTCGTGTCCTGGCCCGAGCAGTACGGCGGCCGCGACGTCGGCATCACCGAGTGGGTGCTCTTCGAGGAGGAGTACTACCGCGCCGGCGCCCCCACACGCGTCGCCCAGAACGGCATCTCGCTGCTTGCGCCGATCCTCTTCGAGCACGGCACCCCCGAGCAGCACGAGCGGTTCCTCGGCCCGATGACCGACGGCTCTCTGATCTGGGCACAGGCCTGGTCGGAACCGGGTGCCGGCAGCGACCTGGCCGCGATCCGCAGCACCGCCCGCCGCGATGAGGCCCGTGGGGGCTGGGTGCTCAACGGTCAGAAGATCTGGAGCTCGCGGGCGGTCTGGGCCGATCGCGGTTTCGGGCTCTTCCGCTCCGACCCCGAAGCCCTGCGGCACCACGGGCTCACGTACTTCCTGTTCCCGATGGATGCCGAGGGCATCACCGTGCGGGCGATCGCGCAGCTCGACGGGACCACGGGCTTCGCGGAGATCTTCTTCGACGACGTGTTCGTGCCCGATGCCGACGTGCTGGGGGCTCCCGGCGACGGCTGGCGCGTGGCGATGAGCACCGCAGGGAACGAGCGCGGCCTCTCGCTGCGCGCGCCCGGCCGTTTCCTCGCCGCGACCGAGCGTCTGATCGCCCTGCAGTCCGCACACGGGACGGTGTCGGAAGACGACGCCGTGGTCGATGCGTGGATCGGCGCGGAGGCGTACCGGCTCTTCACGTGGCAGACCGTCAGCACCCTGCTCGAGGGCGGATCCGTCGGCGCCGAGGGCAGCATCAACAAGGTGTTCTGGTCCGAACTCGACGTGCACATCCACGAGACGGCCCTGCGCGTCCTCGGCCCCGAGGGCGAGCTGCGGGGCGCGTCCGCCGTCGACGGCGGATGCTGGGTCGACGACTACCAGTTCTCTCTCGCCGGCCCCATCTACGCGGGGACGAACGAGGTCCAGCGCAACATCATCGCGGAGCGGATCCTCGGACTCCCCCGCGGCGGAGACGGAAGGCGCGCATGATGCGGTTCCTGCCCACCGAAGAACAGGTCGCGTTCGCCGAGGCCATCGATGAGATCGTCGACGGGGCCGGCGGCGCGGATGTGGCCCGCAGCTGGGCCGACGGCGACACCGCCCCGGGCCTCGCCCTGTGGGAGCAGTTCGCCGAGCTCGGCCTGCTCGGGTTGCGGGTGAGCGAGGACGCGGGCGGCTTCGGCGGAACGCTGAGCGACCTCGTCGTCGTGTTCGAGCGTCTCGGGTACCACGGCGTTCCCGGGCCGTACCTCGAGACGGTCGCCCTGCTGCCCGCCCTGGTCGACGACGACACGAGGGCCGACCTCGCCGCCGGAGCCATCGCGACCGCCGCGGTCGACGGCACGGCCCCGGCTGCCCTCGACGCGACCATCGCATCGCACCGGTACCTCGTGCGCGACGGCGCCCTGCATCGCGGCGAGATCGGAGAGGAGCTGACCTCGGTCGCCCCGACCCGGCGTCTCGCCCGCCTCACCCCGACCGGCGACGCGACACCCCTCGGCCCCGGCGCGCTGGAGGCGGCTCTCAACGAGGCGAGCCTCGCCGCCGCGGCCACTCTGGTCGGCGCCGGAGAGCGGATGCTGGCGGAAGCGGTGTCGTACGCGAAGGTGCGTGAGCAGTTCGGCCGCCCGATCGGCGAGTTCCAGGCGCTCAAGCACCAGCTCGCGGATGTGCGCATCGCCCTGAGCTTCGCCCGTCCGCTCGTGTGGAACGCCGCCCTGCGTGTCGACGAACCCGACGAGGATCGGGCGATATCGGCCGCGAAGGTCGCCGCCGGTGATGCCGCGCTGCTCGCCGCCCGCACCTCGCTGCAGGTGCACGGGGCGATCGGCTACACCGCCGAGCACACCCTGCGCATCTGGCTCGGCCTCGCCCCGGCATTGTCTGCAGCCTGGGGCACCCCGGCGTTCCACCGGGCACGGATCGCCCGCGATATCCTCCCGAAGGAGCGGTGATGTCATTCGAACCCGATGAGGATCAGCAGGAGCTGGTGGCCCTGGTGCGCGGCATCCTGAGCCAGCGTGCCGACAGCGCGGCGACCCGTCGTGCCATAGCGAGCACCGAGCGCTTCGACACCGACCTGTGGCGCCTGCTGTGCGAGGAGATCGGCATCGCCGGCATGGCGATCCCCGAGGAGTTCGGCGGCGCGGACTTCACTCTCCGTGAGGCGCAGCTCGTGTTGGAGGAGATCGGCTACTCGCTCGCCCCCTCCCCGTATCTCGGCTCGGTCGCGATCGCGGCGCAGGCGATCCTGGCCACCGGCGATGCGGATGCCGCCGCCCGGCTGCTCCCCGGCATCGCCGAGGGATCATCGTCAGCCGCTCTCGCCTGGGCCGCTCCCGACGGACGCTTCGCCCCGGAGCAGGTCGACATCCACGCAGAGGACCGCGAGGGCTGGCAGCTCAGCGGCGCGAGCGGGTTCGTCCTCGACGGCGCCACCGCCGACGTGCTGCTCGTGGTCGCTCAGACCTCCGACGGCCCGCGCCTGTTCGAGGTGATCGACGCCGAGGCCGTGGTCCGCGAGGACACTCCGACAATGGACCAGACCCTGCGCCTGGGCACGCTGCGCTTCGACGCGGTGACGGCGCGACCCCTCGGGGCCGTCGACCCGGGCGTCCTGGAGACCGTGCGTGCGCTCGCGCTCGCGGCGATCAGCGCGGTACAGGCGGGAACCGCCGCCCGCGCCCTCGACGAGACCGTGGCATACGCGAAGCAGCGGGTGCAGTTCGGACGCGCGATCGGGTCGTTCCAGGCGATCAAGCACCGCCTGGCGGACATGCACGTGCAGGTGGAGGTCGCACGCACCGCGTCGCGCGCAGCATCCGATGCTCTCGCCACCGGAGCCGCCGACCGCTTCGAGCTCGCGACCATCGCGAAGGCGACGTGCTCCGAGGCGCTCGAACACGTCGCCGCCGAGACGATCCAGCTGCACGGCGGCATCGCGATCACGTGGGAGCACGACGCGCACCTGATCTTCAAGCGCGCGCACTCCCTCGGCCGGCTCTTCGGCACCGCTCGCGAGCAGCGCGAGCACGCGGAGGACTGGGCGCTCGCGACGGCCTGAGACTCGCGGGTCAGCGCCGGAGCGGAGCGGACTCGGTCCAATCGGTGTACTTGCGGCGTTCCTGGAAGAACCAGCGCCCCTCCCGCCGCACGAGGGTGTCCTCGTAGCGGTCGGCGAGCGTGAAGCGCATCCGCCCCTCCGCCGTCTCGCGGACGTGATGGGACATGCAGGAGGTGTGCGCCCGGGCCGACTCCCCGTCGATCTCGACGTCGCTCGGCGAGAGCACGTGGCTAGTCACGACGAAGGCCGCGAGGGTGTCGAAGGCCGCGATCAGCTGCTCGCGCCCTTCCGGCGACTCCGCGGGTTCGTCCGCCCGGGGACGGAACATCAGCATCCGTCCGTCCGGTGTGAACAGGTCGGCCATCTCCCCCGAGCGTCGCTGATCGGCGAGCCGACCGTAACGGGCGATCGTGTGCGTGATCGCGAGCCAGTCGTCGAAGGTCTCGTTCACGCGGGCTCCTCCGCCCGCTTCCGGTGCAGCGGCGTCGCGGCGTCCGGCGACCAGGAGGTGCGGCGTCGGTCCGGTTCGGCGGCGGAGAGCGGCTCGACCGGATGCAGGGTCTCGCGGCTGCGACGCGCGAGATCCTGGTAGATCCGCACCCCGTTGCGCTTCCACGCCAGGGCTTGTTCGTCGAGCGGCCCGACGACGCGGGCCGGAGCACCGAGCCCTTTCGACCCCGGCGGGATCACCGTGCCCGCGGTCACGACGGCGCCCGCCCCCACCAGCGCGTCCGCACCGATCTCGGCACCGTCGAGCACCGTCGCTCCGATGCCGATGAGCGCGAACGATCCGATGCGGCAGCCGTGCAGCACCGCCCCGTGTCCGACATGACTGTTCGGCTCCAGTACGGCGTCCGCACCGGGGAAGGCGTGGATCACGCACGAGTCCTGCACGTTCGACCCCTCGCCGACGACGATGCGCCCGAAATCGCCGCGTAGGCTCGCGAACGGTCCGATGTAGCAGCCGGGCCCGATGATCACGTCGCCGATCAGACTGGCCGTCTCGTGCACGAACGCGGTCGGATCGACGACCGGCACGACCCCGTCGAAGGCGTAACTGGGCATCAGGCGACCTGACCGCCGTCGATGATGAAGTCCTGCCCGGTGCAGTAGCTGCTCGCCGAGCTGGCGAGGTAGGCGACGAGGTTCGAGATCTCCTCCGGTCGACCGGCACGCGGGATCGGGATGCGCGAGATGAAGCCGACGCCGGCGCGGGTCTCCTCGGTGATCATGGGGGTGTCGACCGCGCCGGGGCACACGGTGTTCACACGGATGCCGCTGCCGCCGAGCTCCCGGGCGAGCGCGCGAGATACCCCGCGCAGCCCCCACTTCGAGGCGGAGTAGGGGACGCGGTTCGCGTAGCCGGCGACCCCGGCGGTGGAGGCGATGTTGACGATGGACGCCCCCTCGCCCATGAGGGGCAGCAGCGCCTGCACCCCCAGCATCGGCCCGATCAGGTTCACATCGAGCGTGAGGCGGATCACGCGCTCCGAGGTCTCGGCGAGCGGCCCCTCCGGGCAGAAGCCGGCGTTGTTGACGAGCACGTCGACGCGCCCGAACCTCTTCTGCGCCGCATCGGCCACCTGCGACCACGCGTCCGCCGAGGAGACGTCGTGCGCGAGACCGATCGCGCGGTCCCCATAGGCCGCGGCGACCTCGGCGACGGCCGCGCCGTCGAGGTCCGTGAGCACCAGGTCGGCGCCGAGATCATGGAACAGCGCGGCGTGCGCGCGCCCCTGACCGCCGGCGGCTCCGGTGATCACGGCGACGCGGCCGGTGAGGTCGATGACGGGCGTTGCTTTCATGGGTTTCCTCCGCGATAGTTATCAAACAAGCATTTGGTTGTCTAGCGTGCGATTGAGAAGAGGGAGACGGGATGCCCCGGCTGCACCACATCGGCATCACGGTCAGCGACACCGTCGCGGCGACGGCGTTCTATCGAGCCGCGACCGAAGGCGAGGTCATCGGCCCACTCGCCAAGAGCGGGCCCGCGGTCGAAGCGGCGACGGGGTATCCGGGCGTCGAGATCCTGCTGACCTTCATCCGACTGGCCGACGGCGTGTTCCTGGAGCTCGCCGAGTACCGCGGCGCGGACGCCCCGCGCATCGACCCCGACAACGGACACATCGGCGCAGCGCACCCGGCCATCGTGGTGCCCGACATCGAGGCGAGCCTCGCCCGCCTGGCCGCCCTCGGACACCGCCCGCTGTCGCAGATCATGACCGCGACGGCCGGGCCGCTCGAGGGCTACCGGTACGTGTACGTGCTCGGCCCCGATGAGGTGCGGGTCGAGCTGTTGCAGGAACCTCACTGACCCTCCCCCGACTGCCCGTCGAGCAGGAGCAGATCGTCGCCGTCGAGTACGAGATCGGCGGACGCCGCGGAGTCGCGGACGCTCTCCGGACGACTCGCCCCGGGAATCGGGATCAGCACCGGCGATCGCGACAGCAGCCACGCCAGCGCCACCCTCTGCGGGCTCACGCCGTGCCGTTCGGCTACCACGGCCACCGCGGCCGCCGCACCGCCGAGGCCTTTCGCCGCCCGCATGCCGCCCAGCGGCCCCCAGGCGAGGAACGCCAGGCCGTGCTCCTCGCACCGGCGCAGCACCTCATCGCCGGAACGCTCGAGCACCGAGTACTCGTTCTGCACGCTGACCAATGCCGCACCGACCACGCGCTTCGCGACGTCGAGCTGCGCGCTGTCCACATTGGAGACCCCGACACGCACGACCACGCCGTCGTCGACGAGTCGGCGCATCGCGCCCATCGACTCCTCGAACGGCACCTTCACATCGGGGCGATGGTGCTGATAGAGCGGGAGGGCGTCGAGGCCGAGGCGTTGCGCCGAAGCACGGGCAGCGGCGGCGAGATGCTCCGGCGAACCGTCGACCCACCACGTCGCCGCCGGCCCCCGCGTGTGCCCGCCCTTGGTCGCGACGACCACACGGTCGAGGGCATCGGGACGCTGCCGCAGAGCCGCGATCAGAGCCCGCTCGTTCACCCCCATCTCTCCCGTCGGACCGTAGGAGTCAGCGGTGTCGAACAGGGTGATACCGGCATCCAGAGCCGCGTGCACGGCTCGGACACCGCGCTCGATGTCGGCGTCCGGAAGCTGGGTGAGGGTCATGGCCCCCATCCCGATCGCCGAAACGCGCAGGTCGCCGATCGTGCGGACCGGCATCACCGCCCCACGACCGTCCACCCGCCGTCGACCGGAAGACACTGGCCGATCACGTGCGTGGCGTCGCACAGCATCCACACGATCGCGCCGGCGATGTCGGCCGGGTCCGCGAGCCGCCCTCGTGGCGTGCGCTTCTCGACGGCTTCGAGGTCGTATCCGCCGTCGACCATGTCCTGCACCATCGGGGTCAGCGTGTGGCCGGGGGCGACCGCGTTGACCCGCACGCCCCGCGGCGCCCACTCGACGGCGAGGTTCTCCATCAACTGACGCTCCGCGGCCTTCGCCGGGCCGTAGTCCACCTGGTTCGCCCAGCCGCGGTAGGCGGTGGTCGACGACACCATCACGATCGACGCCGGAGCACCGTCGAGGCGCCGCACCATCGCGCGCGACACGGCGAGCGTCCCCACGACGTGCACGTCGTACAGCAGGCGGAGCCGGTCGAGATCCATCTCCAGCGCCGGCACGAACGCGCCACGGATGCCGTGGCAGGCGACGAGCCCGGCGACCGGGCCGAGCGCCCATGCCGCGTCCATCTCCGCTTCGACGGCGGTCTCGTCACGGACGTCCACGATCCGCGTCTCCACCTCTGCTCGTGCGCTCGGCGCGAGGTCGAAGACGGTGACCCGGCACCCGCGAGCGAGGAGCAGGTCCACCACGGCGGCGCCGATCCCGCTGGCACCGCCGGTCACCACCACGTGCTCTGCCATCGACTGTGCGGTCATGCGCAGCTCCCTCGCTGTTCGTCCTCCCGGGCATGCTACTGTGATTCCCAAACAAGCGCTAGGTTTAGCGCCGGTCACGCGAAGGAGCGGGGATGTCGGACAAGCGGGTGAGCATCGAGGAGGCGGTCGCCACCATCGAGAGCGGGATGACGATCGGCATCGGCGGCTGGGGGTCCCGGCGCAAGCCGATGGCCCTGGTGCGCGAGATCCTCCGACGCGACATCACCGACCTCACCGTGGTGGCGTTCGGCGGCCCCGACGTCGGCCTCCTCGCCGCCGCCGGACGCATCCGCCGCCTCGTGTACGGCTTCGTCTCCCTGGACAGCATTCCGCTCGATCCACTGTTCACCCGGACCAGGGAGCGCGGCGGGTTGGAGATCGAGGAGTACGACGAGGGCATGTTCGTGGCGGGCCTGCGCGCAGCGAATGCCCGGCTCGACTTCCTACCCATCCGCGCGGGCCTCGGCTCCGACGTGCTCCCGGCCAACCCGCACCTGCGCACGGTGCGCTCGCCCTACTCCGACGCCGAGTACGTGGCGATGCCGGCCCTCCCGCTCGACGTCGCGCTCGTGCACGTGAACCGGGCCGACGAACAGGGGAACGCCCAATACCTCGGGCCCGACCCCTACTTCGACGATCTGTTCGCGATGGCGGCCGAGCGCACCATCGTCTCCGCTGAGAAAGTCGTCCCGACCTCGGCGCTGCTCGATGAGGGCTCGTTCCACACGCTGCTCTTCAGCCGCATCTACGCCTCGGCCGTCGTCGAAGCGCCGCGCGGTGCGCACTTCACCGCGTGCGCGCCCGACTACGACCGCGACGAAGCGTTCCAGAAGCACTACGCCGCCTCCGCCAAGGACCCCGATGCCTGGGCCGAGTTCGAGCAGACGTTCCTGCAGACCGACGAGGCCGGCTACCACGCCGCCGTCGCCCGTTTCCACGCCGACCGAGGAGAGTCATGACCACCGACACCACCACCGCGGGCATCGCCTCTGCGACGGCCGGAGCGACGAACGCCGAGATCTGCATCGCGGCCTGCGCCGACACGTACCGGGAGTCGGGCGAGATCCTCGCGCACGCGGTCGGCATCATCCCCGCGCTGGGTGCGCGGCTGGCGAAGCTCACCACCGCCCCGGATCTCGTCCTCAGCGACGGGGAGGCGTTCTTCCTGAGCGGCCCGCCGCAGCCGGGCGACCCGGAGGCCCCGCAGCCGACGATCGAGGGGTGGGCGCCGTTCCGGCGCATCTTCGACATCCTCGCCACCGGCCGACGTCAGAGCATGATGGGCGCGAGTCAGATCGACCGGTTCGGGAACCAGAACATCTCGCTCATCGGCGACTGGGCCCGCCCCACCCGCCAGCTCATCGGCGTCCGAGGAGCACCGGGGAACACCGCGAACCACCGCGTGGACTACTGGATCTCACGCCACAGCACGCGCGTGTTCGTCCCCTCGGTGGACATGGTCTCGGGCGTCGGCAACGACCGCGCACGCGAGGCCGGCCTCGATCATCACCACCTCGGCGTGATCGTGACGAACCTCGCCGTGCTCGGGTACGACGACGAAGGCGCCGTCACCGTACTCTCCGTCCACCCCGGCGTCGACCCCCAGTCCGTGGTGGAAAGCACGGGGTTCCCCCTCGATGCGACGGATGCGCCGCTCACGCGCACACCGGATGCCGAGGAGCTGCGACTGATCCGCGAAGTCCTCGACCCGCGCGGCACCCGCACCCGCGAAGTCGCGGACTGACGCGGAATCCACTCAGTCGGCGAGGAGGCCCTTGTGGAGCAGATCCAGGAAGTTGTCGGTCAGGGTCGACGCGGTGTGCCCGCGACCCGGCCGGTACCACGCGACGGTCGACCACACCGCGTCGCGGATGAAGCGGTAGGCGATGGGGGCGTCGATCGAATCGCGGAAGACGCCGACCTTCTGCCCCTCGGTGATCTGCGCCAGCCAGAGCGCCTCGATGCGCTCGCTGTTCTCGCCGAGGAACTCGAAGCCGGGCTGACGGGCGAGGAACGACAGCTCGTTCTGGTACAGGCCGACCGCGTCGGGCTGGCTCTCGATCGTCGCGAAGGCGTGTGCGATGAGCTTGTCGAGGATGTCACGGGGGCTTCCCCCCTCGGCCACGATCTCTTCGAAGCGGCCCAGCAAGCCCGCCATGAAACTGTGGAGGATCTCCTGCAGGATCGCTTCCTTGGAGGAGAAGTGGTGATAGAGGCTGCCGGACAGGATGCCCGCCTCATCGGCGATGTCTCGGACCGTCGTGGCGGAGTATCCGCGCTTGGCGATCAGGCGCGCGGCGATCGAGATGATCTGGTCGCGGCGTTCGGAGCTCTGCTCCTGCCGGCCCCCGCTTTTGGTCGTTGCCATTGCTGCTCCTTCACAGAGAATCTCACAAGCGCTTGTTCAAGTGTGCCGCATGTGAGCGTTTTCCCGAAACATCCACTCGGAGTGTACGCATGATATTGGAAAGGACGTCCATGACAGTCTCGGAAGCCACGACAGTGCCCGCCCTCCTCGCGGAGATGGCAGCCCTCGGCGACCATCCGGCCATCGTCGACGGCGACGTGGTCATCGGCTACGCCGAGTTGCAGGACCGGGTGCGCTCCGTCGCCCGCGCCTACCTCGCACAGGGCATCGAGCCGGGCGACCGCATCGGCCTGTGGGCGCCGAACCGACACGAGTTCATCCTGGCGATGCTCGGGGCTCAGCTGGTCGGCATCGCCGTCGTCCCCCTGAACACGCGCTTCACCGGCCATGAAGCCGCGGAGATCCTCGCGCGATCCCGCGCCACCGGCCTGGTCGTCGCCGACGGATTCCTCGGGAAGCCGTACAGCTCCCAGCTCCGCGGCGCCGCAGCCGAGCGCGGAGGCGACGGTCCGATCTTCCCCGGCCTCCCCCACCTGCACACCGCCGTGGCCATCGACGGCGCAGGCGGCGACGGCCTCCTCTCCTGGTCGGACTTCCTCGCGGCGGGATCCGCGGTCACCGACGACCGCGTGACGGCCGCCGCGGAGGCCGTCACCCCGGACGACATCATGGACGTGCTCTTCACCTCGGGCACCACCGGGATCCCCAAGGGCGTGCTCAGCGCGCACCGCCAGACGCTCTCCGTGGCACGCGCCTGGGGACTCGGCGCACGACTCACGCCCGACGACCGTTATGCGGTGGTCAACCCGTTCTTCCACGGGTTCGGCTACAAAGCCGGGATGATCACCTCGCTGATGGCGGGGACCACGATCTACCCACTGGCGGTGTTCGATGCCGATCAGCTGCTCGAACTCGTGCAGTCCGCACGCATCAGCGTACTGCCCGGCGTACCGACGATCTTCACCTCGCTGCTCGACCACCCGCGGCTTCGGGAGTACGACCTGTCGTCGCTGCGGTTCGCGATCGCGGGGGCCACGGCGGCACCCGCCACACTCTTCCACGACATGGTGAACACACTCGGGTTCGAGACCGTCGCCCAGGCATACGGGCTCACCGAGTGCGTGGTGGCCACCCTCTCCCGCCCCGGCGAGTCCCTCGAGCACACGGCGCAGACCACGGGTCCCGCTGTCGACGGGGTCGAGATCCGCGTGGTGGACGAGGACGGTCAGGATGCGGGGCTCGACACCGACGGCGAGATCCTGCTCCGCGGACCCAACGTCATGCTCGGCTACTTCGAGGATCAGGCGGCAACGGACGCCGTGCTCGATGCGGACGGCTGGTTCCACACCGGCGACGTCGGCCGTCTGGACGAGCACGGCTGCCTGAAGATCACCGACCGACTGAAGGACATGTTCATCGTCGGCGGTTTCAACGTCTACCCGGCCGAGGTCGAGAACGCCCTGCGCAAACATCCCGCGGTGAACGAGTCGGCCGTGATC
The DNA here is from genome assembly GCF_000708325.1 of Microbacterium sp. Cr-K20. Classification (NCBI taxonomy): domain Bacteria; kingdom Bacillati; phylum Actinomycetota; class Actinomycetes; order Micrococcales; family Microbacteriaceae; genus Microbacterium; species Microbacterium sp. Cr-K20. The sequence goes on along the minus strand of NZ_JARE01000058.1, from coordinate 11,429 downwards.
GGGGTGGACGATCACCGCCTCGGCACGGTCGGCCGCGCCTACGTCCTGCTGCTGCACAATGCCACGCCGCGACCGGATGCCGCCGATCTCGAGGCCTTCTGCCGCACCCACCTGGCGAACTTCAAGGTGCCGCGCGAGTTCGTCTTCGTCGAGGACTTCCCCCGCAACGCCACCGGCAAGATCCTGAAGTCGGAGCTCCGCTCGCACGTCTGAGCGATGGGCGTTTTAGCCGAAGGTCCCTATCCCGATAGCCTTAAGTCGTAGGCCAGATGGGGATGGGGACGATATGGATGAGCAGCGCACGTCGACAGGGATCACGCGTCGATCGGTGGTGCGCGCGGCGACATGGTCGGCGCCCGTGATCGCCGCCGCCATCGCCACACCGCTCGCGGCGGCCTCCGACGCCGCCGCCCTGACCGTGCAGCCCTCGCCCGCGACCGTCACGGGTGCAGATTTCGCGTGGCCGGGGGCGACCGTCACGAACACCGGGACGACACCGCTGACCGTCACCTGGTCGGTCGACGTGGCCCCTGCGCTCGAGTCGCTCTCGGGCCCGCTCACCGGCACGGTGACGATCCCGCCCGGCTCTTCCGAACTGGTCGCCGCCGGCATCACCGGCTACTACGTCGCGGCCGCCTGGCCGACGACGCTGACACTCACCCTGCTCGGCGACGGCGCCCCGCGTACCTCCACCGTGACGTTCCAGGCCGAGGAGCAGTAGCCCCCGCCCGCCGGACGGCGTGCGTCAGCTCAGACGCTCGAGCACCATGGCCATGCCCTGGCCACCGGCGGTGCACATCGTCTCGACGGCGAACTGCTCATCGCGCTCGCGGAGCGCGTTGATCGCGGTCGTGGTGATGCGGGCACCGGTCATGCCGTAGGGGTGACCGAGGGCGATCGCGCCGCCGTTCACATTCACGCGGTCGGGGTCGATGCCGATGTCGGCGATCGAGGGAATCACCTGCGCGGCGAACGCCTCGTTGATCTCGAGGATGTCGATGTCGCCGATCGACATACGGGCGTGGGCGAGCGCGCGCTCCACCGCCTGCACCGGCCCGAGACCCATGATCTCGGCCGACAGTGCCGACACCCCGGTCGACACCACACGGGCGAGCGGGGTGAGCCCGAGCTCGGCGGCACGGGTGTCGCTCATGATCACGAGCGCGGCGGCGCCGTCGTTGAGCGGGCAGCAGTTCGCCGCCGTCACGGTGCCGTGCGGGCGGAACACCGGCTGCATGCCGCTGATGCCCTCCAGCGTGACGCCCGCTCGGGGGCCGTCGTCCTTCGTCACGAGCGTGCCGTCGGCGAGACGCACCGGAGTGATGTCGGTCGCCCAGAAGCCGCGGGCGGCGGCGGCCTCGGCGCGGTTCTGGCTGAGCACCGCCCACTCGTCCTGCTCGTGGCGGGACACTCCGCGGAAGGAGGCCACGTTCTCGGCGGTCTCGCCCATCGCGATGTAGATGTCCTCGAGCTCGCCGCGCTCACGCGGGTCGGACCACACGAAGTCGGGGTTCTGCGCGTCGCGCGCCGTGCGGGCCGCAGCATCCGCCCATCGCGGGTTCTTGGTGTCGGGCATGCCGTCGGACTTGCCGGAGCCGAACTGCGACACCGCCTCCACCCCGGCCGAGACGAACACGTCGCCCTCGCCGGCCTTGATCGCATGGAACGCCATCCGCGTCGTCTGCAGCGACGATGCGCAGTAGCGGTTGACCGTGGTGCCGGGCACCGCGTCCCAGCCGAGCTGCAGCGCCAGCATCCGTCCGATGTTGTATCCCTGCTGGCCTGCCGGCTGCGCACAGCCCACCATCAGGTCGACGATCTCGTCCGGGTTCAGGCCGGGCACCGCCTCGACGGCCGCGCGCACCATCTGCACGGCGAGGTCGTCACCGCGCATGTCCTTCAGGCTGCCCTTGAACGCGCGTCCGATGGGCGAGCGCACCGCGGAGACGATGACGGCTTCGGTCATGATGAGGATCCTCCAGTGATGTCGAGGCGGTCGGCCTGCTGCACGATGTCCGCGTTCGGGGTGTGGCTCAGGAAAGCGGGCCATTCGCCGCCACCGTCCACGGGGATGACGGCGCCGGTGATGTGCGCCGACAGGGGTGAGGCGAGCATGACGCAGACGTTGCCGAGCTCCTGCGGCGAGGCCAGTCGCCCCCGCGGGATGGTCCGTGCGATCTCCGCGTACTGCTCCGGTGTGCCGTAGTGGTCGACCGCGCTCTCGGTGTGCACCAGGCCGCTGCTGACCGCGTTGACGCGGATCTCCGGCGCCCATTCGACCGCGAGGCTGCGGGTCAGGCTCTCCAGCGCCGCCTTCGCCGCGCCGTACACGGCCGTGCCGGGGCTGGGGCGGCGGGCGCTGATCGAGGTGATGTTGATCACGCTGCCGGATGCGGCACGCAACGCGGGGAACGCCGCTCTCGTGGCGACCGCGGCGGAGAGGAAGTTGACCTCGGTGATGGCTTGGAAGTACCTCGGCGACCCGGCTTCGAATCGGCCGAACGGCGAGCCGCCGACGTTGTTGACAAGCACGTCGAGGCGTCCGTGGCGTTCCGCGACGCCCGCGATCCAGGCCTCGTTCTGAGCGGCGTCGCGCACATCGACCGGACGGAAAGATGCCGCGCGCCCGTCGCGCTCCGGCAGGGTCGTCGGCTCGGAGCGACCGCAGAACTCGACGTCGGCACCCGCATCGAGGAACGCCTCGACCACGCCACGGCCCACACCTCGAGCACCGCCGGTGACCGCGACGACCTTCCCCGCGAAATCCATGACCAGGCTCACTCCGCCTCCTCCGAGCGCGGCGCTCCGATGCGCCGACCTGTCCATGCTACCAACCAAATGCTAGGTTTGTTGCATGAGTCACGATGACGTCCCTCTGCAGCATCCCCGCACCGTCGTGGTCACCGGCGGCGCCCTCGGCATCGGCGGCGGGATCAGCCGACGCTTCGCCGCCGACGGCGACCACGTCCTGCTCGTCGACATCGATGCGGATGCCGCCGCACGTACGACCGCCGACATCGAGGCGACCGGCGGCCGCTGCACCGTCCTCGTCGGCGACATCACCGAAGACGACACGGTCGCCCGCCTCGCGGCCCGGGTCGAGAGCGAATACGGACACGCCGACGTGCTCGTCAACAACGTCGGCGACTACCGCCCGGCGAAGTCGTTCTTCGCCAAGAGCCCGCCCGACCAGTGGCGGCGCCTGCACGAGCTCAACCTCTGGCACGTCTTCGCCGTGACGCACGCGCTCCTGCCGGGGATGATCGCGGCCGGCGGCGGCAGCATCGTCAACGTCTCCACAGTCGAGGCGTTCCGCGGCATCCCCGGCAACGCCGTGTACTCGGCGTACAACGCCGGCGTCTCCGCTTTCACGAAAAGCCTCGCCGTCGAACTCGGGCCCTCCGCCATCCGGGTCAACGCCATCGCCCCCGACCTCGCCGACACGGCGCAGACCCCGGCCGAGCTCATGCTGGCCGGCCGCGACCCCGCGCTGCTGCGATCCTGGCTTCCCGCCGGACGCTTCGGGACACCCGAGGACTTCGCGGGAGTGGTGGCCTTCCTCGCCTCGCGCGACGCTGCGTTCATCACGGGTCACACGATCCCCGTCGACGGCGGAACACTGGCCGCAGCCGGCTGGTACGGCAAGGCATCCGGTCGCGGCTGGACGAACATGCCGGATCAGGCATGAACACGCTCGCCGAGCTCATGGACCGTCAGCAGATCCACGACCTGGTCCTGCGCTACTGCTCGGCCGTCGACCGCGCCGACTACGCGGCGGTCCGCAGCGTCTACGCGCGAGACGGCGTCGACCACCACACCGGCTTCTCCGGAACGGCCGACGACTACGTGGCCTGGCTGCGCGAGCGGACGGCCGTGTTCGACGGCACCATGCACCTCGTCGGGAACCACCGGGTCGAGCTCCACGGCGATCATGCCTTCGCCGAGACGTACGGCACGGCCGTGCACTGGGGTACGCCGTCCGACGACGAGTCCCTCAACTTCACGAGCGGCTTCCGCTACCTCGATCATGTCCGCCGCGACCCCGACGGCTGGCGCATCGTCGAGCGCACCGCCGTGCGCGAATGGACCCGCTCGGATGCCGGGCGACTGCGTGAACCGGAGGGCGACGGACCACGGGGCCGTCGCGGACCCGACGACCCCGCGACGGCCTGGCGGCAGCGCGTGCGCCGCGCTGCCGCCAGCGCCCAGGAAGGAGAGATCATGACACGGAGCATCGAACAGCGCCTGCGGGCACTGGAGGACCGACTGGAGATCATCGAGCTGGAGGCGACCTACGCGCGCGCCTTCGACGAGCGCGACGGCGACACGTGGAGCAGCCTCTTCACCGAGGACGGCATCTACCAGTCGCGGGCTGTCGGGGAAGCGCCGCCGCTGACCTTCGTGCAAGGCCGCCCGGCGCTCCACGCGTTCTGCGCCGATGCTGCCTTCGCCGGCATCCACTTCCTGCATCTGCCGCAACTCGCGTTCGACGGCGACCGCGCGACGGCCCGCATCCACCTGGAATTCCATGGCGACTACGCCGAGGATGCCGGTGCCCCCCGGCTCGTGATGCGCGGCTTCTACGACGTGGCCTACCGACGCGAGGAGGGCCGCTGGCTCATCGCCCGTCGGGTGACGACGGCCTTCGCCCGCAGCCAGGACACGGTGCTCGGCTACCCCGCCGCATCCGCCCTCCCGGCGGCCTAACCCTCAGGCGTCGACGCTAAGCGACCGCGCCGAAGTACGCCTTCTGCAGATCCTCGAGCGTGACGTCGGCCGCGGCCCCGGCGAGCGTCGTGCGGCCCATCTCGATCACCGTCACCTCGTCGGCGATGGCGACGGACTCCTGCACGGCCTGCTCGACCAGGAGGATGCCGATGCCGGTGTTCTTGAGCTCATGCACCCGCTCCATGACCTCCTTGACGATCACCGGAGCGAGCCCCTGGCTCGGCTCGTCGAGGATGAGCAGCTTCGGCTTCGCCATCAGCGCCTGGCCGATCGCGAGCATCTGCTGCTGCCCACCCGACATGCTCGCCGCGGGGAGGGCACGCTTGCTGCCCAGGATCGGGAAGAGCTGGTAGATCTCCTCCGCCGCCGCGATCAGAGCCCGCTTGCCCATCCCCCGCGAGAATCCGCCGAGGATGAGGTTCTGCTCGATCGTGAGCTCACGGAAGACCTTCTTGCCCTCCTGCACGTACGAGATCCCGCGGGCGACCCGCTTGTGAGGTGCATCCGTCAGCGGCTCGCCGAGGTAGGCGACCGTGCCGCCCGAGACCCTGTTCAGCCCGGTGATCGCCCGCAGCGTCGTCGTCTTGCCCGCGCCGTTCCGACCGAGCAGCACCGTGATCTCCCCCGCCCGCACGGTCAGCGAGACGTCGCGCACGACGGTCAGGTCGCCGTAGCCGGTCTGCAGACCGGACACCTCCAACAGCACATCACTCATGGTCGCCGCCTCCCGCCGCGTTGGTCTCCGCCGTCACGCCGAGGTACTCCTCCATGACCCGCGGGTTGCTCTCGATCTGATCGGGGGTGCCGTGCGCCATGACCGCGCCCTGGGCGAGCACATAGATGTCGTCGGCGACGCGCAGCACGAGTTGGAAGTTGTGCTCCACCAGGATGACGGTCATGCCGGCGTCGCGCAGCCGCTTCACGAGACTCTCGAGGACCTCGAGCTCGTCCTCGTCCAGGCCGGATGCCACCTCGTCGAGGAGCACCACCTTCGGGGACGCGGCCAGGCTCCTGGCGACCTCGAGCAGTCGACGGTTGCCGAGCGGGAGCGAGTCGGCCGGCTCGTCGCGCTGCGCGCTGAGCCCGACCAGCGCGAGCGCCCGCTCCGCCGCCGCCCGGTTCTCCGCGCGAGCTCGCCAGAACGTCGGCAGCCGCAGGAACGAGGCGAACACGGAGGCCCGCTCCGTGGCATAGCGTCCGGCCGCCACGGCTTCGAACACCGTCAGCTTCTCGGGGATGTTCGGAGTCTGGAACGTGCGCGAGACCCCCGCCCGGGCGACCCGGTACGACGAGAGTCCCTGGATGGACTTCCCGTCGAGTTCGATCGCGCCGGCATCCGTCTTGTAGAAGCCGGAGATCATGTTGAGCAGGGTGGTCTTCCCGGAGCCGTTGGGCCCGATGATCGCCGTGACCGCACCGGGCGCCGCATCGATCGACACCTTCGACAGCGCCTGGTTGCCGCCGAACGCCTTGGAGACTCCCTCCGTGCGCAGCAGCGCGCCGTCGAGCTTCTCGATCTCGGCCGGAGCGGCTTCCGCCGGGCGCACCCCGGTCTTGGCTTTGGCCGCGATGTCGGCCTTGCGCACGAGGGTCCGCAGCAGCCCGGACAGTCCTCCGGTGAAGGCCACCCCGCCGATGAGCAGGAACGCCCCGGAGATGATCAGCCCGAACTGGCTGAAGTTCGTCGACTGGTTCATCCCGAACTGCAGCACCGCTGCACCGATCAGGGCTCCGTAGATGCTGGCGGAGCCGCCGAAGATCGAGGCCGCGAGCACCGTCATCGCGAACGAGAACGCGAAGGCCTCCGGCGAGATGAAGAGGTCGAGGTTGGCGAAGAGCACCCCGGCGATGCCGGCAGGGACGGCGCCGATCGCGTAGGCCGTGAGCTTGGCGCGGAACACGGAGATGCCCATCGACGAAGCCAGGACCGGGCTCTGCTTGAGCACGCGGAGCGCCGTCCCGTGGTCGGAGACGACGAGGTTGCGGATCAGTGCGAAGGCCACGATGGCGACGCCGACGATGATCAGGTAGTAGGTGCGGCCGTCGATCATCTGACCGAACGAGGTCGCGGGCATGATGCCGGCCAGACCGTTGCGACCGCCGGTCTGCTCCTTGAAGATCGACAGCACGTCCGGGACGATCAGGATCAGGAAGAACGAGGTCATCGCGAGCGACCAGCTCCCCAGACGCAGTCCGGGGATGCCGGAGATGAGTCCGATGAGCAGCGCGGCGCCGCCGCCGATGAGCAGCTGCAGCCAGATGTCGGTCACCCCGGCCTTGTTGGCGAGACCCGCGGCATAGGCACCGGCCGCATACATCGCGACCTGTCCCATCGCCAGCTCGCCGGCGTAGCCGAGCGAGAGGTTCAGGCCCAGCACGATCAGCGCCAGGATCAGGGTGAGCTCGATCTGCCGCGTCGCGGCGTAGTTGAGCCCGAGGAACGGCAGCGCGAGCAGCACGGCACCGACGGCGAGGGGCCAGATCCAGCCGGGGACGGACCGTAGTTTCAACCAGAGAGCAGCCACGGTCACACCGTCCGTTCCACGCGACGGGTGAAGAGTCCCGTCGGCTTGACCATCAGAATCACGATGAGGATGAAGAACACCGTCAACCCCGCGTAGTCGGCACCGATGTACCGTGTCGCGAGTGCCTCGGCGAGGCCGACGATGAGTCCACCCACGAGCACGCCGCCGAGGGACCCGAAGCCGCCGATCGCGAGGACGACGAAGCCCTTGAGGGCCAGGGAGGCACCGAGCGTGGCGACCGCATACGTCTTGGGGCCGACGAACACACCGAGGAAACCGGCGAGGACGCCGGTGAAGATGAAGGCCATGAGGGCGAAGCGCCGCACGTTCACCCCGCGCAGCTGTGCCGCCTCCCTGTTCTCGCTCATGCCGAGCAGGGCGATGCCGGTCATGCTGCGCTTGGCGTACTGGGTGAGCGCGATGACCAGGACGATGACGAGCACGATCAGTGCGAGCTCGACGGGGTAGACCCGGCCGCCGAGGAACTCGAGCACCTGATCGCCCATGAAGAAGGGCACGCGCTTGGGCTCTCCGCCCCAGATCACCTGGGCGACACCCTCCATGATGATGGAGGCGCCGAGGGTCGTGACCAGCAGGTTGTGCGGGTCCTTGACCGGACGGATGGCGACCCGCTCCTCGAGAGCGGCGATCGCGCCGACGATGACGGCCGCGGCGATCGCGACGAGCCACCAGGGCAGACCCCAGACGACGATGCCGACGTACGCGATGAACGCGCCGAGCATCATGAGCGCCGCCTGGGCGAAGTTGAAGGTCTTCTGCGAGAGGAAGACGATGTTGTAGCCGATCGCCACCAGTGCGTAGATCGCACCGAGAGCCAGGCCGGACCAGATGATGGTCATTGCGGTCGGGTTCCTTCCATCACTTTGGCTTGGTGTGCCGACGGCTCGGATCCGAATCGAGATCCGAGCCGCCGGCGATGTTCACGCGCCGACCGGGGTCAGGGCTGGAACTGACCGTTGACGAGTTCGCCCGGCGGGATGAAGGCGAACTGCTCCGGGCCCACGTGCGGGCTGTGCGCATCCTCTTCGAAGGCGTAGAGACCCAGGATCGCGGTCTCGGCCGCCTTCTGGACGTCGGGGTCGATGAGTGCCGCGACCAGGGCGTCGGGGTCGTCGACTCCACCGGCCTTCTCCGCTGCGGCCTTGAAGAGCAGCGCCGAGTCGTAGTTGTACGCCAGGATCAGCGACGACTTGATGTCCCCGGCGGCGAGCATGCGCTCGACGGCCTCGTTGACCTTGGTGTCGTCCGGGTCGTACTGGGTGCTGGAGTACACCTGCATGGTGAGGTTCTTGACCTGGTCGGTGCCGAGCACGCCGTCGGGCGCGGGTGTGGCGATCAGACCGGTCGCGGCGACCGAGGAGTTACCCATCACGGGAACATCCCACCCGAGCTTCTCCAGGCTCTGCAGCACGTAGCCGAGCGGTGCGCCGTAGGCGTCGAGCACGAGCACATCGGGGTCGCCCTGCTGCAGTGCGGAGAGCTGGGAGGTCATGTCGAGGGCGGCGTTGTCGAAGCCCTCGTTCCCGGTGACGGTGAATCCTGCATCCGTGAAGGTGGTCTCACCGAGCGAGCCGAAGAGCTCGCCGTAGGCGCTGGAGCCGTGCAGGATCGCGACGTCCTCGTAGCCGCGGTCGTCCATCTCGGCGACGAACGAGCCGAGGTAGTCGGGCACGGAGGCGCTGAGGTCGAAGCTGTAGGGGTTGACCGCGGGGTCACCGGATCCCGTCGTCGGGCCGATGTTGAACGAGACGATCTTGTTCTGCGTGAGGATCGGCAGCATCGCCTCGGTGATCGTGGAGGGGCCGGAGTTCATCACGAGGTCGGGCTTGCCCTCGGTGGCGATGTACTCGCGCAGCTTGGTCACGGCGACCGTCGGGTCGGCGTTGTCCTCGAGGTGGGTGATCTCGACCTCGCGGTCGAGGATCCCGCCCATGTCGTTCACGGCGTCGACGGAGGCCAGGGCAGCCGTCACGGCCGTCGTCGCGTTGTCGGCGAGGATGCCCTCCGCGCCCATGCCGCCGAGCACCACGATCTTGATCGGGTCGTCGCCTCCGCCTTCGCCGCCACCGTTCCCTGCGTCCGCGTCACCGGAGCAGCCGGCGAGGACCATCGTCGAGACCACGATCCCTGCGGCAACCGCCGCGAGTCTGTTGAACCGCATATCCGAACCTCTCTCATCGTTGAGTTAGAGCGCTAGAGCGACCAAACGCTTGCTTAGTAAATCACACCCGGACACTCCGAGCAACGCCCAACCGGTCAATTGCTTGGTTACGATTCGGACACCTGTTAGATTCCGGCTCATGGACACTGCACAGACTTCTGAGAACCGCTCTCTCCGCGACCTTCCCGGCATCGCCGTCGTGACCGGCGGGACCGGCGGAATCGGCTCCGCCATCGCCCGAAAGCTCGCCGCCGAAGGGGTGCGCGTCGCGATCACCCATCGCTCCGAGCCGTCGCCCGAGCTGCTCGCCGCTCTCGGCGAGCACGGCGAAGCCCACCGACTCGACGTGCGCGACGAGGCCGGCGCAGCCGCCCTCGTCGCCGACCTCGTCGAGCGCCACGGCGCCGTGCACACGGTCGTGCATGCCGCCGGCCCGCACGTGCCGATGCTGCACCTGTCGAAGGTCTCGGTCGAGCAGTTCGCCCGACAGGTCGACGACGATCTCGTCGGCTTCTTCGTCGTGGCGAAGGCCTTCCTCCCGGCGCTGCGTGCTGCATCCGGATCGCTCACCGTCGTCACCAGCGCCGGGACGCGGCGGTACCCCGTGCGGGACGGACTGTCGGTCGCGCCGAAGGGCGCAGTGGAGGCGCTGGCTCGTGGACTCGCCGCCGAGGAGGGGCGCTTCGGCGTGCGCGTGAACGCGGTCGGACCGGGGATGCTGTGGGACGGGATGTCGGCCCGGTTGATGGCCTCCGGAGACCTGGATGAGCGTGCCCTCGAGGTGGCGACCCGGAACATCCCGCTCCGCCGATTCGGCACCGCGGGCGACATCGCCGCCGCCGTGTCGTTCCTCGCCTCCCCGTCGGCGGGATTCATCACCGGACAGAAGCTCGACGTCGACGGCGGGTTCGGTCTCTGAGCGTCCGACACGGACGGGGCTCACGCCCGCACCGTGATGCTCATCGCATGCCGCTCAGGCGCTCGATGAGCCAGTCGATGCGGGCGGCCTCGTCTCGGGAGAACCGCTCGGACCACTCGAGCGCCACACCGGAGAAGCGCCAGGCATCCTCCCGCTGCGCCCCTCGCGCGTGGGCAGCCGCCTCGTCCGCGGTCCGCAGAGCCTCGTCGCGGTAGGCGGCCAGGCTCTCCCTCAGGCGATCGAGGTCGCCGTTGTGCGCGGCCCACAGGCGCAGGATGTGCGAGTGCTTGAGCACCACCGGTTCCGCGGGGATCTCGTCGGACCAGCGGCGCATGTTCCTGCGTCCCCGATCAGTGATCCCGTACAACCGCCGGCTCTTCGCCGCGTGCGTCTGCTCCACCCGTGACTCCGCGAGGCCGAGCCCCTCGAGCCGTCGCAGCTCCGTGTAGATCTGGCTCTGTGAGGGCGCCCAGTAGAAGTAGGCGAGGCTCTGATCGGCCCACTGCTTGACGTCGTATCCCGACAGCTCGGTGTCGAAGGACAGGATGCCGAGCACGGCCCAGCTCGTCGCGGGCAGATCGGGCCGGTCGTCGGTGTCTTCGTGGTCGCTCACTTGACCTCCTCGTCGATGAGTGAGATATTCCTGATCGTACTATGACTAACAGTCATACCGCTGCTGATCGAAGGAGATCATGTGGACGAGACGACCCGGATGCTGGAGCTGCTGAACGCGAGCTTCCCGCGACTGGCGACGATGGACCCCCTCGACGGACGGGCTGCCGCCGACGAGCGGATCCGTCCGGCGACGAACCTCGACGACGTCGCAGCGACGGATGACGGGGTGGTGGATGCCGGAACCCACGGCATCCCGATCCGCACGTACCACCCGCGCGAGCGGCGGCCGGATGCGCCGACCACGGTGTACGCGCACGGCGGCGGTTTCCTGCACGGCTCGATCGCCGGACACGACGGCTTCTGCCGGCGATGGGCCCGCGCCACCGGCGCCACCGTCGTCTCGGTCGACTACCGCCTCGCTCCCGAAGCCGGTCCCGGCGCGGCGCGCGACGACGTGATC
>NZ_JARE01000057.1:0-80172 GCF_000708325.1 Microbacterium sp. Cr-K20 | reverse complement strand
AACGCAAAATGGCCACCCATCGATGGGTGGCCATTTTGTCTAAAAGGAGTCCGGCGGTGTCCTACTCTCCCACAGGGTCCCCCCTGCAGTACCATCGGCGCTGTGAGGCTTAGCTTCCGGGTTCGGAATGTAACCGGGCGTTTCCCTCACGCTATGGCCGCCGAAACACTATTGATGTTTCAATCAAACACATAACAAAGTCATTGTTGTTATGCGGTTCTCGACCGTACATCGAGAACCACTCAGTGGACGCGTAGCACCAACAAACGGTGTGTTATCAAGTCATCGGCTTATTAGTACCAGTCAGCTGCATGCATTACTGCACTTCCACATCTGGCCTATCAACCCAGTAGTCTGGCTGGGAGCCTCTCACCCGAAGGTATGGAAATCTCATCTTGAGGCCGGCTTCCCGCTTAGATGCTTTCAGCGGTTATCCATCCCGAACGTAGCTAATCAGCGGTGCTCCTGGCGGAACAACTGACACACCAGAGGTTCGTCCAACCCGGTCCTCTCGTACTAGGGTCAGATCCTCTCAAATTTCCTACGCGCGCAGCGGATAGGGACCGAACTGTCTCACGACGTTCTAAACCCAGCTCGCGTACCGCTTTAATGGGCGAACAGCCCAACCCTTGGGACCTACTCCAGCCCCAGGATGCGACGAGCCGACATCGAGGTGCCAAACCATGCCGTCGATATGGACTCTTGGGCAAGATCAGCCTGTTATCCCCGAGGTACCTTTTATCCGTTGAGCGACAGCGCTTCCACAAGCCACTGCCGGATCACTAGTCCCGACTTTCGTCCCTGCTCGACCTGTCAGTCTCACAGTCAAGCTCCCTTGTGCACTTACACTCGACACCTGATTGCCAACCAGGTTGAGGGAACCTTTGGGCGCCTCCGTTACTTTTTGGGAGGCAACCGCCCCAGTTAAACTACCCACCAGGCACTGTCCCTGAACCGGATTACGGTTCGAAGTTAGATATCCAGAGTGACCAGAGTGGTATTTCAACAATGACTCCACACGAACTAGCGTCCATGCTTCAAAGTCTCCCACCTATCCTACACAAGCCACACCGAACACCAATACCAAGCTGTAGTAAAGGTCACGGGGTCTTTCCGTCCTGCTGCGCGTAACGAGCATCTTTACTCGTAATGCAATTTCGCCGAGTTCGCGGTTGAGACAGTTGGGAAGTCGTTACGCCATTCGTGCAGGTCGGAACTTACCCGACAAGGAATTTCGCTACCTTAGGATGGTTATAGTTACCACCGCCGTTTACTGGGGCTTAAATTCTCAGCTTCGCCTTACGGCTAACCGGTCCTCTTAACCTTCCAGCACCGGGCAGGCGTCAGTCCGTATACATCGTCTTGCGACTTGGCACGGACCTGTGTTTTTAGTAAACAGTCGCTACCCACTAGTCTCTGCGGCCTCCAAACGCTTTCGGGAGTAAATCCCTATACGCCGAAGGCCCCCCTTCTCCCGAAGTTACGGGGGCATTTTGCCGAGTTCCTTAACCACGATTCTCTCGATCTCCTTGGTATTCTCTACCTGACCACCTGAGTCGGTTTGGGGTACGGGCGGCTAGAACCTCGCGTCGATGCTTTTCTTGGCAGCATAGGATCACCCACTTTTTATCCGCATCGTGTCTCAGCCTTAATGAATCGCGGATTTGCCTACGACTCGGCCTACGCACTTGCACCAGGACAACCATCGCCTGGCTTGGGCTACCTTCCTGCGTCACACCTGTTAATACGCTAACCGCACCAGAATGGGGTCGTGCGCTAGGCCCAGAGCGTCACCCCGAAGGGATCAGTCACTGGGATTCAGACACTTAGCACTACTGGATTAGCTTGGGCGGTTCTTCGCCGGTACGGGAATATCAACCCGTTGTCCATCGACTACGCCTGTCGGCCTCGCCTTAGGTCCCGACTTACCCAGGGAAGATTAGCTTGACCCTGGAACCCTTGGTCTTTCGGAGGACGTGTTTCTCACACGTCATTCGCTACTCATGCCTGCATTCTCACTCGTGTAGCCTCCACGGCTGGTTCACACCGCCGCTTCGCTGGCCACACGACGCTCTCCTACCCATCAACACGGCTGGACCACGAAGGCCTACCAATAATGTCAATGCCACAACTTCGGTGGCGTGCTTGAGCCCCGTTACATTGTCGGCGCGGAATCACTTGACCAGTGAGCTATTACGCACTCTTTCAAGGGTGGCTGCTTCTAAGCCAACCTCCTGGTTGTCAAGGCAACTCCACATCCTTTCCCACTTAGCACGCGCTTTGGGACCTTAGTTGGTGGTCTGGGTTGTTTCCCTCTCGACTATGAAGCTTATCCCCCACAGTCTCACTGCTGCGCTCTCACTTACCGGCATTCGGAGTTTGGCTGACGTCAGTAACCTTGTAGGGCCCATCGGCCATCCAGTAGCTCTACCTCCGGCAAGAAACACGCAACGCTGCACCTAAATGCATTTCGGAGAGAACCAGCTATCACGAAGTTTGATTGGCCTTTCACCCCTATCCACAGCTCATCCCCTCAGTTTTCAACCTAAGTGGGTTCGGTCCTCCACGACGTCTTACCGTCGCTTCAACCTGGCCATGGATAGATCACTTCGCTTCGGGTCTAGGACATGCGACTGAATCGCCCTATTCAGACTCGCTTTCGCTACGGCTACCCCACACGGGTTAACCTCGCCACATATCGCTAACTCGCAGGCTCATTCTTCAAAAGGCACGCTGTCACCCCTACTAAGGAGGCTCCAACGGTTTGTAAGCAAACGGTTTCAGGTACTATTTCACTCCCCTCCCGGGGTACTTTTCACCTTTCCCTCACGGTACTTGTCCGCTATCGGTCATCTGGGAGTATTTAGGCTTATCAGGTGGTCCTGACAGATTCACACGGGATTTCACGGGCCCCGTGCTACTTGGGATACTCTTCGCGCCAAGAGAGGCATTTCGACTACGGGGTTGGCACCCTCTATGACCGGCCTTTCAAGACCGTTCGTCTATACCTTCTTGTAACGCCGCCACCTCGGCAGAGATGACTGAAAAGTCCCACAACCCCCAACGTGCAACACCTGCCGGCTATCACACACGCTAGGTTTAGCCTGTTCCGGTTTCGCTCGCCACTACTAACGGAATCGCGGTTGCTTTCTCTTCCTGTGGGTACTGAGATGTTTCACTTCCCCACGTTCCCTCTACCCGCCCTATATATTCAGGCGGGAGTCACTAGGTCGGCACGCCGCCCAGCGGGGTTTCCCCATTCGGACACCCTCGGATCAAAACTTGCTTATCAGTTCCCCGAGGCTTATCGCAGATTGCTACGTCCTTCTTCGGCTCCAGATGCCAAGGCATCCACCGTTTGCTCTTAAAGACTTGAAATCACATGAGTTTGAATCAAAAACTCGACCCCACCCGAAGATGGAATCTGAAATTGACTAATGATCTTTAAGATCATCTTGTGCAACTGACCGAAGCCAGCTGCAAGATGCTCGCGTCCACTGTGTAGTTCTCAAAGTACGGGCGGTGCCCCCATCCACAACCCCACAAAAGGGGAAACAGAAAGAGGCCCAGAGTAACCGACTGTGCACTCGACCCAAAGGCCAGTGCGCATCCGGTCCCTCAGGACCCAACAGCGTGCAGGTGCGACATCCGCCACCCTCCCCGTTCCCACCAGATCCGAAGACCCGACGTACTAAAGAAGAACAACATCCTTCACACCATGTCAAATGTTCCACCCATGAGCTCCCAGCGAAGAACGTATGCCTTCGATCTGGGTTCTGGACACCCGGAGGTGTCAGATGCTCCTTAGAAAGGAGGTGATCCAGCCGCACCTTCCGGTACGGCTACCTTGTTACGACTTAGTCCTAATTACCGATCCCACCTTCGACGGCTCCCTCCAAAAAGGTTAGGCCACCGGCTTCAGGTGTTACCGACTTTCATGACTTGACGGGCGGTGTGTACAAGACCCGGGAACGTATTCACCGCAGCGTTGCTGATCTGCGATTACTAGCGACTCCGACTTCATGAGGTCGAGTTGCAGACCTCAATCCGAACTGGGACCGGCTTTTTGGGATTCGCTCCACCTCGCGGTATTGCAGCCCTTTGTACCGGCCATTGTAGCATGCGTGAAGCCCAAGACATAAGGGGCATGATGATTTGACGTCATCCCCACCTTCCTCCGAGTTGACCCCGGCAGTATCCCATGAGTTCCCACCATTACGTGCTGGCAACATAGAACGAGGGTTGCGCTCGTTGCGGGACTTAACCCAACATCTCACGACACGAGCTGACGACAACCATGCACCACCTGTTTACGAGTGTCCAAAGAGTTGACCATTTCTGGCCCGTTCTCGTATATGTCAAGCCTTGGTAAGGTTCTTCGCGTTGCATCGAATTAATCCGCATGCTCCGCCGCTTGTGCGGGTCCCCGTCAATTCCTTTGAGTTTTAGCCTTGCGGCCGTACTCCCCAGGCGGGGAACTTAATGCGTTAGCTGCGTCACGGAATCCGTGGAATGGACCCCACAACTAGTTCCCAACGTTTACGGGGTGGACTACCAGGGTATCTAAGCCTGTTTGCTCCCCACCCTTTCGCTCCTCAGCGTCAGTTACGGCCCAGAGATCTGCCTTCGCCATCGGTGTTCCTCCTGATATCTGCGCATTCCACCGCTACACCAGGAATTCCAATCTCCCCTACCGCACTCTAGTCTGCCCGTACCCACTGCAGGCCGGAGGTTGAGCCTCCGGATTTCACAGCAGACGCGACAAACCGCCTACGAGCTCTTTACGCCCAATAATTCCGGATAACGCTTGCGCCCTACGTATTACCGCGGCTGCTGGCACGTAGTTAGCCGGCGCTTTTTCTGCAGGTACCGTCACTTTCGCTTCTTCCCTGCTAAAAGAGGTTTACAACCCGAAGGCCGTCGTCCCTCACGCGGCGTTGCTGCATCAGGCTTGCGCCCATTGTGCAATATTCCCCACTGCTGCCTCCCGTAGGAGTCTGGGCCGTGTCTCAGTCCCAGTGTGGCCGGTCACCCTCTCAGGCCGGCTACCCGTCGACGCCTTGGTGAGCCATTACCTCACCAACAAGCTGATAGGCCGCGAGCCCATCCCCAACCGAAATTCTTTCCAGACGCAGACCATGCGGTCACGTCACATATCCAGTATTAGACGCCGTTTCCAGCGCTTATCCCAGAGTCAGGGGCAGGTTGCTCACGTGTTACTCACCCGTTCGCCACTGATCCCACAGAGCAAGCTCCGTGTTCACCGTTCGACTTGCATGTGTTAAGCACGCCGCCAGCGTTCATCCTGAGCCAGGATCAAACTCTCCGTAAAAAAGAAATGCATACGACACCGGGAAAACGATGACGCAGCGAGTTTGATGCTGACCAAAGAGACAAATTCATTGCTGACTTCATCCATTGCCAACCCCCCGAAAGGAGTTGGTCTTTGATCCAAAGGAATTCTCACCCCCACCGAAGTGGAGACGAGGATAATTTGGCATTTGACAAGTGCACGCTGTTGAGTTCTCAAGGATCGGATGCTCCCACGACCCAGCCATCACAGCCAGGCCCGAAGGGCAACTTCTCTATCTTACCCACCCTGTCCCGCTTGTCAAATCGGCGCGCCGTGCAGATCAGAGATCCGCAGCGCAGCTGATGACAGCCGCAGAAGAGGTGGATTCCCTATCCTAGACGCAAGCGCCTGATCTCTCAAGTGAGAGTGGATAGGGAGTGGTTCTCCGCTTGAGGGGGGTGAAGCTCTTGGCTCCTCCGCTTCCCTGTGGGGCGAACAAGTAATAAGTTACGTGGGTTCCGGGGTTCTGGCAAATCGGGGCATACAGCCCGGGCGTGTCGTTCGAGCGTTCCGCGCGCTTTACGCCGGGTCAGCCGCGGTTTCCGCCGCGTCGTGCCGCCGAGAGTACGATCTGGCCATGCTCCCACTCAACACTGACCCGGCTCCCAACGCGGGAGCTGCTCTGCTCGACCGCGTCAGGATCCTGCTCGATCTCCCCGCCACAGAGGGAACGACCGAAGCTCACGCCGCCGTAGCCCTGCCCTCTCGGCTCGCCACCGCGGAACTCGCCTGGGCCAGCGTGGCCTCTGCCATGCTCGCCGCTGGGCTCTCTCCCACGGTCATCGACCCGCACCGCGTGGCCACCGCCTACCGAAGTGATCGAGTGCTCGCGATCGACGGCGTCGCTCCCCCGGTGTGGTCGCCCTACTCGGGTTTCTGGCGGACCACGGACGGATGGGTCAGGACCCATGGGAACTACCCGCATCACGCCGCCGCTCTGCGCACCGCACTCGGACTGCAGGATGACGCCGACGCCGATGCGGTCCCCGCCGCACTCGAGGAGCGAACCACGGCTGACGCCGTCGCGGCGATCACCCGACTCGGCGGACTCGCCGTCGCCGTGTCCGCCGAGGACCCCGCCGCTGATCGAGCCCTCCGAGCGACGCCGCTTCTCGAGACCCGACGCACCGACACCCCCGCACGTCGTCACTCCCGCCACTCACGAGCGGCGGCGGCGCAGGATGATCGCCACCCCCTCGCCGGTATGCGCGTGCTCGACCTCACCCGCGTTATCGCCGGTCCCGTCTGCACCCGCACGCTCGCTCTCCTCGGCGCCGACGTGCTGCGCATCGATCCGCCGCACCTGCCCGAACCCGAGTGGCAGCACCTCGACACCGGGCACGGCAAGCGCTCGGCACGGTTGGATGCGCGCACCGCGCAGATGCACGACCTGCTCTCAGACGCCGATGCCGTGGTGCTCGGCTACCGTCCCGCCGCGCTGGACCGACTGGGACTTCATCCGAGTGTGCTCGCCGAACGGTATCCGGACCTGGTCGTCGCGCAACTGAGTGCCTGGGGCACGGAGCATCCCGATCGCGCCGGCTTCGACAGCCTCGTCCAGGCGGCATCCGGAATCGCGCTCATCGAGTCGCCGGACGGGGACCGCCCGGGCACGCTTCCCGCCCAGGCGCTCGACCACAGTGCCGGATATCTGCTCGCCGCCGCGGTGACGGCGCTGCTGCAACGCCGCACCGGCGAAGGCGGGTCCTGGTACACCGGCACCTCGCTCCGCCGCATCGCCGCCGAACTTCTCGGGATGCCGCGCAGCCGGGAGCCGGAAGGGGAGGTCGGGTTCGACGTCGGCCCGCACCTCGCGCGCTTCGAGGTCGACGGCAGGTCCCTCGTCACCTCGCGACCGGCGATGACCGGTCTCGAGTTCGATGCCCCGCACCTCTGGGGGTCGGATCAGGCGATCTGGTGACGACGGCCGCGAACCGCCAGAACGACGCAGAGCACGAAGGTGATCGCACCCCAGAGCGCACATGCCGGAGGCAGCACGCGATAGGCCAGATGCTGCACGGTGAACTCCGTGTCGATGGGACCGAACGCGATGATCCCCCAGACGAGCGCAGCGACCAGGATCACCGGGAGCGAGACCCACCACGCGATGCGTA
Organism: Microbacterium sp. Cr-K20; assembly: GCF_000708325.1. Lineage (NCBI taxonomy): Bacteria > Bacillati > Actinomycetota > Actinomycetes > Micrococcales > Microbacteriaceae > Microbacterium > Microbacterium sp. Cr-K20. The sequence continues at coordinate 72,705 of NZ_JARE01000057.1, read as the reverse complement.
CCCCCTGCGGCAGCGACTGCGCCACACTCGTTCGCGCTTCCCGCCGACGCAGCCACAGCAGCGCCCAGACACCGATGATGAGCAGGCCGATCACACTCGACCCGTGCTGGAGCCACTTGAATCCGGGCAGCGGACCCCACATCGCATCGAGTCCGGGGAACAGCTCCACGCCGGCACGACCTTCATGCGTGAAGAGATCCCAGAGGATGTGCGAGGCCACGCCGATCAGGAAAGACACCGCGAGGAGCACCGGATACCAGCGCTTCTCCCCCACGCCGACGGCTCGTCGTGCGGCTTCCGCGCCGCCCTCGCGCCAGTCCTCCGGGAGCCGACGCGCCAGCCACAGCGGCACGAGTTCCGGCACCGCGGGACGCAGGATCACGCGCCAGACGAGGAAGAGCACGAACGCGAGGAGTGCCGTCCACAGGATGTTGCCGAACGTGTGGGTGAACGAGTAGTTCAGCCCGACACCCCGCACGAACAGCGGCAGATCCGGCGTCATGGCGCCGATCGCGATCGCCGCGGGCACCAACGGCGTTCGGATGAACGGCAGCGCCACGAGCGCGTGACTGGGAGTGAAAGGCATCCGGCTCTGCTCTCCGAAGCGCGAAGGCTCAGCCGAGGAAGACGCCGGCAAGGGTCTTCTTGCCACGACGGAGTACGGACACTCCCCCGGGAAGAGTGCCCTGGACCGTGGCAGTCTCGTCTTCGACGCGGTCGCCGTCGAGCGTGACACCGCCCTGCGCGATCGCGCGCCTCGCCTCGGAGAGGCTGGCGACCAGCCCTGTCGCGACCAGCACGTCCACCACCGGGGTGCCGGTGGCGACGGTCGCATTCGGGAGCTCTTCCAGCGCGGTGCGGAGTGTCTGCGCGTCGAGCGCGGTCAGATCGCCCTGTCCGAACAGGGCCTCGGATGCCGCGATCACCGCCGTCGCCGCGTCGATGCCGTGCACGGTCGCCACCACTTCGAGCGCGAGACGCTTCTGGGCGGCACGACGGAACGGCTCCGTCGCCACGAGTTCGGCGTACCCCTCGATCTCCGAGCGGCTCAGGAACGTGAAGACCTTCAGGCGGTCGACGACGTCGGAATCCGCGGTGCTCAGCCAGAACTGGTACATCCGGTACGGGCTGCACATCTCGGCGTCGAGCCAGATCGCATTGCCCTCGCTCTTGCCGAACTTCGTGCCGTCGCTGTTGGCGATCAGCGGTGTGCCGATCGCATGCACGGACGAGCCCTCGGCGCGGCGGATCAGATCCGTCCCGCTGGTGAGGTTGCCCCACTGGTCGGACCCACCCGTCTGCAACACGCAGTCGTACTGGCGGTAGAGCTCGAGGTAATCCATCCCCTGCAGGATCTGGTAGCTGAACTCGGTGTAGCTGATGCCCTCATCGGAGTTCAGCCGCGCGGCGACCGCATCCTTCTTGAGCATCGTGCCGACGCGGTAGTACTTGCCGATCTCCCGGAGGAAGTCGATCGCGCTCAGCGGCGCCGTCCAGTCGAGGTTGTTCACGATGCGGGCGGCGTTGTCACCCTCGAAACTGAGGTAGCGCTCGACCTGCGCACGCAGGCGCCCGACCCACTCCTCGACGGTCTCACGCGTGTTCAATGTGCGTTCTGCCGTGGGGCGCGGATCGCCGATGAGTCCGGTGGACCCGCCGACCAGACCGAGAGGCTTATGCCCGGCGAGCTGGATGCGACGCAGCGTGAGCAGCTGCACGAGGTTGCCCAGGTGCAGGCTCGGAGCCGTCGGATCGAACCCGCAGTAATACGTGATGGGGTCTCCCGCGAGCAGGGCGCGCAGCGCCTCCTGGTCGGTGGACACCTGGACCAGGCCACGCCACACGAGTTCGTCCCACACGTTCTCGAACGCGGGGTCGATCGCCTGGGGTGCGGTCGTCAGATCGGGAGTTGACACGCGCTCCAGGCTATCAGCGCCCCGCACCGTCGAATCGCGCCTCAGCTGTGCGCTGCCCACCACACGAGGAAGGCGGCGCCGAGGGCGATCACCCAGCTGACGAGGCTGCCTACCAGGAAATACTCGGCTCTGGCGCCGGTCTCGCCGTCGCGGGAGATCTCCGGGAAGCGCACGATCCCCTTCGCCGCCAGCATCGCCGCGAGGATCGGATATGCGGCGGCGAGGGTGAGGATCAGGACGAGGATGCGTTCGAGCGGACCGATCAGTCGCCCGCCCTGGAAGCCGGCCCGCGGATCGGGGGTGGTCGCGACCACAGGCGCCGGATCCGCTGACGATTCGGCGAGGGTCTGACGCGTCTCCGCATCAACGGGCGGGGCCTCGGTGACCTGCTCGGCGGGGCGCCAGGTGTGTTCGCCGTCGAGAGCGGCGCGCACCACGAGGTTCGCGGACTCGAGGAGGAACGCCGACACCCCGAGCACCAGGATCGCCAGGTCGAACGTGACCTCACCGAACGGCGAACGCAACTGCCACACCTCGCCGATGAGACCGGCCTGGGCGCGTGCGCCCATCGAGATCACGGCTCCGACGACGACGAGAGCGAGGACGACGGCTGGCCAGAAGCCGGCGCGCGACGCCCGCCCGTCGGGCATGCACCAGACCCAGAGCGCGGCGGACACGAGCGCGGCGATCATCGGCAGGAGAGCGTCGCTGACGCTGCCGAGCAGCAGCAGCACGATGGTCGCGGCCAGGTATCCGATCCAACGCCGCGGGACGAACTGCCGCACGAGGTCTGCGGCTCCGATGGCGAGCAGGATGAATCCGGCGATGATCATGCCGGCTCTCCCCTGAGGGCGGCGAGTCCTTCGATGAGCGCGGCGGATCCGGCACGTCGCAGCGACTTCGAGACGCTCGGCTGGGAGATGCCCTCCTGCGCCGCGAGCTCCTGCTGCGAGCGGCCGACCAGGCGCCCGTAGGTGAGTCGCCGCTCGCGCGCACTCATCGCACCCACGAGCTCGTCACGCGCGAGCAGGTAGGCATTGGAGACCGCGATCGTCGACGCCATGACCTCATCCTGCCCCGGGGCTCCGACAATCCAGGTGCGCGTGCGCGGCACGGCGCGCTGCTCGCGGGAGTGCACGGTCTCGATCGCGGCCCGCGCGGCGTACCAGCCCGGCCCGTCGGCGAGCTCGCCGTGCACGGACGCGACGGCGCGCACCTCCCCCACGCCGATGCCGAATCGGAAGGCGATCCCGTCGGGCAGTCGCAGCTGAATGAGGAAGAGCGAGCTGAGCGCATCGCCGAGCTCCCGGTAGACGCCCTGCTGCTCGTCTCCTACGGTGGGCGTCAACGGCTGCGCCGCCAGCGGGAGGTCGATCTCGGCCTGCGCGATGGTCTCATCCAGCACGCGCTGTGCGGCGCCGCGGTCCCCGAGTTCACGGGAGCCCACGATGTCTGCGATCACAGCGATGACCATGCGATAACCTTATCACGAATATTCTTAGTTATATGCACTATGTGGTTATGGAATGGAAATATGCCTGATTCGAGCATCATTGCCTGGTCCGAGGGAACCTGGACCCACGACCCCGCCGCCGTGGAAGACGCCGAGCACTTCGACGTCACTGCCGTCGAAGGCAGCGACGCCTGGCGGCACACCGCCTACGGGTTCGTGCACGACACCGAACACGCCCTGCTCGCACCGCTCGCCGTGGGCGAGGCGATGGAGGTGTCGTTCCGGGCGCCGTGGGACGGCCAGTTCGACCAGGCGGGCATCTTCGTGCGGATCGACGACGAACACTGGGTGAAGACCGGCGTCGAGTACGCCGACGACCACCTCGGGCTCGGCGCCGTGGTCACCGACGGAGGGTCGGACTGGTCCGTCGGCTTCGTCGACGAGTGGCTCGAGAGCGAGATCACAGTGCGCGTGAGCCGCTGGGCGGACTCCGTGATCGTGCGGGCGCGCACCGCCGAGGAGCCGTGGCGGCTCGTGCGGGTCGCTCCGTTCGACGGCAAGGCAGCGGCATCCGCCGGGCCCTTCCTCGCCGCCCCGACACGTGTGGGTCTCACCGTACGGTTCGCCCGGTGGGCGCGGTCCGCGGCCGACGCCGAACTGCACTGAGCTCGACACGGCCGCCGACCGCGAGTCCGGCTACAGGCCGAGCGCGTGGGCGGCGGCCTGGGCGCGGGCGACGAGCTCGGCGCGCTGCTCCGCGACGCGGACCGGTGCGGTGCCGCCGACACCGGTCCGAGACGCGACCGAACCCTCGATCGTGAGGACCTCGCGGACCTCGGGGACGAGATGCGGGGACACCGACAACAGCAGTTCATCGGAAGCGTCTTCCAGCCCGATCCCCTGTTCTTCACACGCACGCACGAGCGCGCCGGAGATCTCGTGGGCGTCGCGGAACGGCACCCGCCGCTTCACGAGCCACTCCGCGACATCCGTCGCGAGCGAGAAGCCCTGGGGCGCCAGCGCCGCCATCCGCTCGGTGTCGAAACGCAGCGTCGCGATCATGCCGGCGAACGCGGGGAGCACCACCTCGAGGGTCTGCACCGAGTCGAAGACCGGCTCCTTGTCCTCCTGCAGATCGCGGTTGTACGCCAGCGGGAGCCCCTTGAGCGTGGCCATCAGCCCGGAGAGGTTGCCGATGAGACGGCCCGACTTGCCTCGCGCGAGCTCGGCGATGTCGGGGTTCTTCTTCTGCGGCATGATGCTCGACCCCGTCGAGTACCCGTCGTCGAGCGTGACGAAACCGAACTCGCGGGTGTTCCAGAGGATGATCTCCTCGGACAGGCGCGAGATGTCGACACCCGTCATGGCCGTGATGAAGGCGAACTCCGCCACCACATCGCGGGCGGCCGTGCCGTCGAGAGAGTTCTCGGCCGGACGATCGAGGCCGAGCTCGGTCGCGACGAGCGCGGGGTCGAGACCGAGCGTGGAACCGGCCAGCGCTCCCCCGCCGTAGGGCGAGACACCGGCACGACGACGCCAGTCCACCAGGCGTTCGAGTTCGCGCACCAGCGGCCAGCCGTGCGCCTGCAGGTGGTGGGCGAGGAGCACGGGCTGCGCATGCTGCAGATGCGTGCGCCCGGGGAGGATGGCATCGGGGTGCGCCTCGGCCTGGGCGACCAGCGCGTCGATCACCCGCAGGATGTCGCGGGCGATCACCCGCGCGTGGTCGATCAGGTACATGCGTACCAGCGTCGCGATCTGGTCGTTGCGGCTCCGGCCGGCACGCAGGCGGCCTCCGAGCTCAGGGCCGAGCTCGGCGATCAGCGCCTGCTCGAGGGCGCCGTGCACGTCCTCATCTGTGGGCACCGGGCGCAGAGTGCCGTCGGCCACCTTGCGCGCCACGGCATCCAGCCCGTCGTGCATCCGCCGCGCCTCATCGGGCTCGAGATATCCGGCCGCCTCGAGCGCCGTGGCATGCGCGTGGGAGCCGGCGATGTCGTACGGCGCGAGGATCCAGTCGAAGTGCGTGGAGCGGCTGAGCTCCACCAGCTCCGGCGACGGCCCGGTGGCGAAGCGGGCACCCCAGAGCGCGCCCTCGTTGGTGCCTTCGTGCGAGGAGTCGGCCATCACGCGTCCTTCTTGCCGAGCAGCCAGACCAGGAGGGCCTTCTGCGCATGCAGCCGGTTCTCGGCCTCGTCCCAGACCACACTCTGCGGCCCGTCGATCACGCTGGAGTCGACCTCGTAGCCGCGATCGGCGGGGAGGCAGTGGATGAAGATCGCCTCGGGGTCGGCGAGCGTCATCGTCTCGGGCGTGACCTTGTAGCCGCCGAGATCGCGGATGCGCGCGAGCTTCTCCTCCTCCTTGCCCATCGACACCCAGGTGTCGGTGACGACGACGTCGGCACCCGCTGCGGCCTCCACCGGATCGGTGTACAGCGTGATCGAACCACCGGTCTCGGCGGCACGGCGGTCCGCAGCCTCGATGACATCCGCCCGCGGCGCGTAGTTCTCGGGCGACGCGATGCGCACGTGCATGCCCGCTGTCACGCCCGCGAGCGCGTAGGAGTGCGCCATGTTGCTCTGCCCATCACCGAGGAACGTGAGCGTGAGCCCCTTCAGTTCGCCCTTGTGCTCACGGATCGTCAGCAGGTCGGCGAGCAGCTGGCACGGGTGGAAGTCGTCCGACAGCGCGTTGATCACGGGGACGCGCGTTCCTGCCGCCATCTCCTCGAGCCCGGACTGCGCGTAGGTGCGCCACACGATGGCCGCGACCTGGCGCTCGAGCACCCGCGCAGTGTCGGACGGGGTCTCCTTGCCGCCGAGCTGGCTGCTCGCGGTCGAGATGATGAGGGGGGAGCCGCCGAGGTCGGCGATGCCCACCGCGAACGAGACGCGGGTGCGCGTGGAGGACTTGTCGAAGATCACTGCGACGGTCTGCGGGCCCGCGAGACTCTTGTCGGCCCAGCGGTCCTTCTTCAGCTCGATGGCGAGATCGAGGATCTCGGCCTGCTCGGCGGGGGTCAGATCGTCGTCGCGCAGCAGGTGGCGGGTCATGCGGATACCTTTCCGGCAACAGAGGCCTGGACGTCGGCGAGGGAAGCCGTGAACAGCTCGCGGAACTCGGCGAGTTCGGCGTCGCCGATGGTGAGGGCGGGCGCGATGCGCACGGTCTCGGGGTTGGCGGCGTTGACGATGAGGCCGCGCTCCTGCGCAGCCGCGACCACCGCGCCGGCGACCGGAGCGGTGAGCGCGACACCGACGAGCAGACCACGTCCGCGCACGCCCTCGATCAGCGGAGAGTCGAGGCCGAGGAGGATCTCCCGCAGCTCCGCCCCACGACGGGCCGCGTTCTCCACCAGGCCGGCGCTCTCGATCTCGGCGAGCACGGCGTCGGCGACAGCGGTCGCGAGCGGGTTTCCGCCGAAGGTCGAGCCGTGCGAGCCCGGGGTGAAGAGGGCGCTCGCGGCACCGTAGGTGACCAGAGCGCCGATCGGGAAGCCGCCGCCGATGCCCTTGGCGAGCGTGATCGCGTCGGGAGTGATGCCCTCGTGGCTGAACCCGAACCACTCGCCCGTGCGACCGGCACCCGTCTGGATCTCATCCACGATCAGCAGCGCGCCGTGAGCGAGGGTCAGCGAGCGCGCGGCGGCGAGGTAGCCCTCCGGCAGCTCGACGACGCCGGCCTCACCCTGGATGGGCTCGACGATGATGGCGGCGACGCGGTCGTCCATCGCCGCCTCGAGGGCCTCGATCGTGGCGGGGATGTGCTCCACACCGGCGGGCATCGGCTCGAACGGCGCGCGCATCGACGCCTTCGCGGTGAGCGCGAGCGACCCCATCGTGCGTCCGTGGAAGCCGTTCTCGAGCGCGAGGATGCGCGTGCGCTCGGCGCCACCGTGCAGGCGGGCGAGCTTGAAGGCGGCCTCGTTGGCCTCGGCGCCCGAGTTCGAGAAGAACACCCGCCCGTCGATACCGGCACCCGCGAGACGCTTGAGCCGTGCGGCGAGTGCGAGCTGGGGCGGAGTGGCGAAGTAGTTCGACACATGGGCGAGCGTGGCTGCCTGCGTCGAGACCGCCTCCACGAAGGCCGGGTGCGCATGCCCGAGGGAGGTCACCGCGATACCGGCGAGGAAGTCGAGGTGGCGTCGGCCGTCGGCATCCCACAGGTACGAGCCCTCGCCGCGGACCAGCATCGCGAGCCGGTCCCCTGCGTTGAGCACGAGATCGCGTGCCGCGTCGTCCTGCCAGACGGTCATGCCGTCACCTCATTCTTTCCCAAGACCACTTCGGTCCCGATTCCCTTGCTGGTGAAAAGTTCGACGAGCACCGAATGCGGCACGCGGCCGTCGATGATCGCTGCCGCGTCCACGCCGCCCTCGACCGCATCGAGGCACGCCCGCATCTTCGGGATCATCCCCGATTCGAGCTTCGGCAGCATCTCGATGAGGGCTTCCGAGGTCAGGTGCGAAACGAGCGAGTCGCGGTTCGGCCAATCCGCGTAGAGCCCAGGCACATCCGTGAGGATCACGAGCTTGCGCGCGTGCAACGACACCGCGAGAGCGGCAGCCGCAGCGTCGGCGTTGACGTTGAGCGACTGACCGGGGTGGTCGAGGTCGGGCGCGATGCTCGACACGACCGGGATGCGTCCGGCGGCGAGGTGATCGAGCACGGGGGTCGGATCGACCTCCACGACGTCGCCGACGCGGCCGAGGTCGACCTCTTCCCCGTCGATCACGACGCCACGACGGCGTCCGCCGAAGAGTCCCGCATCCTCACCGCTGAGACCCGTCGCGATCGGACCGTGCGAGTTGATCTTCGACACGAGCTGCGGGTTGACCTGACCCGTGAGCACCATGCGCACGACGCTGATCGCCTCGGTGTTGGTGACGCGGTAGCCGCCCTTGAACTCGCTGGGGATCTCGAGTCGCTGCAGCATGTTCGAGATCTGCGGACCACCTCCGTGCACGACGACCGGCAGCACGCCGACGTAACGGAGGTAAGCGATGTCCTGGGCGAAGGCATCCTGCAGCTCCTCCGACACCATCGCGTTTCCGCCGTACTTGATGACGACGATCTGGTCGCGGAACTTCTTCAGCCACGGCAGCGACTCGATGAGAGTGGTGGCCTTCTGCGCGGCGACCTCGGCGGGAGTGTCCTGGATGTCGGTCATGAGGCGTATGCGCTGTTCTCGTGCACGTAATCGTGGGTGAGGTCGTTCGTGAGCACGGTTGCCGTCGAGTCCCCCACCTTGAGATCGATCACGAGGTGCGTGGCGCGCGGCGTCAGATCGACCTCTTCCCGGGGGCGATCCGGGCCGCCCTCGGTGCAGACGCGGACGCCGTTCATCCAGACGTCCACGTCGTAGGGGTCGAACTGCGCGTTCGTGGTGCCGATCGCGGCGAGCACGCGGCCCCAGTTCGGGTCGTTCCCGAAGATCGCGGCCTTGAAGAGGTTGTTGCGCGCGACGGATCGGCCGACCTCGACCGCATCCTGCTCGGACACCGCGTGCTGCACCTCGATGGTGATGTCGTGGCTGGCGCCTTCGGCATCGCCCTGCAGCTTCACCGCAAGCTTTTGCGACAGCTCGGTCAGTGCGGCGGCGAAGTCGTCGAGGTCGGGGACGACTCCGGATGCGCCGTTGGCGAGCAGCGTGACCTGGTCGTTCGTCGACATGCACCCGTCGGAGTCGAGCCGGTCGAACGTCTGCCCCGTCGCGCGGCGCAGCACCTCGTCGGCCTGCAGCGGCTCGAGGACCGCGTCGGTCGTGATCACCACGAGCATCGTGGCGAGACCCGGTGCGAGCATGCCCGCGCCCTTCGCCATGCCGCCGATCGTCCATCCGTCACGGCTGATCACGGCGGTCTTCGCCACGGTGTCGGTGGTCATGATCGCCTGCGCGGCGGCGTCGCCCCCGTCGGCACTGAGCGCGGCGATCGCCTGCTCCGTGCCGGAGAGCACCCGCTGCCGGAAGGTCTCGTCGCCGGTGCCGATGAGTCCGGTGGAGCAGATCAGCACGTCACCGGCGCTCACTCCGAGGAGCTCGGCGGCTTTCTCGGCGGTCTGGTGCGTGGTCTGGAACCCGAAGGCCCCGGTGAAGCAGTTCGCCCCGCCGGAGTTGAGCACCACGGCCTCGACGATGCGGTCGGCGACCGCCTGCTGCGACCAGATGATCGGGTTCGCCTTCGCGCGGTTGCTCGTGAAGACGGCGGCACCGACCTTGCGCGGCCCCCGGTTGACGACGACGGCGACATCGGGCTTGCCGGTGGACTTCAGGCCTGCGGCGACACCGGCCGCCTCGAATCCTGCGGGGGCGGTGACGCTCACGGCGCGACTCCGTTCACTGAGAGGGCGCGGTTCTCGGGAAGACCCAGCGCGATGTTCATGGACTGGATGGCAGCGCCGGCGGTGCCCTTGACGAGGTTGTCGACGGCGGTGACCACCGTGACCCGGTTGGCGGCGCGATCGATAGCGAGACCGATGAGCGCGGTGTTGGCTCCGAGCACGTCGGCCGTTCGGGGGAAGCGCCCCTCCGGCAGCAACTGCACGAACGTCTCGTCGCCGTAGGCGCTCTGCCAGGCATCGCGGATCTGCGCATCGGTCGCGCCGTCGACGATCGGCGCCGTCGAGGTGGCGAGGATGCCCCGCGACATGGGGACGAGCACCGGGGTGAACGAGATGCGGATGCCCGCGGCATCCGCCCCGGACGCCGCGGCGAGCGCCTGACGGATCTCGGGGATGTGCCGGTGGGTTCCGCCGACCGCATAGGGATTCGCGGTGCCGAGGATCTCGCTGCCCAGCAGGTTCGGCTTGAGGCTCTTTCCCGCTCCCGACGGGCCGACGGCCAGCACCGAGACGATGTCGGAGGGGTCGATCACTCCGGCCGCGACACCCGGGGCGAGGCTGAGACTCACCGTGGAGGCGTTGCAGCCCGGGGCAGCGATGCGCGTCGCCCCGCGGAGGTGCTCGCGCTGCTTCACTCCATCGACGAGGAGCTCGGGGACACCGTATGTCCACGGTTCGTGGAAGGTGCCGCCGTAGAACGCATCCCAGGCCGACGCCGACGTGAGTCGGTGATCGGCACCCGCGTCGATCACGAGCGGCGCGTCGCCCAGGGCGTCGGTGTACTGCCCCGACTGCCCGTGCGGAAGCGCGAGGAACACGATGTCGTGACCTGCGAGGATCTCCGGCGTCGTGTCCTGCAGGGTGAGGTGCGCGAGTGAACGCAGATGCGGCTGGTGGTCGACGAGAGGCTGTCCGGCGTTCGAATGCGCCGTGACGGTGCGGATCTCCATGTCGGGATGGTCGGCCAGGAGGCGTAGGATCTCGCCGCCTGCGTAGCCGGATGCGCCGGAGACGGCGACGGAATACGTCATGCTTCTACCTTAACGGTCGGGTCCTTCCTCGAAAGGAGGACCGGGGGCGGGGCCGGAGGCGGCGACACCGGCTCTCGACCGCCGCGCGGGCGCAGGCAGGAGGGCGGGGTCGCCTACAGTCGGCGGCCGCGGCGTCGGCGCACAGCGATGACGCTCGGAGCGAGCGTCGAAGAAGCGGTGGCGGCCGAAGGCATGTCGTGACAGTAGCGCGGCCCCGGCAGCCACCGCAAATCCGGACCGTCATCTGCCCGGCGGCGACTCCAGCGGAGCGGCGAAGAAGGCGAGCTCGTGCTCACTCGATGACACGAATGCCCGCCGCATCCGCGCCCTGGTGTCGGCGTCCGCCGCCGCAGCGGCGGCGGACGCGTGCTCGATCGCCGTCCGGGTCGCCTCCTCGAACGCGGGGTCGGCATATGTCGCGAGCCAGGACGCGTAGGGATGTTGCGGATCGGTCGCGTATTCGCCGAACTCCCCCGCGTGCAGACGCCGGCCGAGATCCGTGTAGAGCCAGAAGCACGGGAGCACCGCGGCGACGATCTCGGCGTAGTCACCGCCGAAGGCGACGGACCGCAGGTGGTCGAGGTATGCCGTCGTCACCGCGGAGGGTTCCGCCGCGAAGGTCGCCGCTCCCACCCCCTCCGACGGGGTCAGCCAGGACGCGTGCAGTTCGAGCTCGCCGACGATCGAACCGTGGGCGGAGTCCGCCCAGAACGCCTGCTCCGCCGAGGTCGGCGCGAGGCGGGCGGCTTCGGCCAGCACGCGGGCGTAGTCACGCAGATACAGCGCATCCTGCGCGAGGTACGACAGGAACGGCGCGCGCTCGAGAGAGCCGTCGGCGAGCGCGCGGATGAACGGCAGCTCATCGATCCCCGCGCGGATACCGGCGATCTCCTGCCACCAGTCCGCAGCGATGTCGGTCGCCTCCGGTCGCGTCGCCGAGCGCCCACGACCCCAGAGGCCGGCGAAGTGGCTGATCGGGCCGTGTCCGCGCCCCACGCGCAGCCCGTCCCCCGCGCGGAGGGACTCGCGGAGCCAGGCGCGTGCCGCGCGTACCGCCTCCTCGTGATCACTCCCCTGCGCCAGCAGCGTGGCCAGGGCCGAAGAGAGCGAACAGCCCGTGCCATGCGTGCTCGACGTGGCGATGCGCGGGCCGGTGAACTCCTGGCGAAGGCCGCGATGCGTGTCGACCAGCGCATCCGGAGCTTCGTCGCCGGTGAGATGACCGCCCTTGACGAGCACGGCGGCACCGATCTCGGCCGACAGCTCCTCGGCGGCGGTGATGCCGTCGGCCCAATCGACGATGTCACGACCGGTCAGCACCGCGAGCTCAGCGAGATTCGGGGTGACCAGCGTCGCGCGACCGAGCAGACTCCGCAGCTCCGCCTCGGCATCCGGAGAGAGGAGCCTGTCCCCCGACGTCGCGACCATGACCGGGTCGAGCACGACGACGGGCGGACGCACCCGATCGAGCCACTCGCCCACCGCGCGGATCACCTCCGTCTCGGCCAGCATCCCGATCTTCACCGCATCGATCACGACGTCGTCCGACACCGCGTCGAGCTGCGCACGGAGGAAGTCCACCGGCGGCACATGCACCGCCCGGACACCCTGCGTGTTCTGCGCGGTCAGCGCGGTGAGGACGGCCATGCCGTACCCGCCGTTCGCGGCGATGGACTTGAGGTCGGCCTGGATACCCGCCCCTCCCGAAGGATCACTCCCCGCGATGCTGAGCACCCGTGGCACGGACCCCGCGAGCCAGCGTCGCCGGAACTCCCGGGCGGTCGCGGCGGGATCATCGGCCGCACACAGCGCCGAGACCACGGCGAGTCCGGCGGAACCGGCATCACGAAGCGCCTCGGTGTCGTCGATACCGACGCCGCCGATCGCCACGCACGGAAGCGGGCTGCGGGTCACGAAGTCGCGGAACCCGTCCACGCCGAGGGGCTCAGGATGATCTGGCTTGGTCGAGGTCGGACGGATCACCCCGACGCCGAGATAGTCGACGGTTCCGGCGGGCAACGCGAGAACCGCGTCGAGGTGCGCTGCACTGTTCGCGGTGAGGCCGATCAGCGCATCCGGCCCGAGAGCCTCGCGCGCCCGCAGCACCGACGCGTCCCCCTGACCCAGGTGCACGCCGTCGACGCGTGCACCGCGGGCGCGGGCGGCGATCGCCGCATCCAGCCGGTCGTTCACGACGAGCAGTGCGCGTCCGTCGATCGCCTGCGACAGCGCGAGCAGCTGCTCGACCGTCTCGGCATCGGATGCGGTCTTGTCGCGAAGCTGCACGATGCGCACGCCCCCGTCGACGGCACGGCGCACAGTCTCGACGACACCGCGGTCGCCGCACAGCGTGGGATCGGTGACGAGGTAGAGGGAGAGGTCGGCGTTCACCGCGCACCCGCCTCGACACGGGCGTCCGCGATCACGTCAGCGGGGCCGACGGAGCCGAGTGCATCCAACAGTGCCACGGCGAAGCTGCCGGGGCCGGTCGAGACGACGGCAGCGCGCTCGGCCGCGATCGTGTACACGAGGCTCGCGGAGGCGACGGCCGTGAGGGCATCGTGTCCGGTATTGCGCGCGGTACCGAGGAATGCGGCCATCACGGCCCCGAGAGCGCAGCCCCCGCCGGTGACCCTGGTCAGCAGCTCGTGCCCGTTCGCGAGGCGCAGCACCCGCTCCCCGTCGGTGACGAGGTCGATCGGACCGGACACCGCGATCACGGCACCGGTCCGTCGCGCGAGGGCAGCGGCCGCGTCGGCTGCGGCATCCGTGCTGTCCGTCGCATCCACTCCCCGACCGCCGGCGCTGAGCCCGGCGAGCGCGAGGATCTCCGAGGCGTTACCGCGGATCGCCGTCGGACGCTGCCCCGCCAGCTGGTGCGCGAGCGCGGTGCGGATCGGCAGGGCCCCGATCGCGACCGGATCGAGCACCCACGGTGTTCCGGCGGTCGCAGCCCCGGCGACAGCCTCGAGACTCGCCGCGCGCTGCTCAGGAGTGGGCGTTCCCAGGTTGATCAGCACACCGGACGCGACACCGGCGAACATCTCGGCCTCTCCGACGATGTCGACCATGGCCGGGGCAGCCCCCAGGGCGAGCAGCACGTTGGCGGTGAACCCGGCGACGACCGTGTTGGTGATGCAGTGCGTCAGTGGGGGCGTCTCGCGCAGCACCCCCCACAGGGCGGCGGCGGCGCCGGGCAGATCGGTGATGGAATCAGGACGCAGAAGATCGCTCATCGCGACATCCCTTCGCTAGTACGAACTAGATCAGGTTCGACGGGTCTGTTCTCAGCCGCGGATGCGGCACCCCGTGTCACTGCTCAGAGTCTAGCGATCGGCCAGGAACGTCTAGCGATCGGCCAGGAACGTCTAGCGATCGGCCAGGAGCGTCAACTCCTCCGCGCGGGCGAGTCCGGCACGACGGTCGCGGTCGACCCCGCGCGCCCGCTCATCGGCGACGACGGTACGGACGGTGTCGGTCAGCGGCCGCAGCCGACCACCTCCATCGCGGTACGCGCTGTTAGACCGGGTCATGAAGCCCGTCATCCCCGGGGGCAGCCACAGCGGCAGGGATCTGGGCCCCGCCCAGTGCTGGACCCCGTGTGCGACGAGCCAGTCCTCCTCGGCAACCACGATCTCGCCGGTATGACCCGCGGCGGTCCGGCTCTCGCGCAATACCTCGTCGAAGGGCTGCACGTCGCCGATGGCGTTGACCGGCCCGCTCACGGTCGCCGCGACGATGAATTCGGCGAGATCGTCCACGTCGATCACCTGGGCGCTCTTCCCCTCGAGCGGCGGCGACAGGACCGGTTCCCCACCCGCCCGCGCGAACGCCGCTGCCCAGTAACCGAATCGATCGCTGGGGTCGCCTTCGCCGACGATGAGTCCCGGTCGCACGATGAGCGCACGATCGCCCAGGGTGCCCACGGCGTCCTCGGCCGCAGCCTTCTGCGCCCCGTACTCGTACTCGTCACCGGGGCGGGCGGACGGATGCCGCGGTGCCGACTCGTCCGCACCGACCGTCTCGTCGTCGGAGTAGACCGACAGGGAAGACACGTAGGTCCACCGCGCGACACGCTCGCCGAGGGCAGCGACGGCCGCCTCGACCTGCGACGCCTGCGACGAGATATCCACCACGTGATCCCAGTCCCGCCGGATGAGCGCGGTGTACGCCGCGGGATCGTCGCGGTCTCCACGTACGAGCTCGGCACCGTCGGGCGCAGGCCTCGCCCCGCGAGCGAGACAGGTCACCGTGGCCCCCGCATCCCGCCATCGGCGGGCGATGCGCCCGGAGAGCCAGCCCGTTCCACCGAGGATCAACACGTCCGTCATGGACCCATGTCACCAGGAACGCGGCACCCGCGGAAGCCCTTCCGCTCAGAGCAGATCAGGGCTTCCGCGGAGACGGTTCAGTCGCGCAGTGCGGCTCCGAAGCGCTGGGCCGCGACCTCCACACCGGCGAGCTTGGCCTCGGTGGCCTCGGCTGCCGTGAGCGTGCGGTCGTCGGCGCGGAAGCGCAGTGCGAAGGTCAGGCTCTTCGAGCCTTCCGGCACACCTTTGCCGCGGTAGTCGTCCACCAGTCGCACCGATTCGAGCAGCGCACCCGCGCCCTCGGCGAGTGCGGCCTGCACGTCGGCGGCCGGTACGTCCGCGGGGAGCGTGAGCGAGACGTCCTGCGTCGCCGCGGGGAACGTCGACAGCGATGCCGCGACGACCCGACCGCCCGCGAGCGTCAGGATGCGGTCGAGGTCGAGTTCGAACACGGTCGCGCGCCCGGGCAGATCCGCCCCCTCAGCCACCGTGGGGTGCAGCTCGCCGACATAGCCGACCTCTTCGCCGGCGACGCGCAGCGACCCGGTGCGTCCCGGGTGGAGAGCTGCACGCTCAGCCTGGACCACGTCGATCTCGACGCCGGCGGCCGCCGCGATCACACGGACGGCATCCAGCGCCTCGGCCAGACCTGCGGCTTCTGCGGGGCGTCCGGGCTGACGCGGTGCAACGTGGCCCGTGAGCAGCGCCGAGACGAACCGGTGCTGCGGCGGGATCGAGGCGTTCAATGCCGCGAGTGTCGCATCGGACGGGCGCTCACCCAGCGGCGGCACCTCATCGGTGCCGTACTCGACGCCCGGCTCCGGAAGGAACACGGCACCCGTCTCGAAGATCGCGAGATCGGTGAGGCCGCGCGAGATGTTGCGATGCGCGGTCTGCAGCAGACCGGGGATGAGCGAGCGGCGCAGGAACGGTGCCTGCCCGTCGAGCGGGTTCGCCAGCCGGATGCTCGGCAGGTGCTCTCCCGAGGCGGAGCCGTGCAGGTCGTTCTGCGCCTCCGTGGTGAACGGGAAGGACGGAGTCTCCACCAGGCCGGCGGCGGCGAGCGCGTCGGCCACGCGGCGGCGTCCCTGCTGGTGCGCCGTGAGCCCGCGGCCGGACGGCGGCGTCGGCAGCACCGAGGGGATGCGGTCGAGTCCGTGGATGCGGGCGACCTCCTCGGCGAGCGTCCACTTGTCGGTGAGGTCGGGGCGCCAGGTCGGCGGGATTACGGTCCAGCCGGAGCCCTCCTCCGAGGCGGTGACATCCGCGCCGATCGTGGTGAGCGCACCGGTGATCTCGTCGTCGGTGTAGTCGACGCCGATGAGTCCCTGCACGAAGCCCGCGGGGAGCTCGATCGCTTCGACGAAGACCTCGGCGAAGAGCGCACCGCCCTCTTCGGTCAGCGTGCCCCCGGCGAGCTCGACCATCAGGTCGGCTGCACGGCGCGCGGCGACGAACGGGATGAGCGGGTCCACACCGCGCTCGAAGCGCTTGGAGGCCTCACTCGGCAGCTTGTGTCGACGCGCGGTGCGGGCGATCGTGATCGGGTCGAAGTTCGCCGCCTCGATGAGCACGTTGCGCGTGGTTTCGCTCATCTCGGTCGTTCCGCCGCCCATGACGCCGGCGAGGCCGATCGGGCCGGACCCGTCGGTGATGAGCAGGTCTTCGACGTGCAGCGCGCGCTCGACGCCGTCGAGGGTGGTCATCTTCTCGCCGGGGGCGGCGCGGCGGACCGTGATGCCGCCCGCGAGCTTGTCGAGGTCGTAGCCGTGCAGCGGCTGCCCCAGTTCGAGCATCACGTAGTTGGTGATGTCGATCAGGATGCCCAGCGAGCGCATGCCCGCGAGGCTGAGCCGCGCGATCATCCACGGCGGAGTCGGACGTGAGGGGTCGACGCCGCGCACGACGCGGGTCACGAACTCGCTCGCGCCGACGCGGCCACGCACGGGGGCGACGTCATCGACCACGGTCGTGTGTCCGGTGCCGGGCTGAAGCTCGGCGAAGTCGCGCTCCGCCGGGTCGCGGAAGGCCGCCCCCGTGGCGTGCGCGTACTCGCGGGCGACGCCGCGCAGGGAGAACGCGTAGCCGCGGTCGGGGGTGACGTTGATCTCGACCGCGACGTCGTCGAGGCCCAGCAGCGCGATCGCGTCGGCGCCGACGGGCGCGTCGATGCCGAGGTCGGAGAGCACGACGATCCCGTTGTGCTCGTCGCCCAGGCCCAGTTCGCGCGCCGAGGCGATCATGCCGTCGGAGACGTGACCGTAGGTCTTGCGGGCGGCGATCGGGAACGGCCCCGGCAGCACGGCGCCGGGGAGGGTGACTACGACCTTGTCGCCGGCGACGAAGTTGTGCGCACCGCAGACGATCCCGCGGATGCCGCCGTTCGCCTCGCCCACGTCGACCTGGCACCAGTTGATGGTCTTGCCGTTGGACTGCGGCTCGGCCTCGATCGAGACGACCTGCCCGACGACGACGGGACCGGAGATCTCGAACCGATGCACGTCCTCCTCTTCGAAGCCGACGGTCACCAGTGCCGCGAGGACATCCTCGGGCGTGGCATCCGCTGCCAGATCGACGTACTCACGCAACCACGAAAGCGGGACGCGCATCACACCACCATCCCGAACTGCTCGCTGAAACGGACATCACCCTCGGCCATGTCGCGCATGTCCTGCACATCGCTGCGGAACATCAGTCCCCGCTCGATGCCCATGCCGAACGCGAAGCCGCTGTACACCTCGGGGTCGATCCCGGCCGCGCGCAGCACGTTCGGGTTGACCATGCCACAACCGCCCCACTCGATCCAGCGCGCGCCGCCCTTGAAGGTCGGGTGCCACAGGTCGAGCTCGGCGGAGGGCTCGGTGAAGGGGAAGTAGTTGGTGCGGAAGCGCGTCTCGGCCTCGGGGCCGAACAGCTGCTTCGCGAAGTGGTCGAGCGTGCCCTTGAGGTGCGCCATCGTGATGCCCTTGTCGATCACGAGGCCCTCGAACTGGGTGAACACCGGCAGGTGCGTGGCGTCGAACTCGTCGGTGCGGTACACGCGCCCCGGGCACAGCACGTAGATCGGCACGTCGCGGTCGAGCATCGAGCGCACCTGCACCGGGCTCGTGTGCGTGCGCATGACGAGGTGGCGCGAGGGCGGGTCGACGTAGAACGTGTCCTGCTCCTGGCGGGCAGGGTGGTCGACGTCGAAGTTCAGGGCGTCGAAGTTGAACCACTCGTGCTCGAGCTCCGGTCCCTCCGCGATCTCCCAGCCCATGCCGACGAAGATGTCGCAGACCTGGTCCTGGAGCAGCGTGAGCGGGTGCCGGGCGCCGACCCGCGTGCGCGAGGGCACCGCCGTGATGTCGACGCGCTCGGACTCGAGACGCGCAGCGACCTCGGCTGCGGCCAGCTCGGCCTCCTTGGCGGCGAGCGCCTGCGTCACCTGCCCGCGCCCCTGCCCCACGAGCTTGCCGAACGCGGCCTTGTTCTCGGGGGCGACCTGGCGCATCGAGGCGTTCAAGACCGCGAGCGGCGAACCCTCCGCGACGTGTGCGGCGCGAGCCGCCTTCAGCTCGGCGGTGTCGGCGGCTGCGGCGATCGCCGAGAGGGCGTCGGCGACAGCGGCTTCGACCGCTTCCGGGGTGATTTCAGGAGACTCTGACACGAGAATCGAGTCTACCGGGGGCGCGTGGGTCCCTTTCGCTGATCAGCGCGTCGGCTCGGCCCCGTCCCCCTGCAGCACGATGAGCGAGGTGTTCGTCTCGCCGCCGTGCTGACGGGGATCGGGCACTGCGGGTCCGGCCTTCGGCGAGCGCTTGGCGCGACGCTGCAGGCGGTAGGCGACGTAGGAGAGCAGGAGACACACGGCGACGTACATCGATCCGCCGATGATCGCGGCGGGGATCAACGGGGAGCCGTAGGGCGCCTGGTTGCCGATCTGGTTGATCACGTAGAGGAGTTCCTGGTACGTGATGATGAACCCGAGCGCCGTGTCCTTCAGCGCGACGACGAGCTGCGCGATGATCACGGGCATCATGGCCCGCACGGCCTGCGGGATCAGGATGAAGTACATCACCCCGGTCTTGCGCAGTCCGATCGCGTATCCCGCCTCGGACTGTCCGCGGGGCAGCGACTCGATGCCGGCCCGCAGCACCTCGGCGAGCACCGACCCGTTGTAGACGATGAGCGCGATCACGACCGCCCAGTAGGGCGGCATCTTCACGCCGAGCACGGGCAGGCCGTAGTACAGCAGCATCATCAGCACGAGGACGGGCACGGCCCGCAGCACCTCGATGATCCAGCGGACCGGCTCACGCACCCAGGCATGCTCCGAGAGACGACCGATGCCGAGGACGAAGCCGAGGATGATCGAGCCGACTCCGGCGGCACCGAAGGCCGCCAGCGTGGCCAGCAGTCCTTCACCGAAACGGACCCAGACGGCGGAGAACGTGAAGATGTTCCACTTCTCGGCGGTGAACTGCCCGGTGGCGAACAGCCGCCACACGACCCAGCCGAGCACGGCGAGGACGACGAGCACCGTCGCGACTCCGATGAGGCGGTTGCGGGCGATGGCACGGGGGCCGGGGACGTCGAACAGGACGGAACTCATCGCGCGATCCTCCACTTGTTCTCTAGCGTTCGCTGCACCCAGGCGAGCAGCAGCACCAGGACCACGAAGATGACCATGACCCACAGCAGGACGACGAGCGCGTTCTCGCCGCGCTCGCTGAGTGCCGCGCGGATGGTGCCGAGGTTGACGACCGAGAAGCCGGCCGCCACCGTGGTGTTCTTCATGAGGGCGATGAGGACGCTCATCATCGGCGGGACCACCGAGCGCGTGGCCTGCGGCAGGACGACGTAGCGCATGACCTGACCGAAGTTGAGACCGATCGCTCGCGCCGCCTCGGCCTGCCCGACCGGCACCGTGTTGATGCCGGCGCGCAGAGCCTCGGCGACGTAGGTCGCGGTGTAGAGCCCGAGTGCGATGACTGCGAGCAGCAGGGAGTTGACCCGCTCGCCGAGAAGGATCGGCAGGCAGAACGCGAAGAAGAACATCACGAGGGTGAGCGGGGTGTTACGGATCCAGTTCACGTAGATGCCCCCGACTGCGCGGGCGATCGGCACCGGGGACACCCGTGCCGCTCCCACGATCAGTCCCAGCACCAGGGCGATGAGGCCGCCGCCCAGGAACAGCACGATCGTTCCCCACAGTGCTTCACCCCAGAGATCGAGGTGGTCGCTGATGACTCCCACGGCTGCTCCTGTCGATTCGTGTTCTCGCGATGGCCCTGCTGACGGATGGGGGCGGCCGATGGTGTCGGCCACCCCCATGCGATCAACCGATCGGGTCGACCTCAGGCTGCGTCGCCTTGACGCCGGAGGCACCGAGGTTGTTGTCGAAGATCTGCTGCCAGATGTCGCCACCGTCGGTCAGCTGGGTGTTGAAGTACTCGGCCAGCGCGTCATCGCCCTTGGCGAGTCCGATGCCGTAGCGCTCCTCGCTGAACGGCTCGCCGACGACCTTCAGCTTCTCCGGGTCCTGCGCCGCGTAACCGATGAGGATCGCCTCGTCGGTGGTGACGGCGTCGACCTGCCCGTTCTTGAGGTCCTCGACGCACTTCGAGTACGTGTCGTACTCCTTGGTCGGGACGTCGGGGTAGTTCTCCTTGATGTTCTGGATCGGCGTCGAGCCGGTCGCCGAGCACACCGTGGTCGAGTCGCTCAGGTCGTCGACGCTCGCGATGTCGCTGTCGGCTCCGACCAGGAGGCCCTGTCCGGTCAGGAAGTACGGACCGGCGAAGGAGATCTGCTCCTTGCGCTTGTCGGTGATCGAGTAGGTGCCGACGTAGTAGTCGATGTCGCCGTTCACGATCGCCTGCTCGCGGTTCGCCGAGGCGATCGCCGTGAACTCGATCGTCTCCGGGTCGACGCCGAGCGATGCCGCCATCCAGCGGGCGATGTCGACGTCGAAACCGGTGCGGTCGCCGGTCACCGGGTCGAGGTAGCCAAGACCGGGCTGGTCTTCCTTCACGCCGACCTTGATCGTGCCGGAGGACGAGATCCGATCGAAGGTCGGGCTCCCGTCGATGCTGACATCCTCGAGGACCGTCCACGGCGTGCCGGAGGTCTCCTCCTCGCCGCCGTCTTCCGGGGCTCCCGAGCTCGACGGCGTGCCGCTGTTGCAGGCCGTGAGCGCGAGCAGTGCCACCGCTGCGATTCCGATGCCTGCCAGTGTCCGTGTGCGTCGCATGTGCGTCTCCTTCGTGTGCTGTGTGTGCAGGGTCTGTGTGGTCGGGCGTCAGTGCGTGAGGAGCTTCGAGAGGAAGTCCTTGGCACGGTCGCTCTTCGGGTGCGTGAAGAACTCCTCCGGAGTCGCCTCCTCCACGATCCGCCCGTCGGCCATGAAGACGACACGGTCGGCCGCCTTCCGAGCGAAGCCCATCTCGTGCGTGACGACGATCATGGTCATTCCCTCGTGAGCCAGCTCGACCATCACGTCGAGGACCTCGTTGATCATCTCGGGGTCGAGCGCGCTGGTCGGCTCGTCGAAGAGCATCACCTTGGGCTGCATCGCGAGCGCCCGAGCGATCGCCACACGCTGCTGCTGGCCGCCGGAGAGCTGCGCGGGAAGCTTGGATGCCTGCTGTGCGACGCCGACGCGCTCGAGCAGGATCATCGCCTCTTTCTCGGCATCCGCCTTCTTGAGGCCCCGGACCTTCATCGGTCCCAGGGTCACGTTCTCGAGGATCGTCAGGTGGGCGAACAGGTTGAACGACTGGAACACCATGCCGACGTCCGCACGGAGGTGTGCGAGGCCCTTGCCCTCGGCGGGGAGCTCCTTGCCGTCGATGCGGATCGTGCCGCTGGTGATCGTCTCGAGTCGGTTGATCGTGCGACACAGGGTCGACTTGCCGGACCCGGACGGGCCGATCACGACGACGACCTCTCCCGAGTTGACCGTGAGGTCGATGTCGGCGAGAGCTTGGAAATCTCCGTAGTGCTTCTGGACGTTCTCGACCACGACGAGGGGTGTATCAGAGGTCATCATTTCTCCAAACTAGCCACGTCGGACGCGGGTCTCCAGGCGCCTCGGTGAGATTTACACGTTCGTAATCACCTGATCGCGGTACCAATGCTGCTTTGCACGGGTACCCCACGGCCCGCCCCCACGGGCCGCGGGATCGTCCTGCGGCCTCGCCCCCCAGCGACAGCGGAGCTGCAGGATCCGATCGCGCGCGATCGACCTCACACTGGCAGAGCCGGGGGCCCGGTGTCAGACTTCTTGAGGATTTCTTGAGCAGTCAGCCGCGCAGGTCCCGGTAGTACTCGACCGCGCCCGGATGCAACGGAACCGGGCCGGTGAAGATCGCCGATCGACGATCCAGCAGCGCGGCGGTCGGGACCTCCCCCGCGATCCGCAAGCGGGCATCGAACAGTCCGGTCAGGATGTCGCGCGCGACGCCGTCCGGGGTCGAGGAACTCGTGACGAGGTAGTTCGGCACGGCCATGGTCGGCGCCGAGGCCGCGATGCCGTAGGTGCCGGCGGGCACATCGGCGGGCCGATAGGCATCCGAGTAGCGGTCGTTCACCTCGTTCACCCAATCCTGCTCGATCGGGAGCAGGCGCACGGACGTGGTCTGCGAGAGCGCCGCGATTCCCGGTGTCGGCAGCCCACCCACCCAGAAGAACCCGTCGATCTCGCCGCGCTCCATCGCGGCGATCGACTCCCCGAGGTCGAGCTGGGGATCGCGGACGGACCCGATGCCGACGCCGGCGGTGTCCAGGACACGTGAGGCGATCACGTGCACCCCGGAGTTCTCCGCACCGAGCGACACGGTGCGCCCCTCCAGCTCCGGGAGACTCGATATGTCGGAGTCTCCGCGCACGACGACCTGCACGTACTCGTCGTAGAGACGCGCCAGAGCCCGCACCTGGAGGGGCGCGTCGAAGGCACCGGTTCCCGCCACGGCATCGGCTGCCGCATCGCCCTGCGCGAAGCCCAGCAGCGCCTCACCGGAGTCCACGCGCAGCAGGTTGTCCACGGACCCGGCCGTCTCCTGCCCGACGATCCTGATGTCCAGGTCTGCAGAGAGCGCCTCGGCGAGATGGCTCCCGTAGTCGTAGTAGACCCCCGTGGGGCCGCCCGCCGCGATCGCGTACTCGGCGTCGGTCCACTCGCTCCCGCGCTGGCTGCATGCGGTGAGCGCCCCGAGCAGCAGGACCGAGAGGATTCCGGCGACCGCCCGCCGCCCAACGGCCATCATGGGGTCGTCCTGTCGGGGAGCAGCAGCACGACCTCGAGTCCACCGCCGTCGGCCGCTGCCACCGCCACCTCGCCGCCGACCGTCGCCAGCAGGTCGCTCGCGATCGCGAGTCCGAGTCCGGAGCCCGGCGTGTCCGCGCTCTCGGCGCTCCGCCAGAACCTGTCCGTCGCCGCCGCCGCCTGCTCGGCGGAGAGCCCCGGACCATGATCGCGGACCGTGATCCGACAGACGTCTCCCTCGCGATGCGCTCCGATGCCGATCCACGCGCCGTCCGGCGAGAACTTCACGGCGTTGTCGATCACGGCGTCCAGCGCGCTCTCCACGACCGTCCGGTCGGTCACGCTCATCACCGACGGGTCCCCCGCCGAACGCAGGGCGATCCCCCGCTGCCCGGCGACGTCGCGCCAGGCCTCGAGACGGCGGGCGGACAGAGTCGCGAGGTCGACGGCGGAGATCGTGGTGTCCACGCGCCCGCCGCGTGCGAGGCCGAGCAGTGTCTCGAGGATCCGCGTCATCCGACGCCCCTCCTCCCTCGTCTCCTCCACGTCGTCGCGCCACTCCCGCCCGAGCCCGGTCGCGAGGTGCTCCACGCGCAGGAGCAGCGCATTGAGGGGGTTGCGCAACTCGTGGGAGGCGTTCAGCGCGAACTCCTGCTGTCGCGTCATGACGCGCTCGATCTCGTCGGCCATGCCGTTGAACACCTGCGCCATGCGGCGGAGCTCCGGTGGCCCGGCATCCTCGGGGACACGCGCGTCCATCTCGCCCCGCTCGATGGCCACCATCGCCTCGTCCAACCGCCTCACCGGGGACAGCACCCATCGGGCGAGCCGGAAGACGAGCAGCACGCCCAGCGCGATCAGCACCAGCGCGATGGCGGAGATGATCAGAAGCTGCTGCACGATCGCGGCCCGGGGGGCGTCGACATCTCCGGCGACCAGCACGGCCCCGATCACGTCGCCGTCGTCGAAGACCGGCTCCGCCAGCGCGGCATCCGCCACCGTCCAGGGGAAAACGGCCGCCGGCTGCTCGGCGCGTCGCCCGGACAGCGCCAGCCGCACCCGTTCCGCGTCCTCCTCCGCGAGCACGGTCGAGCCATGCTCCCCCGCCGCCCAGGGGGCACCGCCGAGATCGAAGACCGTCACCTCGATGCCGTACACCTCCTCGAAACGGACGACCTCGGCATCGATCACCGCCGCGCTGCCCGATCGAAGCGCTTGACGCGCGCTGGTGATGAAGTAGCCGAGGTCGCCGAGCTGCTGCGTGTAGAACGACTGCTGGACGCTCCGGGCCGCACTCCATCCGGCCGCACCGCCCAGAGCGACCAGGATCGCCACGAGCGGGACGAGGAAGACGATCACCAGACGTCGACGCACGGCTCAGGACCCCACGAGACGGTAGCCGACGCCGCGGACGGTCTCGATCACACCGCGGGATCGGGTCTTCTTCCTGATCGCCCCGACGTGCACCTCGAGGGAATGCCCGAACCCCCGCCAGTCCGTGTTCCACACCTCGCGGATGAGGCGCTCCTTCGGGACCGCCACCCCCGGATAGCGTGCGAGCACCGCGATGATGTCAAACTCCTTGCGGGTGAGCTCGATCGGCGCTCCATCGACCAGCACCTGTCTCGCGACGAGATCGATCTCCAGAGAGCCTTCGAGCAGCAGCACTCGCGCGTCGGACTCCGGGCGCATCGGCCGCGAACGCCGGGTCACGGCCTCGATCCTGGCCAGAAGCTCATGCACGTCATAGGGCTTCACCACGAAGTCGTCGGCGCCGGCACGCAGTCCCTTGATGCGCTCGGCGACCTGGTTGCGCGCGGTCACGATCATGATCGGAACCTCGGAGCGTCCGCGGATGCGGCGGCACAGGTCGACGCCGTCCATGTCGGGGAGTCCCAGATCGAGGAGCACGACCTCGGTGTCAGCGCCGAGGAGAGCCAGCGCCGACGCCCCATCGGAGGCGCGCACGGTCGCGTAGCCCGACCGCGCGAGGAACGCTTCGAGCGCCCCAGCGACACGGTCGTCGTCTTCGACGATCAGAATCCTCATCGACCCTGTGACCCGCTTCCTTCGTCGGCCGGACGTCAGCCGACAGAGGTCGCCCGCTGTGCGAAGGCGCTCTCGTACAGGCAGACGCTCGCAGCGGTCGCCAGATTGAGGGATTCGGCCTTGCCGAAGATCGGCAGCCGCAGCACCTGGTCGGCCAAGGCGAGAGCATCGTCTTCCAGACCCCGCGCCTCGTTTCCGAACAGCCATCCGGTCGGCTCGGCGAGCACTCCGTCCGCGCGGGCTTCCAGCAGATCGGCGCCCTTCACGTCGGCGGCGAGGATGCGCAGACCCGCGGCGTGCGCGCGCTTCACGACGTCGGCGAGGTCTCCCCCGACCGAGACCGGGAGGTGGAACAGCGACCCGGTCGTGGCGCGCACGACCTTCGGGTTGTACGGATCGACGGTCCGGCCGGTCAGCACGACGGCATCCGCGCCCGCCGCATCGGCCGCGCGGATGATCGTGCCCAGGTTCCCGGGGTCGCGCACCTCTTCGCAGATCGCCACGAGACGAGGCGAGGCATCGAAGATGTCGCGCACCGAGGTCGGTGTCTGCTGGACGACGGCGACCAATCCCTGCGGAGTGACCGTGTCGGCCATCGCGTTCAATACGTACTCGGTGACGTACTCGACTTCGATGTCTGCGTCGGCGGCCTTGGCACGGATGTCCGGGTGCTTCTCCCACCCGCTCGGCGTCGCGAACAGCTCGACGATCGCCTCCGGGCGATACGTGAGCGCTTCACGCACCGACTGCGGACCTTCCAGAAGGAACAGGCCCGTCTCGGTTCGCGCGCTGCGCTTGGTCAGCTTCGCGACAGCACGGACTCGGGGCGAACGGGGGTTCTCCAGCACGTTCACAGTCTAGGGTCACCGCGGACGCCGGATACGCGAAACGGGCGCCTCCCCGAAGGGAGGCGCCCGTTTGAAGCGAGATGCTTACGCAGCCGACTTCGGTGCGTTGACGTCGGAGGGCAGAGCCTTCTTCGCCGTCTCGACCAGCGTCGTGAACGTGGCAGCGTCGTTGACCGCGAGGTCGGCAAGCATGCGACGGTCGACGGTGACACCCGCGAGGCCGAGGCCCTGGATGAAGCGGTTGTACGTGATGCCGTTCTGGCGAGCCGCAGCGTTGATGCGCTGGATCCAGAGGCGACGGAAGTCACCCTTGCGCTTGCGACGGTCACGGTACGAGTAGACCAGCGAGTGGATGACCTGCTCTTTGGCCTTGCGGTAGAGGCGCGAACGCTGACCGCGGTAACCCTTTGCGCGCTCGAGGATGACCCGGCGCTTCTTGTGGGCGTTTACTGCCCGCTTGACTCTTGCCATTTTCCTGTGTTCCTATTCGTGCGTTCGGGCGCGCGTCAGCGGCCGAGAAGCTTCTTCGCGACCTTGGTGTCAGCCTTCGAGAGCACCTGGTCCTGGTTCAGACGACGGGTGCGACGGCTCGACTTGTGCTCGAGGTTGTGGCGCATCCCGGCCTGCTGCTTCTTCAGCTTGCCGCTGCCGGTGATCTTGAAGCGCTTCTTAGCACCCGAGTGGGTCTTCTGCTTCGGCATCTTCTCTTCCTTCGTATGGCGCCTTCTCAGGCGACGGTGTCAACCCGCGGTGCGGGAGTTCTGGGGCGGATCTACTCCGCGGCAGCTTCTGCCGGTGCGTCGGCATCGCTCTTGGCGTCGCGGGATGCCTGCTTGTTCGCCGCGCGCTGTGCGTCGCGAACCGCGTTCTGCTCCTGCTTGGCCTCGGACTTGCTCTTCAGCGGAGCCACGATCATGACCATGTTGCGACCGTCGATGGTCGGGTTCGACTCGACCGTTCCGAGCTCGGCCACGTCTTCGGCGAACTTGCGCAGCAGACGCACACCCTGCTCGGGACGCGACTGCTCACGACCGCGGAAC
This sequence comes from Microbacterium sp. Cr-K20, assembly GCF_000708325.1. Taxonomy (NCBI): domain Bacteria; kingdom Bacillati; phylum Actinomycetota; class Actinomycetes; order Micrococcales; family Microbacteriaceae; genus Microbacterium; species Microbacterium sp. Cr-K20. Next base: position 45,466 of record NZ_JARE01000057.1, on the reverse strand, counting down.
AGGATCATGGCCTTGACCTTGTCGCCGGCCTTGAGGAAGCCCTCGGCGCGCTTCAGTTTGGTCGTGTAGTCATGAGCCTCGATCTTCAGACGGAAGCGGACTTCCTTGAGGATCGTGTTCGCCTGGTTGCGGCGCGCTTCCTTTTCCTTCTGGGCGGCCTCGTACTTGAACTTGCCGTAGTCCATGATCTTGACGACGGGCGGCTTCGAGTTGGGGGCGACCTCGACGAGGTCGAGATCGGCTTCCTGCGCGAGGCGCAGCGCTGCCTCGATGCGGACGACGCCGATCTGCTCACCCGCGGGGCCGACGAGGCGGACCTCGGGGACGCGGATGCGCTCATTGGTACGGGGATCGCTGATGCGGAACTCCTTAGACGATGTGATTCGGCCACCGCGACGCTGTCTGCATCACGGGCGAAATCGGAATCGTCCCCACCCACCGGCATTCAGACGCCGGCTCCGCACCCTGCCTGCCGGGTCCGTCTTGCGAACGGAGCCGGTGGAGTGCAAGACCCGGTAGCCTTGAACGGCAAGCGCGGGTGGGAAGTGAATCCTCTTTCGATCCGGAGCATGACGCTCCGGAGCCCGCCAAAGTCTAACAGAAAGCAAGGCGAAGTGACGAACCAGGCACCGGACGAGGCTGCACGCGAGCGCGAAGAGCGCTGGGCACGTCAGGAGGAGGCTGCGTCGTCGGCCACTCGAGACATCGCCGACGTACCCGCGGTCGAGGTGATCACCACGGCGGCCGTGCACCTCATGAGCGCCGGCGCCGTCAAGCTCGGCCTCGCCGACGACCCCGACGCGGCGGCACAGCTCGACCTCGACGAGGCTCGCAAGCTCATCAACGCCCTCGCCGGGCTCATCACCGCCGGCGCCCCCGAGATCAGCGACATGCACGCACGCTCGCTCCGCGACGGGCTCCGCTCCCTGCAGCTCGCGTTCCGCGAGGCATCGACGATCCCCGACCCCATCGGCAAGGGTCCGGGCGAGAAGTGGACCGGGCCGGTCAACTAGTTCAGGATTCGAGGACGATCGGATCCGCGGTCGAGGGGCCGCCGCACGGTGCATCCGAGTGCGTCCACGAGATCGATTCCTCGGACTCGTGGATGAGCGTGTTCTGGGCGTCGAACAGGCGGATGTCGACGCCGTCGGGCGTCGACATGTCGAACCCGAGCACCCACGTCCCGTCACCCTGAGGCGTCACCATGAACAGGTTGGTCGATGAGGTCGGCTCGGTACCCGGCGCCGGTGAGCACTCCCCCGCGACGCAGAACTGGACCGCCACCACCCCCGCTACGGCGCTGGTCTCGAGTGCGACGGCGTTCGTCCATCCGATCGCGGGGCAAGCCAGCGCGCAGCCCGAGCTGCCGGTGACGGCGCCCCCGAGGAGAGCAACGACGGCGATGGCGCGCAGGAGACCTCGGGACATGCCCCGATCGTAGCGAAGCGCGCTCAGACGCTGCGGCGGAGCTTCACCGTGAGCGAGTCCGCCAGGACGGCGATGCGGTCGTCCGACGCCCAGCGCTGAGCCAGACGCGAGAGCACGGCGTCGAGCACCTCGCGCTCCAGACCGTCGACGAGTTCCAGGACCACGATCAGCTCCGGGCCGCGCAGACGTGCGTCGGGGTCGCCGGACGCCACCGCCACATCGATCACGGCCAGTTCGTGGGCCACACTCTCCTGGAGCGCGGTGTAGACCTCGGTGGAGAGGAAGCTCGGCTCCCAGGCATGCTCCTGGGCGATCGCCCAGACGGCCGGCCGCCGGATCACGAACTCCGTGTCGGCCGTCGGGTCGAGCACGATCAGGTCGGTGTCTTCGGCTGAGGCCGCCAGCGCCGCCCGGAGCGCCTCCACGGGAATCGGGCGTGCCGTGGGATCCCACTTCTGCATCGCCTCGACGGAGGAGAAAACCGGCTGCACCCGCCGCCCGTCGGGAGCCGCGACCGTGACGATCGACAGCTCCTGCGTCTTGTCGACGGCGAGGCCGCTCGGCGCGACGCCTTCCTCACCCTTCTCGGCGATCAGAGGGATCAGCACGCGAGCCGAGCGGAAAGCGTCGACGACTTCCACCTGACTGCCTTCGCCGGCGCGGAAGCGCAGCAGTGCGGCCAGCAGCGCCGGGTCGGCCGAGCCGTCGTCCGCTGCGTGCGGATTCGACTCGAAGCTGCGTCCCTCCCAGGGGACACCGGCCGAGTCTCCGTGGTTGTGCGACTCGGGCCCGCAGGCGTGGCCGTCAGTCTCCTGCGACATCCAGTGCCTCAGCCAGCGTGAACGCACCGGCGTACAGGGCCTTGCCGACGATCGCACCCTCGACGCCCAGCGGCACGAGTTCACGGAGCGCGGCGATGTCGTCGAGGTTGGAGATCCCCCCGGATGCGACGACCGGCTTCGGTGTGCGCGAGGTCACCTCGCGAAGGAGCTCGAGGTTCGGGCCGCGAAGCGTGCCGTCCTTCGTCACGTCCGTGACGACGTAGCGGCTGCATCCGGCGTCTTCCAGACGCTCGAGGACCTCCCAGAGGTCGCCGCCCTCCTTGGTCCAACCACGTGCGGCGAGCGTGGTGCCGCGCACGTCGAGGCCGACCGCGATCGCTTCGCCGTAACGACCGATCACATCGGCGGCCCACTCGGGGTTCTCCAGTGCAGCCGTGCCGAGGTTGATCCGGGTGGCGCCGCTCTCGAGCGCCGCCTCGAGGGTCGCGTCGTCGCGGATGCCGCCCGAGAGCTCGATGCTGACGCCCTTGAACTGCTTGATGACCTTGCGCAGGATCGGCGCGTTGCTCCCGCGGCCGAAAGCGGCGTCGAGGTCGACGAGGTGGATCCACTTCGCGCCCTGTGCGGCCCACTCACCTGCCGCGTCGAGCGGGTCGCCGTAGCTCGTCTCGGTTCCGGCCTCGCCCTGGGTGAGGCGGACGGCCTTGCCACCGGCGACATCGACCGCGGGAAGGAGCGTGAGCGAGGGAGACTGCGCGAAGTCGTTCATGGGGTCCTTGGCTAGGGAAGGTCTGCAGCCCGGAGCGGGCACGAGAACCGAGGGTAGTCCGCCGGAGAGCGGGTGACAAAACGGATGACGTCCACGATGGGTGTCAGAGACTCCCGACCCAGTTGCGCAGGAGCTGGATGCCCGCTTCGCCCGACTTCTCGGGGTGGAACTGGGTTGCCGAGAGCGGACCGTTCTCGACGGCGGCGAGGAAGGGGTCGCCGTAGGTCGTCCAGGTCAGCACGGGCTCGGGGAACGGCGGGATGACGTCGAGCTCCCAGGACTGGGCGGCGTAGGAGTGCACGAAGTAGAAACGCTCATGTTCCAGGCCCCGGAAGAGCACGCTGTCCGCGCCGGGCTCGACGGTGTTCCAGCCCATGTGCGGCAGCACGGGTGCGTTGAGCTCGGTGACCGCTCCGGGCCACTCGCCGAGACCCGCGGTGTCGTGCCCTCGCTCGACCCCGTGCTCGAAGAGCACCTGCATGCCGACGCAGATCCCGAGCACCGGTCGTCCGCCGGCCAGACGCCGGTCGATGATCTCGTCGCCGCCGTGTGCGTGGAGCGCGTCACGGACCGCCTGGAACGCGCCGACGCCCGGAACCAGGAGACCGTCGGCCTCCAGGGCGGCCTTGCGGTCGCGCGTCAGCACGGCATCCGCGCCGGCAGCGGCCAGCGCCTTGACAGCCGAGTGGACGTTGCCCGACTCGTAGTCGAAGACGGCGACGCGGGGGATCGCGCTCACAGTGCGCCCTTGGTGGACGGGATCCCGTCGACCAGCGGATCGAGTGCTTTGGCCTGGCGGAACGCGCGGGCGAAAGCCTTGTACTCCGCCTCGGCGATGTGGTGCGGGTCGCGGCCGCCCAGCACACGCACGTGGACGGTCAGCGCGGCGTTGAAGGTGATCGCCTCGAAAGAGTGACGCACCAACGAGCCGGTGAAGTGCCCACCGATGAGGTGGTGCTCGAATCCGGCGGGCTCGCCGGTGTGCACGAGGTACGGACGACCCGAGATGTCGACGACCGCCTGCGCGAGCGCCTCATCGAGCGGCACGAGCGCATCGCCGTAGCGGGAGATGCCGGACTTGTCGCCCAGCGCCTCGAGGATCGCCTGTCCGAGCACGATCGACACGTCTTCGACGGTGTGGTGCGCATCGATGTCCGTGTCGCCCGAAGCGCGCACGGTCAGGTCGGTCAGCGAGTGCTTCGCGAAAGCGGTGAGCATGTGGTCGAAGAACGGCACCGACGTGTCGATGCGGCTCGCCCCCGTGCCGTCGAGGTTCAGCTCGAGTTCGACGGTGGACTCCGACGTGCTGCGCACGCGGCTCGCGGTGCGCGGGGTCGATGACGGGGTGCTCATGATGCCGATCCTATCGAGGCCAGAGCATCGAGGAACGCGGTGGTCTCGGCCTCGGTGCCCGCGCTGACCCTGAGGTGACCGGGGATGCCGACATCACGCACCAGCACGCCGCGGTCGAAGAGCTGCTGCCACGTCGCACGCGGATCGGCGATGCCGCCGAAGAGGACGAAGTTCGACCAGGATTCGTGCGGCGTATATCCGAGCGCCTCGAGGGTCGCGGTGATGCGGTCGCGCTGTTCGACGATCTCCTCGACCATGCCGAGCATCACGTCGGAGTTGCGCAGAGCGGCGACGGCCGCAGCCTGCGTGAGCGTGCTCAGGTGATAGGGCAGGCGCACCAGACGCAGCGCATCGATGAACGTCGGATCTGCCGCCAGATACCCGACCCGCGCACCGGCGAAGGCGAAGGCCTTGCTCATCGTGCGGGAGACCGCCAGGCGCGGGCGCCCCTCGAGGAGTGTCAGCGCGGAAGGCGCGTCGTGCGGTGCGAACTCCTGGTAGGCCTCGTCGACGATCACGATGCCCCGCGCCGCCTCGTAGACGGCTTCGACGACGTCCAGGCCGAGCGGGGTGCCGGTGGGATTGTTCGGGGTGCACAGGATGATCACGTCGGGGTCCGCGGTGCGCACCTGCTCCGCTGCCTCCTCCGGTGTGATCGTGTAGTCGGGCTGCCTCGTCCCGGGGATCCACCGCGCGCCCGTGCCCTGTGCGATGAGCGGGTACATCGAGTATGTCGGAGCGAAACCGAAGGCCGTGCGCCCGGGGCCGCCGAAGGCCTGCAGGATGTGCTGGAGCACCTCGTTCGAGCCGTTGCCCGCCCAGATCTGCTCCGGGGTGAGGCCGTGACCCAGATACTCTGCGAACGACTCGCGAAGAGTGGTGAACTCCCGGTCGGGATAACGGTTCACATCACGGATCGCGAGCGCGATGTCGTCGAGGATGTCGCTCGCCACCGCGTCCGGAATGGGATGCGTGTTCTCGTTCACGTTGAGGGCGATCGGGAGCGGTGCCTGAGGAGCGCCGTACGGAGTCAGTCCGCGAAGATCGTCGCGTAGCGGGAGATCGTTGAGGGAGAGGGTCACCCTTCCCATGTTAAGCGGCACCCCGAGTCGATGACGCAAAGTTGCCGCAGCTCGGGCGCGACGGGATCAATCCACGTACTGGGCCGGGATGGCGAGCGTCTGGCCGATCTGGAGCTCACCGCCACGCAGCAGGTTCATGCGGCTGATCTCACCGATGACGTCGCGCGGGTCGGCACCGGGGGCGACACCGGTGGCGATCGACCAGAGAGTGTCACCGGGCATGACGGTCACGGTCTCGACGCTGACGGCTGCCGTGTCTGCGCCCGAGGCGATCGCACTGCCACCGCTGAGTGCGGCGAAGGCGATGCCGATCGCGAGCGGCACGGAGGCGAACCCCAGCAGCACGGCGCGACCGCGCGTGGTCAGACGGAGTCGCGTCGTAGGACGGGTCGACGCCGGAATGACTGCCGCGGTGCTGAAGCCGATGCTGCTCATGTGGTGCTCCTTAGCCTGTCCCGGAGCGGTGAAGCTGCCGGGGAAGTTGGCGTAGCGTTCGCATTCCCGCCTCGGCCGGGAGCCGTGAATGCGAAGCTACGTACCGAAGATATCTTCGAGTTCGAACATCTGTCAAGTTGTCTTCGAAACCGGATGCACGATTCTGCCGACACGCTCGAACAGATCTTCCAGATCGGGCCGTTTCTCGGATACGGTTTCGATGAGAACACCACACCACGGGCCTCCGACATTCGAAGAGCGACGTCGGAACACCGCACTTAAGGAGCACCATGAGCGAGAACTCGGCCCCCGAGTCGGAGGCACCGCGGACGCGACGCCGCAAGAGCCTGAGCCCCAAGCAGATGGCGATCCTCGAGGTCATCCAGAACTCCATCGCTCATCACGGCTACCCGCCGAGCATGCGGGAGATCGGAGACGCCGTCGGCCTGAAGTCCCTGTCGAGCGTGACCCACCAACTCGGTCAACTCGAACTGAGCGGCTACCTGCGACGCGACCCCGGCAAGACACGTGCCATGGAGGTCCTGATCGATCTCCCCGGCGCCAGCGGCGAGAACCCCGCCGACGTGGCGACTCCGGTCGGCGACGCGGCGCTCGTGCCCCTGGTCGGTCGCATCGCCGCCGGCGTGCCGATCACCGCCGATCAGCAGGTGGAGGAGATCTTCCCTCTCCCCCGTCAACTGGTGGGCAAGGGAGACCTCTTCATGCTCAAGGTCTCGGGCGAGTCGATGATCGACGCCGCGATCTGCGACGGCGACTGGGTCGTGGTGCGCTCGCAGAACAATGCGGAGAACGGCGAGATCGTGGCCGCGATGCTCGACGGCGAGGCCACGGTCAAGGTGCTGCGCCGTCGCGACGGCCACACCTGGCTCCTCCCCCGAAACTCCTCCTTCGAACCCATCCTCGGCGACGAGTCCGTGGTGCTCGGTAAGGTCGTGGCGGTGCTGCGCGCCGTCTGAGTTCAGACCATAGGCTCGGAGCATGTCGTCGCCTCACGGTTCCTGGCCCTCTCCGTTCTCCGCAGCCTCCGTCGCGGCATCGTCCCCGCGCATCGACGGGGCGCGCTTCGTCGGCTCCGAGATCTGGTGGGGAGAATCCGTGCCCGCCGAGAAGGGGCGGGTCACGGTGCGAAGCTCCTCGGGAGCCGAGATGCTCCCGGCGCCCTGGAGTGCTCGCTCTCGTGTACACGAGTACGGCGGCGGGGCATGGACCGCCGATTCCACGGGCATCCTGTACTTCGTCGATGCCGGCGATCAGCGTGTCCATCGACTGGTCGCCGGTGCCGAGCCCGTCCCGCTGACACCGGCGGGGCCATCGCACGGAGGCCTCCGCGTGCAAGACGGCCGTCTGCTCGCCGTGCGCGAAGATCTGTCGGCCGCGCCGCATACCCGCGCGATCGTCGAGATCCCGATCGACGGCTCCGCCGCGGAGGACGCGTCCGGAATTCGAGTCATCGTCGAGGGCGACGGCTTCTTCGCTCACCCCGCACTCTCGCCCGACGGCGGCCGCGTCGCCTGGATCACCTGGAACCGCGGACGGATGCCCTGGGAGGCCTCGCAGCTGCAGATCGCGCAGAGCGACGGCAGCGACGTGCACGAGATCCCCGCTCGAGCGGCGTTGCAGCCCGAGTGGCTCAGCGAGACGGAGCTGATGTTCGCCGATGATCCGGACGACCGCTGGGGCCTGCATCGCATCGAGCTCGACGGAGTCTCGCCGGTCGGCGCACCGCGCGCGCTCAGCCCGACCGATGCCGACACCGGCTACGGGCTGTGGGTGCTCGGCAACCGCTGGTATCGACCCCTCGCCGACGGACGGATCGTCGCCGTCCGCACGAACGGGCGCGACGAGGTCGTCCTGATCTCACCGGACGGTGCCGCACGCCCGATCGATATCCCAGCCGACGGCCATGTGAGCATCGACGATGTGGACGGGTCGCGCGTGCTGCTCTCCGGCAGTGGCTCCGGCGTGACCGCCGGCCTGTGGTGCATCGATGTGGACTCCGGCGCGACCGTCGCCGTGCGCGGAGGTGAGCCCGTCGATGCCGAATGGATGCCGCGCGCTGTGCCGATCGAGGTCGACGGAAGGCACGGAGTCGTGCACGCCTTCGCCTACCCCCCGGCGAACCCCGACGCGACAGCCCCCGCCGACGAGCTCCCCCCGTACGTGGTGCTGGTGCACGGCGGACCGACCGCGCACGTCACCGGCGCGGCTTCCGCCGCCAACGCGTTCTACACGAGCAGGGGAATCGGCGTGCTCGACGTCAACTACGGCGGCTCCACCGGCTACGGACGCGCCTACCGCGAACGCCTGGACCGCCGATGGGGCGTCGTGGACGTCGATGACGTGATCGCCGCCGCACAGGGCCTCGCGGATGCCGGCCTCGCCGACCCGTCCCGCATCGCCATCCGCGGTGGATCCGCGGGCGGCTGGACGGTGCTGTCCGCGCTCGTGCGCGGCGGGGCCTTCGCCGCGGGGATCAGCCGCTACGGCGTGGCCGATCTGCGGATGCTGGTCGCCGAGACGCACGACTTCGAGGCGTCGTACATCGACGGTCTCGTGGGGCCTCTCCCCGAGTACGAGCACATCTACGTCGAACGATCACCACTCACCCACGCGGATCGCATCGGAGTCCCCGTGCTGCTGCTGCAGGGCGGAGAAGATCGAGTGGTCCCGCCCTCGCAGTCCGAGGCGATCAGAGACGCGCTGGCCGCCCGAGGCGTCGACCACGAGTATGTCCTCTACCCCGCTGAGGGGCACGGGTTCCGCAGTGCCGACACGATCATCGACGCGCTCGAGCGTGAACTGATCTTCCTCGGCCGCGTGTTCGGCTTCGAGCCGACGCTGTGACGACCGGTCGCTACTCGCCCACGCGATTGCGCAGGCGCATGGCACGATCCGCCTCGCGGGTGTCCTGACGTTCGCGCAGGGTCTGCCGCTTGTCGTACTCGCGCTTTCCCTTGGCGAGGGCGATCTCGACCTTCGCCCGCCCATCGGAGAAGTACAGTTTCAGCGGGATCAGGGTGTATCCACCCGCCGAGACGGCATGCGCGATCTTGGCGATCTCCTCGCGATGCAGCAGCAGCTTGCGGATCCGCTTCGCCGAGTGATTGGTCCAATGCCCCTGGGAGTACTCCGGGATGTGCACCGAATCGAGGAAGACCTCGTTGCCCTTCACGAACGCGTAACCGTCGCTGAGGTTGGCGCGCCCCTGACGCAGTGACTTGACCTCGGTGCCGGTGAGCACCATCCCCGCCTCGTACGACTTCTCGATCGTGTAGTCGTGACGTGCGCGACGATTGGTCGCGACGACCTTCTCTCCGCGTTCCCTGGGCATGATGCTCTCCTGTTGCCGTGATGAGCTCGATCGATCGTTCCGACCGAGCAGCCTTTCAGGATATCAGGTACGGAGCCAACGCCTGATCGCGAAGCCGGCGGACAACGCGGCCAGGACGACGCCGATGCCGATCAGCACCGGGACGACGAGCATCGCGTCCTGCATCGTCACCCAGGTCGTGATGAACGGGACGCGGCCTCGCAGGTAGCCGTTCACCCCGAAATGCATGCCGGCGACGACCGCGGCACTGGCCAGCGCCGAGCCGAGGAACGCCGCGAACACGCCTTCGAGCACGAACGGTGTCTGGATGAACCGGTTCGAAGCGCCGACCAGGCGCATGATGCCGATCTCCTTGCGACGCGCATACGCCGACAACCGGATCGTCGTCCCGATCAGCAGGGTCGCCGCTATCAGCATGAGCACCGCTATGCCGACGGCGATATACGTCGCGACGGTCAAAGCGGAGAACAGCGGTTCGAGGTATTGGAGCTGATCCTTGACCTGCTCCACTCCGGCCTGGCCGCTGAATGCCTCGGCGAGCACCTGCGACTGCCCCGGGTCTTTCATCGTCACGAAGAAGACCTCGAATGCCTGGTCGGGCGTGAGCACACTCGCCTGGTCCTCGCCGAGCTGCTCGACGAGCTTGGCGTACGTGTCCTCTTTGGTATCGAAGGTCAGCGAGCTGATGAGCGGTGCCAGCGCGTCGCCTTCGAGCTGCGCCCGGACCGCGGCCACCTGCTCCTCGCTCGCGGCTCCGTCGATGCAGGTGTCGGATTCCGAGACCGCGGAGCACATGTACACGGCGACCTGGGCACGCTCGGCCCAGTAACCCCGCATGACGCCGATCTGCGACTGCATCAGGATCGCCGCGCCGACGAAGGTGAGCGAGACGAAGGTGACGAGGATCACCGAGATGACCATCGAGATGTTCCGTCGGAGACCGCCCAGGGCCTCGGTCAGGATGAGTCCGATTCTCATGAGGTCGGGCCCACTTCCTCGTCGTCTTCGTCGGAGAGCCCGAGGCGATCTGCGACTCCGAGCTCGGCGACATCGACGGTGGGCAGGGTGATCGGGTGCGTGCGAGGTCGGACGACCGCCGGCGGCTCCGTCACGGTCGGCGGCTCGACGACGGCCGGTGGTTCCACGACGGTCGGCGGCTCCACGACAGCGGCGATGGCGCCGGTCGCCGGGACGGCGCTCGGCTCCGGTGGCTCGACCGTGCGCGGGGGTTCGGCCTTCTGCGGAGCACCTGCCGGAGCATCCGAGGCGCGCTCGTCTGCGGCGGCCTTCCGCTGGGAGCTGAGCTCCTCGGCCAAGGCAGCGCGGACCGAGGAGAGGTCCGCTGTCTGACGCTGGACCTCCTGCACCGCCGTCAACGCCGCTGCGGCGGCAGCACCGCGCACCTTCTCCGGCACGAGGCGCGGGATGTTGGAGGTGTCGCCGTATCCGCCGTGAACCTCGTCACGCACAATCTCGCCGTCGCGCAGCTCGATCACCCGGCGCTGCATCTGGTCAACGAAGCCGGCCTCATGCGTAGCCATCAGCACGGTCGTGCCGCCGGCGTTGATGCGCGCGAGAAGCTGCATGATGTCGACGGAGGTCGCAGGGTCGAGGTTGCCTGTGGGCTCGTCGGCGAGCAGCACCTGCGGACGATTGACGAGGGCACGAGCGATCGCGACGCGCTGCTGCTCGCCGCCGGACAGCTCATGCGGCATGCGCTTCTGCTTGCCGTCGAGTCCCACGAGCGCGAGCGCCTCGGGCACTGCCTGCTGGATGAATCCGCGCGAAGAGCCGGTCACCTGCAGGGTGAAGGCGACGTTCTGGTAGACCGTCTTCGACGGCAGGAGGCGGAAGTCCTGGAACACCGAACCGATGTGGCGCCGGAAGTAGGGCACCTTGCGGTTGGCGAGCGAACGGAGATCCCGGCCGAGCACGGCGACGCGGCCTGCCGTCGGTACGTCTTCGCGCAGGATCAGACGAAGACAGGAGGACTTGCCGGAGCCCGAGGCGCCGACGAGGAAGACGAACTCCCCGCGTTGCACTTCGAAGTCGACACCGGAGAGGGCGGGCTTCGACGTCCCGCGGTAGCGTTTCGTGACGTTCTCGAACCGAATCATGACGGTTCGAGCCTAAGCGCGCCCCTCCTGCTGACCGCGAGCGACACCCCGCACCGGCGCGTCCGCATCCGGAGAGCATGGGGATTGCTCCCCATCAGGAACTCCCTGCGAAGTCACCGGCCACTGCTATACATAAGGGTGCGGTCGCACCATGGAGCGGCCGAATCGTCTTCGAGGGGGACCCATGAGCACGACACCTGCAGGTTGGTACGACGACGGCAGCGGACGCCAGCGGTGGTGGGACGGTGAGCAGTGGACGGAGCACTTCGCTCCGGACGCGACCGCCGCAGCCGATGCGGAGTCGACACCGGTGGCACCGGATGCCGCCGAGGCGTCGACCGGAATCGAGACACCGGTGACCGACGCTCCCGCCGTCGACGAGGAGCCCTCTTATGACGCACCGGAGGCACCGTCCACCGATGACACCGTGATCCGCACCTCCGCCGAGGCGCCGACCGCCGCGACCACACCGCTCGGCGACGACGTGGCCGCCTACGCGGCTCCGGCAGCGCCCGACTACTCCCCGACGGCCACGCCGGAACAGCCCGTGTCGAGCTACCCGGGCGCGGCTCCGGCATACCCCGGCGCGGGCGCACCGTCCGGCTATCCCGCAGCTGCCCCGTACGTGCAGACCGAGCCGGAAGCTCCGAAGAAGCTGTCGGTGCTCGGACTCGTCGGACTCGGACTGTCGGCCGTCGGCACGATCCTGGCGTTCATCCCGCTGATCGGCTTCATCGGCTTCATCCTCCTCGGCGCGGGCTTCATCGTCTCCCTCATCTCGCTCTTCCTGAAGGGGAAGAAGTGGCCGGGGATCGCCGGCCTGATCCTCTCCGTGGTCGGCGGCATCATCAGCGCCGTGATGTTCTTCGTCTTCTTCTTCGCTATCGCCCAGAACGCGAGTGAAGAGATGAACAACCTGCCCAGCTCCTCGCCGTCGATCGAAGCCACCGAGCCGGGCGAGACCGACGGGACGGACAGCGCCGACGACGGCACGCGTCCCACCTCGGCCGAGGTGGCGGTCGGACTGACCGCGATCCTGGCCGCCGAAGGCACGGAGGGCTACACCGAGCCGCAGATCACGTGCCTCTCGGACCTTCTCGTCGAGTCCGAGCTCGACAACTCGACGCTGCGCGCGATCGCGGAGAGCGACGGCACGCTGACGGATGTCGACGCCGCGTACGGTTTCGCCGAGGTACTGGGCGACACCGAAGCCATCACCGCGTGCTTCGTCCCCTGAGCCGTCGGACGAGCGGAACCATCTGATGACGACGCCTGCCGGCTGGTATGACGACGGCTCCGGCAGCCTGCGGTGGTGGGACGGCACGCAGTGGACCGCGCACGTGCGGACCTCCGACGGTGCGCCGGTGGCCCCGGAACGACCGTCGGTCGAGCCGGTTGCCTCCGCCGTGCCGTCGCCCGGCACAGCGCCGTTCACCCCGCCCTACACGCTGCCCTCGTCGGGGGTGTCGACCGAGCGGATGATCGCGCCCGACCTCGTCGGAGCACCCGGCGGGGCGTGGGGTGCGCCGGCACCGCAGCCGCCCGCGCCCGGAGTCTCGGTGCTCGGAATCATCGGTCTCGCCGTGGTGGTCGTCGGCGTCGTGTGCGCCTGCATCCCGGTGATCTCGATCGTCGGCTGGGCGCTTCTCGGCGTCGGATTCGTGCTGTCGCTCGTGTCCCTGTTCCTCCGCGGCCGCAAGTGGCCGGGGATCACGGGGCTGGTGGTGTCGGCGATCGGAGCGCTCCTGGCGTTCGCCGTGTCGCTGCTGCTGCTCGCGACCGTCTCGGCCCCGGCCGACGCCGCTGCGAGCGCCGAGGAGCGCACGGACCCCGCGCCGATCGAGGGTGCCGAGATGGTGCCCTTCGCCGAGCTCGAGGTCGGCGACTGCCTGCCGTTCGTCGACTACGAGGACACGGGTCAGATCTACGAGTTGCCCGTCGTCCCGTGTGAGCGGCCGCACACGGATGAGGTGTACTTCATCTTCGAGGTCGATGAAGAGGCGTTCCCCGGCGACGATGCTCTCGGCGAAGCGGCATGGGACGGCTGTGCCTCGCACTTCGACGCATACGTCGGCATCGCCTATGAAGACTCGGTGCTGGATTTCTACACCTATCAGCCGACGGAGACCTCCTGGGCCCGCGCAGACGATCGCACCGTCCAGTGCATCCTGTACAGCTATGAAGACGTGACCGGCACTCTCGAGGGTGCGAAATACTGACGAGTCACACGAAGAAGGCCCCGGAGTGATCCGGGGCCTTCTTCATGGATTCAGTCTTCGATCTTGCGCTTGCGCCAGCGGATGCCCGCGGAGATGAAGTCATCCAGGTCTCCGTCGAACACGGCAGCCGGGTTGCCCGACTCCTGGCCGGTGCGCAGATCCTTCACCAGCTGCTGGCCGTAGAGGAAGTACGAGCGCATCTGGTCACCCCAGCTCGCGGTGATGTTGCCCGCGAGCTCCTTCTTCTTGGCTGCTTCCTGTTCCTTCTGCAGCAGCAGGAGGCGGGTCTGCAGCACGCGCATGGCGGCGGCGCGGTTCTGGATCTGCGACTTCTCGTTCTGCATCGACACGACGATGCCGGTCGGAAGGTGCGTCAGGCGCACAGCGGAGTCGGTCGTGTTGACCGACTGACCGCCGGGGCCGGAAGAGCGGAACACATCGACGCGGATGTCGTTCTCGGGGATGTCGACCTCGGTCGCCTCCTCCATCAGCGGGATGACCTCGACCGCGGCGAACGACGTCTGGCGCTTGTCGGCGGATCCGAACGGGCTGATTCGGGCCAGACGGTGTGTGCCGGCCTCGACCGAGATGGTGCCGAACGCGTAGGGCGCGTCGATCTCGAACGTCGCCGACTTGATGCCCGCGCCCTCCGCATAGGAGGTGTCCATGACCTTGACCGGGTACTTGTGCCGCTCGGCCCAGCGCAGGTACATGCGCATCAGCATCTCTGCGAAGTCTGTGGCGTCGTCGCCGCCCGCACCGGAGCGGATGGTGATGATGGCGCTGCGCTCGTCGTACTCGCCGTCGAGCAGAGTCTGCACCTCGAGCTGGTTGATCAGGTCGGTGAGCGAGGCGAGTTCGGTGCGAGCCTCCTGCGCGGACTCCTCATCCCCCATCTCGTTCGCGAGACCCACGAGCACCTCGAGGTCGTCGAGACGCTGCGCGATGCCGGTGATGCGGGCGAGCTCGGACTGACGGTGGCTGAGTGCGCTGGTGACCTTCTGCGCGTTCTCGGTGTCGTCCCAGAGGTCGGGGGCACCGGCCTCCTCGCTGAGACGCGCGATGTCGTCGCGGAGACGGGAGACATCGACGACCTCGCTGATGTCGCCGAAGGTGTGCCTGAGCGCCTGGATTTCGGCGGAGAGATCTAGTTCGAGCATGACACCTCAGCCTAACGTGCCGCCCGCACGCACGGGGACCTCGTCTTCGACGGCACATCGGCCGGAGTAGCGTGAAGACGTGAGCAGTGCATCGGCGGTCCTTCGACAGTTCGGACCCATGGTGTACCTGCCGACGGTCCTGTTCGCGCTCGGCGAGGGCGCCGTGATCCCGCTCATCCCGGTGCTGGCGGCATCCATGGGCGCAGACGTGGCGTTCGCCGCGCTCGTGGCGTCGGCGTTGGTGATCGGCCAGCTGTGCGGCAACCTCCCTGCCGGATGGGCGGTGGGCAGGATCGGCGAGCGGTACACGATGGTGATCGCCGGCGTGATCGCGATCATCGCGGGGATCGGGATGGTGTTCGCGCCCTCGCTCGGCGTGCTCGCGGCGTCGGTGTTCCTGCTCGGCATCTGCGCGGCGGCCTTCGGCCTCGCCCGTCACGCGTTCATGACCACCCGCGTGCCGGTCGCCTTCCGTGCGCGCTCCCTCTCGCTGCTCGGCGGCAGCTTCCGCCTCGGAATTTTCATCGGGCCGTTCGTCGCCGCCGGGCTCCTGCAGGTCTTCGGCAGCGAGAGTGCGGCGATCTGGTTCTTCCTGGGCTGCCTCGTCGTGATGGTCGTGCTGGTCCTCTTCGGGCCCGACCCCGAGAAAGCGATCGCTCCCCTTCCGTCGACCACTCACGAGCGCTATCTGGAGGACTCTGGTGAGGCCGTGAGCGGATCCATCCCGACGATCGAACGGCTGGGGATCTTCCAGACCATGTGGCGACAGCGCGCGGTGCTCGGGCGCCTCGGACTGGCCGCCGCCTCACTCTCCGCCGTCCGATCCGCCCGACAGGTCGTGCTCCCTCTGTGGGGACTCTCGCTGGGACTGGATGCCTCGACGATCGCCCTCGTGGTCGGCGTCTCCGGGGCGATCGACTTCGCGCTGTTCTACGCGAGCGGCCAGGTGATGGACCGCTTCGGGCGGTTGTGGGCGGCGATGCCCGCGATGGTGCTGATGGGTGCCGGCTTCCTCGCCCTGTCATTCACGCACGATGCCGACGCCGCGGTGCTGTGGTTCGGGATGTTCGCGGCGGTGCTGGGCGTCGGCAACGGCCTGTCCAGCGGCATCCTGCTGACTCTCGGCGCGGACGTGGCCCCGAAGCGCGAGCCGGCCGCCTTCCTGGGCTCCTGGCGGACGCTGACCGATGCGGGCGGTGCGCTCGCGCCGTTGCTGGTCTCGGCGATAACCGCGGTCGCCGCGCTGCCGTTCGCCGCGGCCGCCATGGGTGTGATCGGTCTCGTCGGCGCGGCAGGGTTCGTGCGCTGGATACCGAGGTTCGTGCCGCGGGAGCGACCGAACGACAACCCGACCGACGAGGGTGCGGAATGATCACGAATCTGACGGCCGATGCCCATCGTCTGGTCTCGACGTTCGTGCCCCGCTCCGAGCGTGACCGCCGCGCACACGCGGACTTCGCCTCGTTCTTCGGGGAGGCCCGGGGGCCGGTGCATCGCGGCTCAGGTCCGGATCATCTGACCGCCTCGTGCGTGGTCTTCGACGCCTCGCTGCAACACACGCTGCTCGTCTTCCACCGCAAGGGACAGTTCTGGGTGCAGCCGGGGGGGTCACGTCGAGCGCGGCGACGACTCTGTCGTGAGCGCAGCACTGCGGGAGCTGCGTGAGGAGACCGGTATCGTGACGGACCCACCGGCCGCTCCCCTCGCGTACGACCTCGACCACCATGGGCTGTCCTCCCGCTTCGGTGCGTGCGTCTCGCACCTCGACATCGGGATCGCCGTCGTGGTCGATCGAGATGCAGTGCTCACCGTCAGCGACGAATCCGAGGATCTGCGCTGGTGGCCGGTCGACGCGCTGCCTACCGCGATACCACCACAGCTCGAACCCCGGCTCGACGGTCTGCTCACGCAGCTGCGCGATCCCCGCTGAACCGACTCGCTCGTCAACGCAGCGCGGTGCGACTGGTCGCCGTGGACTCCAGGCGGACGCCGTCGGGCACGAACGGGGACAACAGGGGCGGATGCCACGAGGCCGCCACGGTCACTCGCGCAGACACCCCGTCCGGAGTCCTGGCCGAGACGAGTGACGCCTCCCCCGGCAATGCACTCACCAACTCGGCCGCCTGCTCCGTCACCGCGGCATCCGTCAGCTCGGCCCGAACCGCACCATCGATCGCCTGCACGGTGAATCCGTCCGCCCCGGCGAGCGCGGCGGAGTCGGCGAGCGCGTCCAGTCGCTTCTGCGCGAGATAGAGATCGGTGGCGCAGACACACACGAAGATCACCACCAGGGTGAGGAGCACATAGCCGAGGATCAACGGAAGCGTGCTGCCGTCATCGCCCATGCCGGCCGCCCGCGCTCCGCGCATACTGCGGCCGCTCACTCCGAGCCCCACAGCCTCGACATCTTCTGCACGGATTGCGCCTGCACGGGCACCGCGGTGGATCGGTCCAAGGCGAGGATCTCCGGCACCAGCGGGAGTCGCGCCCGCGTGGCGACGGTGACGATGATCGTCGCTCCGGCAGAAGGGCATTCGGTGCCCGTGGGGCGACAGGAGAGTGTGAGATCGACCGCGCCGGCATCGAGCCCGTACTCGTCGATCACCTGTGCGAGCACGACGTCGCCGCGTGCCGCGGCCGACGCGGCGTCGGGAGCCTGCGCGATGGCGCGGGCGATGTGGCGAGCGGCCGCCTCCGCTCCGAGAATCTGCTCCTGGATCGTTCCGAGTGCGACGACGAGGTAGATCATCGGCACCAGGAGGATCACTCCGACGGTGATGAACTCGAGCGCCGCGGAACCGGCGTCATCGATCACCGAACGCCTCCACCGGTGCATGCGCCTCCACCTCCATCGCGAAAGGTACGCCGATCAGTCCGAGCAGAGGGAAGGTCGAGCGCACTCGAACGTCGACGGTCTCCTGCCCTCGAGCGCCCGAGGAGCCGATCCGGACGTCTTCGGCATACGACGCACCGATCGCCCGGGTGATGACCTCCTGGGTGCGCTCGATCCCCTCCTCCTGAGTCGTGTCGGCGAGGGCCGCGTGATACGCGCCCTCCACGGCCGCGTCGTGGACCACGTTGCGCACGTACACGGCGAGCGCGAGCTGGAGGACTCCGAGCGTCAGCGCTGTGAGGAGCGTCCCGACCAGCAGGAACTCGACGGGGCTGGATCCCCGGTCGTCGGCGAGTGACCGCGCGACGCGCATGTCAGAGCCCGGAGACGCGCTGAATGGCCTGCTCGAACAGTGCGGTCAGCGCAGGGCCGGCGACAGCCCAGATCAAGACGACCAGTCCGGCCGTCATCAGCGTGACGAGCACCCAGCCGGGTACGTCTCCGGTCTCGTCGCGGGCGAACGCGTCGACGCGGCTCGCGACCGAGCGCCACGGGCGTCGCCGGGTGCCCTGAAGATGACGGGTGTCCTGTCGTGGTGCGAACATGGTCGTCCTTTCATGGCTGATCGTCATGGCCGGTCAGCCGATACCGAGTCGGAGGATGAAGAGTCCCGGGTAGACGGCGAACAGCACCGACAGCGGGAGGATGAGGAAGACGAGCGGCAGCAGCATCAGGATCTCCTTGCGCCCTGCCTGTTCGATGAGCGTTCGCTTCGCGTCTTCCCGTGCGTCTCCCGCCTGCGCATGCAGCACGGCGGCGAGCGGTGCACCGTGCTCGAGGGCGGCGATCACCTGGTCGACGGCACGTGACAGCGCGGTCAGGTCGAGGCGTCTCGCCATCTCGGTCAGCGCATCGGCGAGCGGCGACCCGGTGCCGACCGCGACCACGACGCCACGGAGCTCGCCGGTCAGCTCGCCGGAGCCGACAGCGGCCACACGACGCAGAGCATCGAGGAACCCCTCGCCTGCCGACAGGCACAGGGCCAGGAACTCCAGGGTCGTCGGAAGCTCATCGGTGAGACGCACGCGGCGCGCCTTGGCCCGTGCCGACAGCTGCAGATCGTACGCGGTCGCGGCGGCGGCGCCGCACAGCAACGGCATGACGCCTGTGGGAACGGACAGCCGTCCGGTCAGGGCGAGCACGATCAGAACGACGGCGCCGGCCCCGATGCCGGCGAGCGCCCAGCCCAACTGCCTGCCACGGAACGTCGCCGGCTCCATCGAAACACCGGCCTGGGAGAGCCGCCGCCGAAGCACCTCTCCGCCTCCGAGTATGCGCTCGAACACGTCCCGCAGCCCGCCCCACAGAGTTCGGGCGTTCGCGGGCAGTGTGCCCGCGAGCGGGAGAACACCCCGTGGGAGGTCCTCATCCGGGACCACCTCTCGCACGTAGGGGCCGATCCGCACGCTCAGTGAAGCGGCCCGCCAGCGCGGGAGGCCGGCGAGGATGCTCAGCACCCCGACGGCGAAGCCGCCACCGACGAGCACGGCACAGGCGAGCGCAGAGAACCCGCTCACCCGAACCACCGCCGAGGTTCCGGGAGCCGCCCGACGCGGACCATGATCTGGAAGGCGATGACCGAGACCCCCGCGCCGACGCAGATCACGATCACGCCTTCGGGTGTGCCATACGCCGAGGCGCCTTCCGGTCGCATGACCAGTAGCGCGAGGATGACCCACGGTGCGATCGCGCCGAGCACGGCCGCGCCGCGAATCCACGACTGCCGCGCCTCGACCTCTCCCCGCAGGGCGGCATCCGCCCGCACGGACGCGGAGAGCGCGCGGAGCACCCCGACCAGCTCGGTGCCGCCGACCTGACGCGCCATCCGCAGGGTCTCGACGATGCGATCGCCGATCGGGTCCGCCAACGACGTCTTCAGCCGATCGAGGCTCGTCTCGAATCGACCGCTCGCTTGCAGGTCTCTGGCGAACACGCCGAACGCGGGCCGCAGCATCGTGGGCGCGGACTCGGCCAGGCTCGCCACGGCATCGGGGAGGGAGAGTCCGACGCGGATCGACGCGATCAGAAGGTCGCAGACGTCGGGCCACAGCTGCCGACGCAGCCGGCGCAGCCGCAGCCGCCTTCCGCGCAGGAACATGATCGGCGTCAAGGCTCCCGCCGACGCGGCGAGCAGCACGAGGATGGGGAGTCCGGTCAGCAGCCATGCGGTGGAGGCGGCGGTGAGCCCGGCGGCCATGATCACGGCGATGAGCGCACGCGCCGACAGACTGTCGAACCCCGCCTCGGCGTTCAAACGGATCAGTCGCGCCTTGGGGGCCGTCGGGGCGGCGTCCGGTCTCGGTGGCCACAGCCACGGAGACGCGCACAGGAGCACTCCGGCCGCGAGGACCGCCCCGAGGAGGAACGTCACGACGCGACCTCGGCCTGATAGATCCGGGTGGTGCGGATGCGTCCGTCATCGACGTCGCCGGTGGGAGCGATGATCTCCTGCACCCGCCGTTCCCCGGCACGGTCGCGGACGCAGTGCACCACGAGATCGACCGACGCCGCGAGCGCAGGAGCGATGAATCCGCGATCGATGTTCCGGCCGGCCAGCAACGGCAGGATGCTCAGCTTCTCGAGCGCCTCCGTGGCGGAGCTCGCGTGTACGGTGCAGGCACCGGGGACGCCGGTGTTGAGCGCGAGCACCAGATCGAGCGCCTCGGCGTCGCGCACCTCACCGACCACCAGCCGATCCGGCCGCATGCGCAGCGCTTCTTTGACCAGACGGCGCAGGGTGATCTCGCCTGTGCCTTCCAGGCTGGCCTGACGCCCTTGGAGCGCGACGAGGTCGGGGCCGTCGACGGCCAACTCGAAGGTCTCCTCGACCGTCACGATGCGCTGCGACCCGGCGCATGAGTCCAGCAGCGCCCCGAGCACGGTCGTCTTGCCGGCATGCGTCGCTCCGGAGACGATCACACTGCGACCGTCGTGCATCGCGCCCCGCAGGGTCTCCGCGACGGTGGCGGGCATCATGCCCTGACGTGTCAATGCCTCGAGCGACCGGTACTTCGGCAGGAACTTGCGGATGTTGACGGCCCACGACCCTCGCACGACATCGGCGATGGCCACGTGCAGACGAGACCCGTCGGGTAGCGAAGCGTCGACGAACGGCTGACTGATGTCCACACGTCGTCCGGTGGACTGCAGCATCCGTTCGACGAGATCGCGCACCGCGATCTCGTCGAGTCGCAGCCGGGTCCGTTCCGCTACGCCCTCACGAGCCACATGCACGTGGCCGGAGCCGTTCAGCCAGATCTCCTCGACCACGGGATCGTCGAGCAGGGGCTGCAGCGCCCCGAATCCGCTGAGGGATGCCAGCACCTCGCGGACGCACGCCGCCTCGTCCTCGATCAGGGCCTCCCCGCGCGCGAGGGCGCGGTCGTCATGACGACGCACCTCCGCGTGAGTGATCCGCCACGCCGAGTCCGGATCCACGGCGGGATCGATGCCCTCGGATCGGAGACGCATCCGCACACGTTCGGCGACAAGGGCGGAAGGATGACTCACCCCGGCATCCTCGCAACAATCCGCCGGGTGGCTCCGAAGTTATCCACAGCCATCTTGGGGACCGCGGGAGCGCCGCCTCAGCACGACCCTCACCACATCCGTCGCCGTCGCGCAAGGGAGCAGACGCCGTGGCCGTCCCCTGCTGGACTCGGCGATGCATGACGTGATCTCAGCGAAAGGACACCGACATGACCGACACCACTCCGTCCCCGTCGAACCCCGACGAGCCCTCTCCGCTCTTCCCCGATGAGCCGCTCGCCCCCAACCCGGAAGAGCCGCTGGCGCCCAACCCCGAAGAACCTCTCGCGCCGAACCCCGAAGAACCTCTCGCGCCGAACCCGTCGGAGCCCGGCATCCCACCCTCGGCTCCTCACGCGTGAGGCGCGGCCCGTCGGTCGGCGGGGGCGAACTGCGGGCTGATCCCCAGACACGCGGTTTCAGCGGTCAGTAGACTGATTCCACCGCGCGGGAGTGGTGGAATTGGCAGACACGCAGGATTTAGGTTCCTGTGCCCCAGGGCGTGTGGGTTCAAGTCCCACCTTCCGCACGAGAGACGATGCTGCCGTCCGCCGGTCGCCGCACGCGTCGCTCAGCCGCACCGCCGACCACTCACGACCGACGGGACTCCCCCAGTGCTCGAAACCATGCTGCACGCGCCGACCGCTCTCATCCCCTGGCTCGACCCCCAGACGATCATCGGCGCGGCCGGGCCGTGGGCACTGCTCGTCGTGTGCTTCATCATCTTCGCCGAGACGGGTCTGCTGGTCGGGTTCCTGCTTCCCGGCGACACGCTGCTCATCATCGCGGGCCTGCTCACGCACACCAGCAACGTGTTCGGCGTGAACATCTGGGTCGTCTCGCTCCTGATCGCCCTCTCGGCGTTCATCGGCGGCGAAGTCGGCTATCTGATCGGCCACAAGGGCGGCCCGGCGATCTTCGAGCGCAAGGAATCGGGGCTCTTCAGCAAGAAGAACGTGGAGCGGACGAACGCGTTCTTCGAGCGCTTCGGCGGTCTCACGGTCATCCTGGCGCGCTTCGTCCCGATCGTGCGCACCTTCGCCCCGGTCGCAGCGGGCGTCGGACACATGCCGTGGCGTCGATACTCGCTGTACAACTTCATCGGCGCCATGATCTGGGGCTTCGGCCTCACGATGGTCGGCTACCTGATCGCCTACATCCCGTGGGTGCGCGATCTCGTCGTCGAGTACATCGACGTGATCCTGCTGATCGCGGTCGGCGGCACCGCTCTGGTTACGCTCTGGCACTACTTCTCCGAGCGCCACAAGGCGAAGAAGGCTGCAGCGGCCGGTGAAGACGTCGTGACGGATGCCGAGGAGGCGCAGGAGCTCGTCCTGGACGCCGACGTGTTCGACCGCGCGCCCGACCTGGACGGCGACGGCAAGCACTGAGTTCCCGGCGCCGTCACCGCGGCGCCGACCTCTCAGCCCGCGTTCTTGGCGCGTTCCTCCTTGGTGCGCGCGACGCTGGCGCGGAGCGCCTCCATCAAGTCGATGACCTCGCCGCCCTCGGCCGCCTTCTCGGCTTCGCCGAAGGTCTCTGCCACGTCGAACGTGTCGCCTGCCTCGATCTTCGCGTCGATGAGGGTGCGCAGCTCCTTCTGGTACTCGTCCACGAACTCCTCGGGATCGAAATCAGCCGAGTAGCTGTCGACGAGCGATGCCGAGAGCTCGAGCTCCTTCTTCGAGATCCGCACGTCCTCGTCCAGCGCGGGGAACTCGGCTTCGCGCACCTCGTCGGCCCATAGGAGCGTCTGCAGCACGAGCACCTTGCCCCGCACGCGGAGCGCCGCCAGCCTCGTCTTCTGCCGTAGCGTGAACCGCACGATCGCGGTGCGATCGGTCTGCTCCAGGGTCTTCCGCAGCAGCACGTACGCCTTGGGAGACTTCGAGTCGGGCTCGAGGTAGTACGGCTTGTCGAGCGTGAGCAGATCGACCTGGTCGGACGGGACGAACTCGACCACGTCGATCTCCCGGCTCTTCTCCGCAGGGAGGGCTGCGAGGTCGTCCTTGGTGAGCACGACGGTCTGCCCCTCCTCGACGTAGGCGCGGTCGATGTCGGCGTAGGCCACCGTCTCACCGCACACCTCGCAGGTGCGCTGGTAGCGGATGCGCCCGCCGTCCTTCTCGTGCACCTGATGCAGCGGCACGTCGTGGTCCTCGGTCGCGGAGTACACCTTGACCGGCACGTTCACGAGGCCGAACGTCAGCGCGCCCTTCCAGATCGTTCTCATGTGACCAGTGAACACCAGCCGACACCGTCGCGGCCAGACCCTTGACTACGCTGGCTGCATGGTCGGACAGGGGCAGGTCGTGCAGGTCGGCGGCCGTCGTCTGCGCGTGACGAACCTCGACAAGGTCGTGTACCCCGAGACCGGCACCACCAAGGGTGAGGTCATCGCCTATTACAGCACCATCGCCCCCCTCCTCCTTCCTCTCCTGGACGGTCGTCCGGTGACCCGCAAGCGCTGGGTGGAGGGAGTCGGAACCGCGGATGCTCCGGCCGATGCGTTCTTCACGAAGCAGCTCGAACCCGGGGCGCCCGAGTGGATTCCGCGGCAGGCGATCCAGCATTCCGACGGCCCGAAGGAGTATCCGCTGGTCGAGGACGTGCCCACCCTGGTGTGGCTCGCCCAGGTCGCGGCGATCGAACTGCACGTGCCGCAATGGCGCTTCGCCCCGGACGGGCTGCCCGGTCGCCCCGATCGTCTCGTCCTCGATCTCGATCCCGGGCCCGGGGTGGGTCTTGCGCAGTGCGCCGAGGTCGCCCGGTTCGCCCGCGTCATCCTGACCGACATGGGACTCGATCCGTTCCCTGTGACGAGTGGGAGCAAGGGCATCCACCTGTACGCGGCTCTGCCGGGCGAGCAGACCAGCGACGAGATCTCCGCCGTCGTGAAGGAACTCGCGCGCCTGATCGAGAACGATCACCCCGACCTCGCCACCAGCGTCATGTCGAAGGCGGTGCGCGGGGGGAAGGTCTTCCTCGACTGGAGCCAGAACAACGGCAAGAAGACGACCATCTCGCCCTACTCCCTTCGTGGTCGCGCACGCCCCTGGGTCGCCGCCCCTCGCACCTGGGAGGAGCTCGACGACCCCACCCTGGCGCAGCTCGACTTCGAACAGGTTCTGAACAGGTCGGCTTCGGGTATGGATCCTCTCGCGAGCCTTCGACCCCACGCCGTCGAGTCGACGCCGCCGCCGCCGCCCGCGGCGACGACATCGCCGCGTCGATCTTCGCGCCATCCGCGTAGCGGACCGATCCCGGCGACCGACAGCACCCCCGCCACGCTCGCACCGATGCTCGCGGAGAACGGCACGCCCGGAGTCGCGCGCGCGCTGAGCGACCCCTCTTGGGTCGAGGTGAAGTGGGACGGCATCCGCGCGATGGGCACGTGGGCGGACGGGCGGATGCTGCTGCACGCACGTCGGGGCACCGATATCACCGCCCGCTACCCCGAACTGACAGCGGATGGTGCGCCGTTCCTCCCGGTCACGGACGCCGTCGTGGACGGGGAGATCGTGGCGTTCGACGGCCACGGGCGACCGAGCTTCTCGCTGCTGCAGAACCGCATGCACCTCACGAGGCCGCGTGAGATCGAGCGTGAGGTCATCCGCACGCCGATCGTCTACATGCTGTTCGATCTGCTGCGCCTCGACGGTCATGACCTCACCGGAATGCCGCTGCGGGAAAGGCGCACACTGCTCGAAGACGTGATCGCCGACCTCGACGCTCCCGTCCAGCTCCCGCCGGTCTTCGACGACGTCGACGCTGCCCTGGCCGCGAGCCGGGAGTTCGGCCTCGAAGGGGTCGTGGTCAAGGATCCGCAGTCCCGCTATCGCCCGGGGCAACGAAGCCCGTCCTGGCTGAAACTCAAGCACACGCGCATGCAGGAGGCCGTGATCGTCGGCATCCGCCCGGGGAAGGGGGATCGGGAGAGCACCCTCGGCTCGCTGCTGCTCGCGGTGCCGGAGCCTGCTGACGGTGTCGACGGACCGCTACGGCTCCGTTACGTCGGACGCGTGGGCTCCGGGTTCACGGAACGCATCCTGCGCGACCTCCTCACGCGCCTGGAGCCGCTGCGCGTGAAGACCGCTCCCCTCGAGGGCGTGCCGGCCCCCGATGCGTCCGATGCACTCTGGGTGCGCCCCGAGCTCGTCGGCGAAGTGGAGTTCGCGAACTGGACTCCGGACGGCGTCCTTCGCCACGCCCGGTGGCGGGGGCTGCGCCCGGACAAGGAGCCGGACGACATCGTCGTCGAGCCCTGAACACCCACTCGTCGGCTCGCCTCAGGCGTGATGCGGTTCGCAGTCCGACTGTTCCGCCGGCTCGATCTGGAAGGTCGAGTGCTCGACGTCGAAGTGATCGGCGAGACACGCCTGCATGTCGGAGAGCAGTTGCGTCGATCGTCCGTCGGCGATCAACTGCGGATCGACGCTCACGTGGGCCGTGAACACGGGCGCCCCTCGGGTCAGCTGCCAGACATGCACATCGTGCACTCCGACCACACCCGCGTATCCGAGCAGGTGCGTCCGGATGTCGCTGACGGCCGTCCCCTTCGGCGCGGATTCGGCGAGGACCGAGAAGACCTCGCGTAGGAGTGTGACCGCCCGCGGGATGATCATGGCGGCGATGAAGAGGGACGCGATGGCATCCGCCGGCATCCATCCGGTGAGGAGGATGACGATCGCCGCGACGATGACGGCCGCAGATCCGATCAGGTCGCCCATCACCTCGAGATACGCCCCACGCACGTTGATGCTCGTGCGCTGCGCGCGGCTCAGCAACCACATCGAAATGGCGTTGGCGACCAGGCCCACCACGGCGACGACCAGCATGAGCCCGCCGGCGACCTCGACGTCTCCCGGGTTCACGAGCCGACCGATGCCCTCCACCGCCACCCAGGTCGCCAGAGCGATCAGGATCACCGCGTTGATCAGCGCGCCGAACACCTCGGCGCGCTGATAGCCGAAGGTGCGCCGGTCATCGGCCGGGCGTGCGGCCACCGTCGCCGCGATCAGCGCGATGACGAGGGCGGACGCATCCGTGAACATGTGGGCGGTGTCCGCGAGGAGCGCGAGCGATCCGGTCAGGATCGCACCGACGACCTGCACGACCATCACGGTCGCGGTGAGCGACAACGAGATCGCCAACAGGCGTCGACTGCTGGCCGAACGGATGCCGCCGGCGGCGGGTGCGTGATCGTGCATGCCCCCAGGCTAGACCGGGAAACCGGGCCGGAAGCCCGGTTCCGACTAGTCGGGAAGGGTAACGATTCTCACCGTCATCTGCGATTCGCTGAAGGACCGTGCGACGTCAGAGCGCGCCGAGCAGCGGCAGCAGTTCGGCGAAAGCGCGGGCCCGATGCGACTGCGACTGCTTCTCGTCCGCGGAGAAGCCGCCCACGGTCCGCTCCTGCCCTTCCGGCTGACCATCGGGGATGAAGATCGGGTCGTATCCGAAGCCGCCGTCGCCCGACGACGCGTGCGCGAGGCGCCCAGGCCAGCGCCCCTCCACGACATGCTCGCGTCCATCCGGCAGAACCAGAGCGATCGTCGAGGTGAAGTGCGCGGCCCGGTGCGGGTCAGCGATATCGCGCAGCTGGTCGAGCAGCAGCTCGAGGTTGGCCGAAGCATCCTTCTTCTGTCCTGCCCAGTAGGCGGAGAAGACTCCGGGAGAGCCGCCGAGCACGTCGACGCAGATCCCGGAGTCGTCAGCCAGGGCAGCGAGTCCGGTGTGCGCGGACGCCGCCCGCGCCTTGATCAGCGCGTTCTCGGCGAAGGTGACTCCGTCTTCGACCGGTTCGGGTCCGTCGTAGCCGACGACCTCGAGGTCAGGACGCGCCTGCGCCACGATCTGCTGGAACTCCGCGACCTTGTGGGCGTTGTGGGTCGCGAGGACGACCTGCATCGTCACTCCCCCGCCAGCGCGGCGAGCTGCTTGCCCTTCAGGTCCTCGCAGCCGGCCACGCCGAGCTCGAGCAGCGCATCGAGTTCGCGCTTGTCGAACGGCGCTCCCTCCGCAGTGCCCTGCACCTCGACGAAGAGCCCGCGCCCGGTGACCACGACGTTCATGTCGGTCTCGGCCCGGACATCCTCGGTGTATGCCAGATCGAGCATGGGCTCGCCGTCGATGATCCCCACCGACACGGCGGCCACGGAGTCGAGCAGCGGCGTGGAGTTCTTGCCGATGAACTTCTTCTCCCGACCCCACTCGATCGCGTCGGCCAGCGCTACGTACGCGCCCGTGATGGCTGCGGTGCGCGTGCCACCGTCTGCCTGCAGCACATCGCAGTCGATCACGATCGTGTTCTCACCGAGTGCCTTGGTGTCGACGACGGCGCGCAGCGCGCGGCCGATGAGGCGGGAGATCTCGTGTGTGCGACCGCCGATACGCCCCTTGACGCTCTCGCGGTCGTTGCGGCTGTTCGTCGCACGCGGGAGCATCGAGTACTCGGCCGTCACCCATCCCTTGCCCTTCCCGGTCAGCCAGCGCGGGACGCCGTTGGTGAAGGAGGCGGTGCACAGCACCTTCGTGCCGCCGAAGCTGATCAGGGCGGACCCCTCGGCGTGCGCGCTCCAGTTGCGCTCGATGGTGATCTCTCGCAGCTGGTCGGTGGAACGGCCGTCGACGCGGACGATTTCGGTCATGTGCTTCTCTCGGTCGGGGTGGACGAATCGAGTCAGGACGATTCGAGGAGGCCTTACTCGAAGGCGATGCGGGGAAGGGGGATCACGCCGGTCTGCACGAGCTGCACGTCGCGGACCTCACGACCCATGAGCCGGTTGGCCAATGCCGTGAATTCATCGGCGGAGGCTCCGGTGGCCTCGTAGACGTAGGTCGCCGTCGCGTCGGGCGACGCCAGGAGGTCGCCTCTGACCAGCTGGCGGTACACGTCGCCTGCGGTCTCGTCGTCGCTGGAGACGAGGGTGACGCCCTCGCCCATGACATAGCTGATGGCACCGCGGAGGAACGGATAGTGCGTGCACCCGAGCACGAGCGTGTCCACGTCCGCGTTCCGCAACGGAGCGAGGTACTCCTCGGCGACCGCGAGGACCTCGGGAGTCCCCGTGATCCCCGCTTCGACGAACTCGACGAACCGCGGACAGGCCGCCGTGAAGACCCGCAGTCTCTCGTTCACCTCGAGCATGTCCTGATAGGCCCGGGATCCGATGGTGCCCACCGTGCCGATGACGCCGACCCGTCCGTTGCGCGTCGTGGAGACGGCTCGGCGCACGGCGGGGCCGATGACCTCGACGACGGGGATGTCGTATCGCTCCCGCGCGTCACGGAGCATCGCGGCCGACGCCGTGTTGCACGCGATCACGAGCATCTTCACGCCCTGGTCGACGAGTGTGTCGAGCACCTCGAGCGAGTAGCGGCGGACGTCGGCGATCGGCTTGGGACCGTACGGGGAGTGCGCGGTGTCGCCGATGTAGACGAACGACTCTCGGGGCAGCTGGGCGCGGATGGCCCGCGCCACCGTGAGCCCGCCGACACCGGAGTCGAAGATCCCGATCGGCGCGTCGTTCATGACTCCCCAGCCTACCCGCGCGCGGCCCGACGCGCGCATCAGCACGCTCAGTATGCTGAGCGCATGACCACGTCGACGGCGCTGCTCACCGACCGCTACGAGCTGACGATGCTCGCCGCTTCCCTCCGGGACGGGACGGCCTTCCGTCCCAGCGTCTTCGAACTGTTCTCCCGCCGCTTGTCCGGCGGTCGCCGGTTCGGCGTGGTGGCCGGCACCGGTCGCCTTCTCGGGCTGCTGCGCGAGTTCCGCTTCGGTGAGGAGGAGCTGCGCTTCCTGCGTGACGCGCAGGTCGTGGACGCCGAGTCGCTGAAGTACCTCGAGGACTACCGGTTCACCGGATCGATCCGCGGTTACCGCGAGGGTGAACTGTACTTCCCCGGCTCCCCCATCCTCACCGTCGAGGGGACGTTCGCCGACGCGGTGGTCCTGGAGACGCTGGCGCTCAGCGTGCTCAACCACGACTCAGCAGTCGCGACCGCCGCCGCGCGGATGAGCATCGCGGCGGGCGAGCGTCCGCTGGCGGAGATGGGTTCGCGACGTGCGGCCGAGCGCTCAGCCGTGGCCGCAGCCCGCGCCGCCTACATCGCGGGGTTCGGCGCGACGAGCAACCTCGAAGCCGGGCGGAGCTGGGGCATTCCCACGATGGGCACGGCCGCCCACTCGTGGACGCTGCTGCACGACACCGAGGAGGAGGCGTTCCGCGCCCAGGTGGAGAGCATGGGCGCCGACACCACGCTGCTCGTCGACACATACGACATCCGCACCGGCGTCGAGACGGCGATCCGCGTCGCCGGCCCCCGTCTCGGCGGTGTGCGCATCGACTCCGGGGACCTTCCGATCGTCGCCGCGGATGTGCGCGCACAGCTCGACGAGCTCGGTGCCGCCCACACACGCATCACCGTGACCAGCGACCTCGACGAGTACGCCATCGCGGCTCTCGCCGCATCACCGGTCGATGCCTACGGTGTCGGCACATCCGTGGTCACCGGCTCCGGATACCCCACGGCGAGCATGGTCTACAAGCTCGTCGCACGGCAGGATGCCGACGGGTCGTGGATCGGCGTGGCGAAGGCGTCTGCCGACAAGGCCTCGTACGGCGGCCGCAAGGCGGCGTTCCGCACCGTGGTCGACGGCGTCGCGACCGCAGAGACGGTCGTCGTCTCCGACGGCTTCGAGGAACTGGACACGCCCGACGAGCACCCCGACGGCCGTGCGCTTCAGGTGACCTTCGTCGAGGCGGGAGACATCGACACCGCCCACGAGGGGGCGGCGGGGACAGCGGCCGCGCGAGCGCACCACCTGCGCGTGCGCGAGGAACTGCCGGTGCGCGCTCTCGCGCTCAGCAAGTCCGACCCGGCGATTCCCACCGTGTACGTCGAAGCCGACTGACGTCAGCCGATCATCGACTCGTAGATCTCCTTGCACGTGGGGCAGATCGGGAACTTCTCCGGGTCGCGACCCGGCGTCCACTTCTTGCCGCACAGTGCCCGCACCGGTTTCCCGGTGATCGCGGACTCGAGGATCTTGTCCTTCTTCACGTAGTGCGAGAAGCGCTCGTGGTCGCCCGGCTCGAGATTCTCCTCGCGGAGGAGCTCTTCCAGTTCGCGATCAAGCGTTGCCACGCCGCCCTGATCGGGGCTGTCCAGCGGAGTACTCATCCCGAGAGTCTAGCGGCGTCGAAGACGCCGCGGGCGGTCGTCACGCGGTCTCGACGAACTCCATCAGCCTCTCGCCGCTGCGCTCGAAGATGCGGCCGCCGATGACCGCTCCGGCTGCCAGCACGGTGAGCCCGACGAGGAGCCCGACCCAGAACGTCGCCGGCGCATAGGCCGACCCCTCGAGGACCGTGGCCGCGAACAGCCAGGCGGTCGGGATGCTGACCACGATCGCTCCGAGGAAAGCGGCCGCCGGGCCGTACGTGCCTCGCGAGCTGGGCCGCTGCGGCTGCTGGAAAGGGCTGTCACCGGGCCGGGAGACCGCGTACGGGGCCACGACCGAGACGATGCTCGAGATGCCGAGCGCCGAGAACAGCAGACTCGCCGCAAGCCCCCCGAGCGGCAGCAGGAGGCTCCAGTCGCCGATGAGGAGGAGCGACAGCGGCGTGGCGATCGCGAGGACGGGAACAGCCACCAGCAGAACCGGAACCAGGCGACCGAGGCGATCGGGAAGCCCGCGCACCCCGCTCGCCACGTGGGTCCACAGAGCCGTCGAGTCGTAGGCGACGTCGTTGTGCGGCAGCCAGCCGAAGAAGAGCGCCATCACCGGGACGGGCACCAGGGCGGCGACCTCGACGGGCACGCCCGCGACGATGAGAGGAAGCACCGTCAGCACCCCGGCGACCGGCACGACGATGATGTTCATGATGTACCGGCGATCCCGGAGCCAGTACACGAGACTGCGGGCGGCGATCGCGCCGAACGCGTTGGACGGCAGGAGACCGAACCAACCGAGCCCGGTGCGCTCTCGCGAGGTGACGGGGCGCTCGGTCGTCGTGAGCAGGCGACGCACGAGCCACGACCAGGCGACCCACAGGAGGCCGACGGTGAGGACCGCCACGATGCCGCTCACCCACGCCGATGCCGTCCCTCCTGCAGCGGACGAGAAGAGGAAGGCAGGCGCCGCGGCGAACGGACTGAACCCGAGCACCGTCGACAGCGTCGCCAGTGAGTCGGGGACGAGACCGTCCCAGCGCAGGGACCCGAGGAACACCGCGACGGGGAACGCGATCACCAGCAGCGCGAGCGCGAACAGCGCGGTGAGCTCGCGCGAGCGACGCTCGGGGAGCAGCAGGGCGTTGACCGCCATACCGATCCGGGAGACGAGCACGGTCGTCACGACGCCGAGGAGCGTCATCAGGATGGCGAGCGGCCACGGCGTTCCCGCCTGGACCGCGACGATGCAGACGCTGATGTAGACGGCGAGCAGCGCCAGGCTGGGCACACTGACGAAGGCCGCCAGCGTGAGCACCCAGGGCATCTGGCGTTCGTCCACGCCGAAGACCGCGAACCGACGGGGATCCAGCTGGTCGACCGCGCCGACGAGGATCGGGCCCACGAGGAAGCCGACGAGCAGGGCGGCCCCGCCGAGCACCGTGACCGCGCGGGCGACGGGAACAGGAGCATCGGCAAGGCTGAAGATCGCGAGGCAGACGATGACCGTGACGGCGACGACCGCTGCGAGCATCACGAGCATCCGAACCCGACGATCGCTGCGCAGCGCCCCGAAGAGGAGCGCGACTCTCAGTCGGAGAACGTGTGCAGCCACTCGAGCCCCTCCACCTCTCCGCTGGATCCGGCGAGCTCCACGAAGCGGGCTTCGAGGGTCTGACCTGCGCGCACCTCGTCGATCGTTCCTTCTGCGAGCACCTCGCCGTTGACGATGATGGCCACACGCGAGCAGACGCGCTCGACCAGATCCATGCCGTGGCTGGAGAGGACGACGGTGCCGCCGTGTGAGACGTAGGCGCGCAGGATGTCGAGGATGACCGCGGACGAGACCGGATCGACCGATTCGAACGGCTCGTCGAGCACGAGGACGCGCGGCGAATGGATCATGGCTCCCGCGAGCATGATCTTCTTCGTCATGCCCGCCGAATAGTCCGAGACCACTCGGCTGAGCGCGTCGCCGAGATCGAAGGCACGAGCGAGGTCAGCCGCACGCTTCTCGATGACATCGGCCGTGAGCCCGCGCAGAAGACCGTAGTAGTAGAGGAGCTGGCGGCCGGTGAGCCGGTCGAACGTGCGCAGCCGGTCGGGCAGCACGCCCATCATTCGCTTCGCCGCCTGCGGCTGCACCGCCTGATCGATTCCGCAGATCACGACGCTGCCCTCATCGGCGCGCAGCAGACCGGCGACGATGGAGAGCGTGGTGGTCTTACCGGCGCCATTGGGGCCGACGACGCCGTAGAACGACCCGGCCGGGACTGTCAGGTCGATCCCGGCGACGGCACGGTTGTCGCCGAACTGCTTCACGAGACCGCGGATGCTGATCGCCTCGCCGTCGGACGTGCTGTCGGCTGCGCCGACCGCATCGGAGGCCGCGTCGTCGGAGTCGACCACGGCTTCGACGACCTCGACCGACGTCGCTTCGCGCTCCGACTCGACCTCGACCTCGACCTCGGTCGGTACAGCGACGTCGTCTGCCGCCGTCACCGCGGGTGCCTCTACCTCACCGCGCACCGGTTCCTCGGATGCGGGGGCGGGTTCGATCGCCGAAGCGGACTCGACGGGAGCCGTCTGGTCGCCAGCCGGCGCCGGCTCGACGACGGGCGTTGCGGTGGCGGCAACCGTCTCGGCCTCCGCGGCGGCCGCGGCAGCCTTCTCCGCGGCAGCCTTGTCCGCGGCAGCCTTCTCCGCGGCAGCCTTCGCCGCCGCCGTCTTCGCTGCCGCCGTCTTCGCGGTCGTCGACCGGGCCGTGGTCTTCGCGGCCGCAGTCTTGGCCGCCGCCGTCTTCGCTGCGGCGGTCTTGGCTGCGGCGGTCTTCGCTGCGGCGGTCTTGGCTGCCGCGGACTTCGCCGATGCCGTTGTCCCCGCGGCGGGCTTCGTCGCCGCGGCACGTGCGGCCGTGTTCTTCGCCGCGGCCGTGCGGGCCGTCGCAGACGCGCGCTTCGGAGCGGCGTTCGACGCGGATCGATCGAGCATGGCGTTCTTCAGAGGCTCCACGACGACCTCAGCGGTCGGTGCCGCCTGCTCTGCAGCCGATCTCGCCGTCGTCGTGGCGGCGGGCCTCTTGGCAGGAGCCACCTTCGAGGCGGCCGGTTTCGCCGGAGCGCGGTTCCCGGCGGGCTTCTTCGCGGCAGTGGTCTTCGCGGCGGTCGATTTCGCAGCAGTCGATTTCGCAGCAGTCGACTTCGCAGCAGCGGTCTTCGCAGCAGTCGACTTCGCAGCAGCGGTCTTCGTGGGCGTCGTTTTTGCGGCAGTCGTCTTCGCTACAGGCTTCGTCGATGCCTTCGGCGGCGCGGTCTCGGTCTCGTCCACCTGGGCGGCGCGGTCGTCAGGGGAGGAAGTCACCGTCCTACGGTATCAATGGGGAGCCGCATGCCAAGGCCGCCGCGCAACATTCACCGACGAACCCTCGGATCCGACACAATGGGCCCGGAGGGCGAGCCTGTGCGTCCGGTGTGTACTCGATCACGAAATGACAACGGGAGGCTCCCCGACCCGGGGCTTCCCAGGCTGCCTCGCTACCATGAACTCGGCACGACGAAGTGTCTGGTCGGTGAATCGACCGTGAACACAACTTCCTTTAGGAGCACTCGTGACTCTTCAGACCGTCATCCTCGCCGCCGGCATGGGCTCGCGCCTCGGCCGAGCGCTGCCGAAGCCGCTCACCGAACTGAGCGACGGCCGCACGATCATGGGCCAGCAGCACGACAACATCCGCGCCGCCTTCGGTTCGGACGCGCGCATCACCACAGTGGTCGGCTATCGCGCCGAGACCATCATCGACGCCTTCCCCGCCGTCAACTACGTCCACAACGAGCGCTACGACGAGACCAATACGTCGAAGAGCCTGCTGCGCGCCCTCGGCGCGACCGGCAAGGGTGGAGTGCTGTGGATGAACGGCGACGTGGTGTTCGACCCGATGATCCTCGGTCGTGCCGCCGCCTTCATCGAGCGCGATCAGTCGTTCGTCACCGTCAACACCTCCAAGGTCAGCGACGAAGAGGTGAAGTACACGGTCACCGCCGAGGGCTTCATCAACGAGCTGTCCAAGACCGTCAAGGGCGGTCTGGGTGAGGCCGTGGGCATCAACTACATCTCCTCCGCGCACAAGAAGGCGTTCATGCGCCAGCTGCAGCGCGTCGAGGATCAGGACTACTTCGAGCGCGGTCTCGAGCTGGCCATCGCCGAGGACGGTCTCCTCCTCGAGCCGATGGACGTCTCTGACCTGTACGCGGTCGAGGTCGACTTCGCAGAAGACCTCGAGCGGGCGAACCTCTTCGTCTGACCCGATTCCCGAAAGCCCGGCCCCCGTCGTGGGGCCGGGCTTTCGGCGTTTTCGCGGGCTGACTCCCTAGGATCGCCGCATGACCCCCAAGGTGCACAAGATCCACTCCCTGCCGGACGATGCTCCGTGGGACAAGGGCGTGCCTCCCGCCGGATCCCCGGAGCATCCGATGATGGTGCGGGGGCTCGACCGCGTGCTGTCGATCCAGCGCCCGCTCGTGCTCGCGCACATCCGCAGCATCCGCCTGCGCAACCCGCACGCGACGCCCGCCGAGATCATCCGCATCCTCGAGCGACGCTACCTCGCTGCCGTGACCACGGGCGGGGCGGCAGTGGGAGCGACCGCGGTCGTCCCCGGCATCGGTACCGGCGTGACCCTGGCACTCTCGGGCGTCGAGACCGTGGGTTTCGTGGAGTCGACGGCGCTCTTCGCGCAGTCGGTCGCCGAGGTGCACGGCATCGCGGTCGCCAACCCCGATCGCGCACGCGCTCTCGTGATGACCCTGATGCTGGGCAAGGAGGGCGTCGACCTGGTCGGGCAGCTGGCGGGGCAGATGGCCGGGCGCGGCGGGAGCAGATCGTCGTACTGGGGCGAGCTGGTCACGAAGTCGCTGCCCCGCGCCGCCGTCGGCCCCCTGGTCGACCAGCTCAAGAGCATGTTCGTGAAGCAGTTCGCCGCGAAGGGCGGAGCGTCGATCATCGGCAAAGCGTTGCCGTTCGGCATCGGGGCGGCGATCGGCGGGGCCGGAAACCACATCCTCGGTCGTCGCGTGCTCACCACATCGCATCGGGCGTTCGGTGCAGCTCCGATCGATCTCCCGTTCGAGCTGGAGCCCGTTCCCGGCGCCGAGAAGGTCGAACTGCGCGTGCTGCGCGGCGCCCGGTACGCCGGCACGGCGGTGGCCGGTGCTGCCGGGACGACAGTCCGCGGTGTCGAGTGGGTCGGTCGCAAAGCGCTCTCCCTCGGCCGCTCGCCCAGAAACGATCCGGCACTGGAGGAGACCGACCACGAGCAGGAACCGGACCCCGGCGGGCACTGAGCTCGCGCGTTCATCGCCAAAGGATTGACCGACCCGTTGTGCCGAGCATCCAACGGAGCGCGTCGCCCCGACGCTAGGGTGGAATCCGTGACGGACAAGCCCGACCTCTTTACCACCGCCGGCAAGATCGCGGATCTGCGCGCTCGCTACACGGAAGCCGTCGTCGACGCGGAAGCGAAGGCGAAGGAGAAGCAGCACGCCAAGGGCAAGATGACCGCCCGCGAGCGCATCGAACTGCTCGTCGACCCCGGGAGCTTCGTCGAGTTCGACGAGTATGTGCGCCACCGCACGACCGCGTTCGGCATGGACCGCTCCCGTCCCTACGGCGACTCGGTCGTCACCGGCGTCGGCACGATCAACGGACGCACCGTCGCGGTGTACTCCCAGGACTTCTCGACATTCGGCGGATCGCTCGGCGAGGTCGCCGGCGAGAAGATCATCAAGATCATGGAGTTCGCGCTCTCCGGAGGCATGCCGTGCATCGGCATCCTGGATTCGGGCGGCGCACGCATCCAGGAGGGTGTGGTCGCGCTCGGCAAGTACGGCGAGATCTTCCGCCTGAACACCCGCGCTTCCGGAGTCATCCCGCAGATCTCCATCATCATGGGCCCGGCCGCCGGAGGAGCTGTGTACTCGCCGGCACTCACCGACTTCGTCATCATGGTCGACAAGACCAGCCAGATGTTCGTCACCGGACCCGACGTGATCAAGACCGTCACCGGCGAGGACGTGGGTATGGAGGAGCTCGGCGGCGCGTACACGCACAACACCCGCTCCGGCGTCTCGCACTATCTCGCCGAGGATGAGGACGATGCGATCGACTACGCGCGCACGCTCCTCAGCTTCCTCCCCGACAACAACATGGCGGAGCTGCCCTCGTACGAGAGCACCTTCGAGTTCGAGACCACCGACGCCGACCGCACGCTGAACACGATCGTGCCGGACTCGACGAACCAGCCCTACGACATCCACACGGTGATCGAGCACATCGTCGACGAAGGCGACTTCCTCGAGGTCCAGCCGCTGTTCGCCCCGAACATCGTGATCGGCTTCGGCCGCATCGAGGGACGTTCGGTCGGCATCATCGCCAACCAGCCGTCGCAGATGGCCGGAACGCTCAACATCGAGGCCGGAGAGAAAGCCAGCCGGTTCGTGCGCTTCTGCGACGCGTTCTCGATCCCGATCGTCACCCTCGTCGATGTGCCCGGATACCTGCCGGGCACCGACCAGGAATGGGAAGGCGTCATCCGGCGCGGTGCGAAGCTCCTCTACGCGTACGCCGAGGCCACCGTGCCGCTGGTCACCGTCATCCTGCGCAAGGCCTACGGCGGCGCCTACATCGTGATGGGATCCAAGCAGCTCGGCGCCGACGTGAACCTCGCCTGGCCCACCGCCGAGATCGCGGTCATGGGCGGCCAGGGTGCCGTCAACATCCTGTACCGCGGTGAGATCAAGAAGGCGGAGGAGGCCGGCGAAGACGTCGCCGCCGTGCGCACCCGCCTCGCGAACGAGTACACCTACGACGTGGCGTCGCCGTTCCTCGCGGCGGAGCGCGGCGAGCTCGACGGCATCATCGAGCCCGCGAACACCCGCGTCTCGATCGCGAAGGCGCTGCGTGCTCTGCGCGGCAAGCGTGCAGAGCTGCCGCCGAAGAAGCACGGGAACATCCCCCTGTGACCGCGCACGACACGCAGGACGCAGCATCAGGGGACGTCGCGCCGATGCTCGAGATCACCCGTGGAGCCGCCACCGAAGAGGAACTCGCCGCACTCATCGCGGTGATCAGCGAGGCGTACGCCGCCGAGGCTGCGGACGCCGTCGTCGAGGAGCCTTCGGTCTCGGCCTGGACCCGCACGCAGCGCCCGCTCCGTCGCCCGCTGCGTCGAGACATCCCCTGGGGAAGATTCTCCGGCTGATCGGGATCAGTGGTCGAGCAGCAGCGCCGATGCTCGCGGGCTGAGCACGGAATCGAGCACCACGCAGCCGGCCCCCACAGCGGCGACATCGTCACCGACGACCGTTCCGTCCACGGGCAGCGAGCGCACCGCACGTGTGGCGCTCGCCCGTTCGAGCCGGTCGGGGATCTCCCGCAGGTAGACCTCGGCCAGCCGCGACCAGAACGGGCCGCCGAAGACCACACGGTCCACGTCGAGCATGTTCGTCAGCCCGGCCGTCAGCACCGCCATGTGCGCCGCGGCCCGCGTCAGCACACCGTCGGCGAGCTCATCGCCGTCAGCCGCCCGCTGACACAGCTCCGTGAAACGCGCGTCCACCGCCTCGACATCGCTGACCTCACGATCGTCGCGGAACACTCCCGCCCGCTCCGCCTGCGCGACGATCGCCTGCGGGGTGCAGACGACCTCGACGCACCCACGGGAGCCGCACGTGCACGGCGGTCCGTCCGGGTCGACGATGAGGTGTCCGATCTCTCCGATGTTGCGGGTGCTTCCGGGGACGGCCTCCCCGTCTCTGGCCAGCGCCGCCCCGATACCCGTGCCCAGATACACGAACACGAAGGAGTCGTCGGCCGACGCCCTCCGCGTCCAGAGCTCGCCCACCGCGGCGGCGGTCGTGTCCTTCTCGAGTACCACCGGGAGGCCGATCGCCTCGGCCAGCACGGAGCGAAGCGGCACCCGGTTCCAGCCGAGCAGCTTCGGCGGGTCGATCACGGTGCCCTTCTCCGCATCGAGGGGGCCGGGCGCCGCGACCCCGACACCGGCGATCGATGCCCTGTCGATGCCCGAGACCGTGATGAGCGCGTCGACCGTCGCCGCCATGGCCTGGACGATCCGAGGAGGTTCCATGGCCGGGGTGCGCACGCCGACACGCCGCACGACCGCACCGGACAGGTCGAGGAGCACGAAAGTCATGAGGGCGGGATCCAGATGCACACCGACCGAGAAGCGGCTGTCCGCGACGAGCCGCAGCGTGACGCGCGGCTTGCCCGGTCCGTTGATCGTGCGTCCGGCCTCGCGGATGAGGCCTTCGTCGAGCAGCCGCCGTGTGATGTTGGTGACGGTCTGCGCCGACAGACCCGTCGCTGCGGCGAGCTCGATCCGGCTCGACCCCTCACCGGACTGACGGATGGCCTCCAACACGACGGACTGATTGAAGTCGCCCATCCGCGGAAGATTCGTGCCCCGGCGCGTTCCCATCGTCCAATGATCCCCCATCGGCGGGGAAATCGTGTCCCCCAAAATACCTACAGACAACGATTGGAAGAACCCTCAGACTGAATGAGACGCTTCGCGTTCGGCTGGTCTCTCTGTCCCAGGGTAGACAGACGCTGATCGGCCACCAGCGGACGGTTTTCGGGTAACTGTCCGCACGGCGAGGGGCAGGCGGATACGCCGCCCCTCGCCCACTCTCTACCGCCTCGACTCCGGTCTCCTCCCCCACCGGAGCCGAGGGGCGGCGCGCCGCGTCGGTGGGGATCAGACCGCGGCGGCGTCCCGCAGGATCTCGTGCCACAGGTCGACGGAATCATCGTCGCCGGAGGAGCGAGTGCCGGCGCGGCCGACCACGGTCACGGCGACGCGAGGATCACGAGCCGAACGGATGATGAGGCGAGCGCTCCGGGCACGGATGAGCACGGCGGCCAGCTCATCCCGGATCTCGACCCGTCGCGCCTCGTCGATGCCGTCGAAGCCGCCTTCGTCGAACACCGTCACGACCGCGCCCCGTCGACGCGCGCTGTCGATCGCATTCCGCACCGCATCGTTGAGCAGATCCGCACCGCGCAGCTCATCCCGCAGTCGCCCCTCGGCCAGACGGGCATCCAGGCGCTCCTGATCGTCCAGCGACCCGCGAGACGCCACCACACGGCTCAGGACGGGCCCCGCGACAGCCAGAGCGAACTGCGTGCGCAGGCGCCGTTCACGCTGACGCACCCGTTGCGTGGCGTGCCAGGCCGAGACCGCCTGCTGGATCTCGGCGAGGCGTTCCGTGTCGCGGACCGCGCGATCCCAGAACATCACGAGCAGACGGGCGACGACGACCCACATGATCGAGCCCACCAGACCGAGGCTCAACGCCACACCGAGGCCGAGATAGGCGGACGTCGCCGCCACCAGGACCGCCAGCGTCGCCCAGCCGACGAGGAACCGACGACGGACGACGCACACGACCCCGAGCAGGCCGAGTGCGCCGATGTACCAGGTGGCGAACGGCGCAGTGCGGTCGGCGGGGTCGAGCGCGAACGTCACCAGCGCCGGGATGACGGCACTGGCCAGCAGCGCGAGCACGGCCGACCACAACGGCATCCGCACCGAAGTGGCGCTGCCGAGGATCGCGATGTTGACGACGACGAGGTAGAGACCGATCGCGAGGACCATCGCCAGCGGTGCGGTCGGCTGCTCGATCCACCAGATACCGCGCGCGACGAAGTACAGCGCGAACCCGACGGCGAGCGAGGTGGCGACGCTGCGGACGGTGCGGTTCACGAGCGCTCCCAGCCCAGGACCACGATCGTGCCGTGCTCGTCGGATCGGATCTCCGCGGTGCCCGCGACGCCGGCCATGCGAGCGAGGATGGACGCCCGGATGCCGAGACGATCCGCCCCGATGCTCTCGACGTCGAAACCCGGCCCGGCGTCGGACACCGTGACGGCGATCCCCTCGTCGCCGTGTCCCTCGGCGACGATGTGCAGGCCGCGCCCGCCGGCATGTGCGACGGCGTTGCCGATGGCCTGACGCGCGGCGAGCACCAGGGCCCGGGCCGCGCGACCGGGAATCAGCCCGATCCCGCCCCGCTCCTCGACGATCGCGTCGGCGCCGAGTTCGGAGAGCGCTCGACGCAGCTCCACCACGATCTGCGCCGTCCCGATCGGCTCATCACTCCCCTCCTGCGCCACCGCGGCTTCGGTGTTCGCCAGCCGGGTGAGCGCTTCGCGCGCCATCGCGACAGCGAGCTCCTTCGCCCGATCGCCTTCGGCGCGCTCCGCGGCGATCAGCGCAGCCAGGACGCTGTCGTGCATGAGTGCCGACATGGCCACCCGCTCCTCCTCTGCGGCAGCAGCAGCGGCGGCGGTCGAGTACGACGAGACCGCCTGGCCTCTGGCCTCGTCCACGCCGGCCGCGACCGAGCGGAACATCCAGCCGAGCGAGATCATAACCACGCCCAGGATCAGCGTGAACGACACATCGAACGCGGTCGTCACCCAGAACTCCCGCGAGAACTCGCCCTGGACGAGTCGGACGTACCCGTAGACGAACGGCATCCCCGCCGCCCAGGCGAACTGGAGTCGCAGCGGGAACGCGAGCATCGCCGCGACCACGCCGACGTTGACGAGGAAGAAGATCCACGGCTGATCCCCCGCACTCTTGTCGGTCGGATCGACGACGGTCGGCCATGCGGCCAGGGCCAGGACGTAGATCACGGCGAAGACGCCGGAGAAGAGGCGGACACCGCGCCCGATCAGACACGCGGCGAGCATCGCCGCCAGGGGCACGAAGACCGCGGCCAGGATCACGGCATCCGCCGCATCTGTACGCAACGGAGAGCTCAGCGCGGCGATCAGAGCCTGCACGCCGAGCGCAGCAGAGCCGATCGCCACGACGATCGCGAGGATCCGCTCCATGCGCTTGCCGGTGAAGCGCTCGAACTCGGTGTCCGCGCTGCCGGGCGAGGGGATCTTGCTCCAGGCATCGCGGATGCTGAGCGGATCAGCGGGCACTCGCCGCCCCGTCGGCCGCGACGATCCCGTCCTCCATCGCCCGACGGAGGAGGTCCACCTTGGTGGGTGCCGGACGACCGACCTCGACGTACTTCACGCGGACGCGGGTGATGTTCTCCTTGGCCGTGGAGTAGGCGACGCCGAGACGTTCGGCGACCGCCTTCAGCGGCAGTCCCGTGGCATAGAGCCGGAGCACCTCGCGCTCGCGAGTGGAGAGCTGCGCGTCGGCGAACGCCCGATCGCCGTCGACGGCGCTGGCCCATTCGACGTTGTTGAGCGCTTCGCCCTGGGCGACGGTGCGGATCGCATCCAACACGTCGTCGAGAGCGGATGACTTGCTGACGACGCCGGCGGCGCCGGCCGAGAGCGCCTCGCGCACTGCTGCGGGACGGTCGGCCACGCTGTGGATCACGACGCTCGCCCCGTCGTTCACGAGCGAGGTCACGTTCTCCGTCACGGTCGACCCGTCACCGAGAGTGAGGTCGAGCACGACCACGTCGGCCGGAGCGGACGCGGAGGCCACTCGCCACTCGAGGTAGGAGACGACCGTGCTGCCGGAGAACACCACCGTCTGCGAATCACGCGCGCACGCGGCCTCGAGGCCGAGGCGAACGGACTCGTGATCGTCGATGAGTGCGACCCTGCTCATCCACCCAGCCTAGTGAGTACCCGGCGGCGGCCGGGATCGGTCACCGGGTGAGGAGCGCGACGACCTCGAAGTGGTGCGAGTGCGGGAAGAGGTCGAAGCCGCGCAGCCGGTCGACCTTCCACCCGAGGGTCCGGAACGTCCCGAGGTCTCTGGCGAGGGCCACCGGGTCGCACGCGACGT
The DNA here is from genome assembly GCF_000708325.1 of Microbacterium sp. Cr-K20. Lineage (NCBI taxonomy): Bacteria > Bacillati > Actinomycetota > Actinomycetes > Micrococcales > Microbacteriaceae > Microbacterium > Microbacterium sp. Cr-K20. The sequence goes on along the minus strand of NZ_JARE01000057.1, from coordinate 3,323 downwards.
ACGCGATGGCCTCCGGCGCGAGGGCGTGCACCGCGTCGACGACCTGGCGCCCGGCCCCGGCACGCGGCGGGTCGAGGATGACGGCTCCGGTGCGCCCACCGCTCTTCTGCGTGGAGAGGAAGCGATCCACGCGCGCGGTCACGGCCTTCACATCGAGCGGGGCGAGGTTGGCGGCTGCGTGCTGGGTGGCCCGCGCACTCGACTCGACCGTGACGATGTCGGAGCCGCCGAGGTCGGCGAGGGTCGCAGCGAAGAGTCCGACACCGCCGTAGAGGTCGTAGTGCGTCTTCTGCTCGTCGACGTGCCCCTCGAGCACGCCGTAGACCGCGGCGTCGAGCACGGACGCCGCGCGCGGGTGCACCTGCCAGAATCCCGTCGCATCGACCTGGAAGCGGCGGTCGCCGACGACCTCCTCGATCACTTCCGGTGTCGGGCGGCGACGGAAGCCGCGAGCGACCTTCGCCGGCCGCTCGGCCTCCTCCCGCCGGATGACGCGGACTCGGCCGTCGGCCGGTTCGACGAGTTCGATGCGTCCCGGCGCCTCGCCGTGCAGGGCAAGTGCGGCCTCGGCGATGGCGGGACGCGAGAGCGGGTAGCTGGTGACGGGGATCACGCGGTGGCTGCGCGCAGCGAACGGACCGACCTCACCCGACTCGTCGACGTGCAGGGTGACGCGGGTGCGCCAGCCGGTGCCGTCACCGGAGTCGACGGCCTCGATCTCGGGAGCGACGAGACCTGATCCCGCGAACCGGTCGAGCGCCTCCGTCAGCACCTGGCGCTTGAGCACCCGCTGGTACCCGAGGTCGATGTGGCCGAGATCGGCTCCGCCCGGGCGGTCCGCCGGATCCCGGGAGAGATCGGCCTCGGCCCAGATGTGCGGACGGCGATGCTCCGACGCGTCGAGGACCTCGATCGTCTCGGCCCGCCAGAAGCTGCGGGTGGAGGCGTCCGCGCCCTCCTGCGGGGCGATCACCCTGGCACGGACACGCTCCCCGGGGATCGCATCGGAGACGAAGACCACGCGGCCCTCATGGCGGGCGACAAAGGTGCCCCCGTGTGCGATGCCGGTGATGTCGAGTTCGAGCACGTCGGCTGCGGAGGAAGTCATTCTTCGAGGATACGGTGGTGGACATGCGCGTCTGCCTCGCCTCCACCTCTCCCGCCCGACTGATGCTGCTGAGGCAGGCGGGGATCGAGCCGCTCACCCTCTCTCCCGATGTCGACGAGGATGCCGTCGCCGCAGCCGCCGAGGCCGAACGCGGCGCCGCGCTCGCCCCCGCCGAGCTGGTGCTGCTCCTCGCCCGCGCCAAGGCCGCAGCGGTCGCCCGCAGTCTCGCAGAGGAGGGCGAGTTCGACGGTCTCGTGATCGGCGGTGACTCGATGTTCGCGCTCGACGGGCGGGTCTACGGCAAGCCGTACACCGCGGAGGAGGCCACCCGGCGGTGGGAGGAGATGCGCGGAGCGACGGGCATCCTGCACTCCGGGCACTCGGTGTTCCGGGTCGTTCCCGGCGCGGAGCCCGTCGAGGCGACCGCCGTCGCCGAGGCGGCGGTGACCTTCGCCGAAGACGTGAGCGACGCGGAGATCGCGGCCTACGTGGCCTCGGGCGAGCCGCTGCACGTGGCCGGAGCCTTCACCGTGGACAGTCTGGGCGGCGCCTTCATCACCCGGGTCGACGGCGATCCCTCGACCGTCGTGGGCATGTCCCTGTCGACCGTGCGGCGCCTGGTCGCAGAGCTCGGCGTCCGATGGACGGATCTGTGGTCGTAGACTCCCCTCCACGTTTCCCCCACTTTCTTGTGGGGAGTCGTCAAAGGGATCGAGGGCCTTCTCGCTAGGCTGGCAACCATGCCTGCTATCGCCAAGGTGCTCGTCGCCAACCGCGGCGAGATCGCCGTACGCATCATCCGCGCCGCTCGAGACTCCGGGATCGCGTCGGTCGCCGTCTACGCCGACCAGGATCGTGATGCCCTGCACTCCCGTCTCGCAGACGAGGCGTACGCGCTCGGCGGCTCGACCAGCGCCGAGACGTACCTGCAGATCGAGAAGATCCTCTCCATCGCCCGCCGCGCCGGTGCCGACGCCGTGCACCCCGGCTACGGGTTCCTCGCCGAGAACGCCGAGTTCGCCCGCGCCATCATCGACGCGGGGATGACCTGGATCGGCCCGTCGCCCGAGGCGATCGAGGCCCTCGGCGACAAGGTGACCGCGCGTCACGTCGCCGAGAAGGTCGGCGCTCCCCTCGCGCCCGGAACCCCCGGTCCCGTGGCCGGAGCCGACGAGGTCATCGCCTTCGCGAAGGAGTTCGGCCTCCCGATCGCCATCAAGGCGGCATACGGCGGCGGCGGACGTGGCCTCAAGGTCGCCCGCGAGCTCGACGAGGTCGCCGAGCTGTTCGAGTCGGCCACCCGCGAGGCCGTCGCCGCCTTCGGTCGCGGCGAGTGCTTCGTCGAGAAGTACCTCGACAAGCCGCGCCACGTCGAGACGCAGTGCCTGGCCGATGCCGAGGGCAACGTCGTCGTCATCTCCACGCGCGACTGCTCGCTGCAGCGCCGCCACCAGAAGCTCGTCGAAGAGGCTCCTGCACCGTTCCTGACCGAGGAGCAGAACGACCTGCTCTACTCGGCGTCGAAGGCCATCCTCAAGGAGGTCGGATACGTCGGTGCGGGCACCTGCGAGTTCCTGATCGGTGCCGACGGCACGGTCTCGTTCCTCGAGGTGAACACCCGCCTGCAGGTCGAGCACCCGGTCTCCGAAGAGGTCACCGGCATCGACCTGGTGCGCGAGCAGTTCCGCATCGCGGCCGGCGGCACCATCGACTACGACGACCCGAAGCCGCAGGGCCACTCCATCGAGTTCCGCATCAACGGTGAGGACCCCGGTCGCGGGTTCCTCCCCCAGCCCGGTCCGATCCACGTCTTCAAGACCTTCGGGGGTCCCGGCATCCGCCTCGACTCCGGCGTCACCGCCGGCGATTCGGTCTCGGGCGCGTTCGACTCGCTGCTCGCGAAGATCATCGTGACCGGCAAGGACAGGGCGGAGGCGCTGGAGCGCTCCCGCCGCGCACTCGACGAGTTCGAGGTCGCCGGTCTCCCCACCGTCATCCCGTTCCACCGCAAGGTCGTCCGCGACCCGGCATTCACGGCCGAGAACGGCGAGTTCGGCATCTTCACCCGCTGGATCGAGACCGAGTTCGTCAACGACATCCCCGCGTGGGACGGCGAGCTCGAGTCGCCGGCCGCCGGCGAGTCGCGCCACACCGTCGTCGTCGAGGTCTCCGGCAAGCGCCTCGAGGTGAGCCTGCCCGACCGCGTGGCGGTCGC